>NZ_CAJJIB010000151.1:331784-663568 GCF_905187495.1 Streptococcus mitis | reverse complement strand
GACCAAGGTGTCGCAGGTTCGAATCCTGTCTTCCCGATATATGGCGGTGTAGCTCAGCTGGCTAGAGCGTCCGGTTCATACCCGGGAGGTCGGGGGTTCGATCCCCTTCGCCGCTATAAAGATCTTGTTGGACCTTTAGCTCAGCTGGTTAGAGCTCTCGGCTCATAACCGAGTGGTCGTAGGTTCAAGTCCTACAAGGTCCATTTGAATAGTATGGAGGATTACCCAAGTCCGGCTGAAGGGAACGGTCTTGAAAACCGTCAGGCGTGTAAAAGCGTGCGTGGGTTCGAATCCCACATCCTCCTTTTGTATTAACGCGGGATGGAGCAGCTAGGTAGCTCGTCGGGCTCATAACCCGAAGGTCGTAGGTTCAAATCCTGCTCCCGCAATAAGGCTCGGTAGCTCAGTTGGTAGAGCAATGGATTGAAGCTCCATGTGTCGGCGGTTCGATTCCGTCTCGCGCCATTTTTACTTATAGTGTGTATGCGGGTGTAGTTTAGTGGTAAAACTACAGCCTTCCAAGCTGTTGTCGCGAGTTCGATTCTCGTCACCCGCTTTGAACTTTGTTCAAATTACATTACCAAGTTTTTAACTTGGGCGCGTAGCTCAGGTGGTTAGAGCGCACGCCTGATAAGCGTGAGGTCGGTGGTTCGAGTCCACTCGTGCCCATTAATAGGAGAATTACTCAAGAGGCTGAAGAGGACGGTTTGCTAAATCGTTAGGTCGGGTAACTGGCGCAAGGGTTCGAATCCCTTATTCTCCGTTTTATTGAGAGTTTATAACTCTTTTTTTATATTTTTAAGAATAGTAGAATAAAAACTTCAGATTTGTAAAACTTAATTGGATTACTTATCTGAAGTTTTTTTGCGCTCTTTGTCAACTGTAGTGGGCTGCAGAAAAGCTAAAATCTTTATATATTGTCGATTTTATGGTTGTGCTCGTTTATTATTACTTCCAACTCTTGAGTGAAATTTCTCCGCTATTGAGCCAGATTTCTTTTCCGTTATCACATTGAACTAAAAGTTTTCCATTTTCTGAGATATCTTTAGCAAGTCCCTTGTGGTCTTTTTGATCTAGTGTGAAAGTCACTTCTTTTCCTAGAACGAATGACTGTTTTTTATATAGGTATAATAACTCATCTGCTGGCGTTTTGAAGAAAGAACGCCAGATTTCTATGATTAATTCATTTCTGGTAATAGGTGCTGGAGCTTTGAATAAACTAGCAGCTTTTTCTTTTAATTCTTGAGGGAAGTCTTTAATAGTAAAGTTGATTCCTACTCCAATAATGATATCTGTGACTAAGCCAGTTTCTACAGAGGTCATTGCTTCAGTGAGGATTCCTCCAATTTTATGATTTTTGAGGTAGATATCATTGACCCATTTTATGTCGACATCTATTAAAGTTAGGTTCTTAATGGCTTTGTAGATAGCTCCTGCTACAAGTAGTGTGTAGGATGGTAATTTCTCATAGGGAAGATTTGGTTTGAGATGGAGTGTCATATAAATGCCACCTTGGGGTGAGTAGAAAGAACGTTGAAAACGGCCTCGGCCAGCTGTTTGATAGGAAGCTAGATAGAGAGTGTTTGCTTCATTCCCTAAATCAATTGCTTCTTTTGCATCGAGTTGAGTTGATCTTGTTTCGGATTTAAAACTGATTTTAATTGGAAGATTTTGTTCTAGGAGTTCCGGAAGAATAAGATCCCCATTCACCAGTTTATAGCCTTTGTTTTTGATACTATCAATTTCAATGCCTTCTTGTTCTAAACGCTTGATGGCTTTCCAAATTGATGTTCGGGTCAGTGATAGTTTTTCTGCAATCTTTTCTCCGCTGATATAATCGGTTTCTTTAGCTAGAATTTGGTAGACGGCTTGGTATGATTTCATAGTGTTTCCTTTCTCACTAGTTGGTGTTGAGAATATTCTTTTCTTGTTTGACTTGGAGTCTGATTAAAGTATTGTTTATAAGCTTTCGAAAAATGTAGTGGATCTGAAAAGCCTACCGAGTACGCAATTACCTTGATTGACTCTTGGGTATTTTCGAGGAGTTGTTTAGCTCGATACATTCGAACGTATAGTAGGTATTCTTTTGGAGATAAGGTGTTAAATTCTTTGAATACGCTTGATAAGTAGCTTCTGTGAACGGATAGTTCTTTTGCTAAATCTTGAATTGTAAGTGATTGAGGATAGTGGCTATCAATTAATCGTTTGCATTCAAGATAGAGTTGGTGGGTCGATGAAATATTCTTTTTCTTCTGATTGGGAGCAATAGTTCCCAGATGAAACATCAGTTCATGGAGTTGTCCCATGATATGGAGTTGAGCTAATTCATTTGATTTGGTAATCTGAGCGAAGCGGACAATGTCTGAGATGAGTTTTGCAGTAGTCTGGGTATGACAAGTTTCAGATTGGATGAGATAAGATTGGTCAGAAATTTGAGAAAGAGCAAAATAATCAGGAGCTTTCCCTCCAGTGATTCCTAACCAGTAGTAGGCCCAAGGTTCTTTACTATCTGCTTGATAAAAGGTTAGTTCATCTGGTTTTAATAGAAAGAAATCTCCTTCTTTTAAATCAACAATTTTACCCTTGTAATGAAATTTTCCTTGTCCTTTAGTAATGTAATGTAGGACGTATGTATCTCGAATTGTTGGACCAAAAGAGTAATTTGGTGTGCATTCCTCATATCCATAAAAGCTTAGGGAAAGGTCAATTGTTCCAGTCTGGTATTCTGAAAAAACTAGCATGTGCTACCTCCTACCTAACATTTTACCATATTCTTGAGACATTTTTCTATTTCGGAAAGCGTTTTCAGATGATAAAATATAATCTATAAAGTGATGAGGTGAAGTAAATGGGAGTTAGGATAGAGAATAATCTATTTTATGTTGAAAGTAAAAATCTAAGTTTGATTATTGAAAATCGAAATGGCTACTTACTTTTGAAACATTTAGGAAAGACTATTAAGAACTATAAAGGTTCCAATAGTGTTTATGAACGGGACCATGCCTTTTCAGGAAATCCAACAGCTACTAATCGAACCTTTAGTTTAGATACTCAACGTCATATTTTTGGGCAACATGGCTTAGGAGATTTTAGGAAACCAACTATACAGATTCAGCATAGTGTAACTGAAGTAACAGACTTTCGATTTGTAGAAGCAAAAAGTTTAAAAGGTCAGAATGGTCCACAGGGCTTACCTTCTCCACATAGCATGGATAATACAGAGACTCTTGTCTTAATGTTAGAAGATTCTAAGGCTCAACTTAGTCTGAATTTGTATTATACTGCTTTTGATAATGATTCGACTATTGCTAGCTACAGTAAATTAGTGAATAATAGTAATCAGGAAGTTGTCATTCATAAAGACTTTTCTTTTATGGCTGATTTTCCAGCGGCAGCTTACGAAATCGTAACTCTGCAGGGTGCTTATGCTCGTGAAAAGACTGTTCGACGTCAACAGGTAGAACAAGGAATCTTTTCAATTAGTTCGAACCGTGGAGCTTCTGGGCATGCTCAAACACCAGCTCTTCTACTCTGTGATCAAGGAATCACAGAGGATGCAGGGAATGTGTTTGCTATTCAACTAATGTATAGTGGAAACTTTGAAGCTTTTGTTCAAAAGAATCAATTGAATGAAGTTCGGCTGGCTATTGGGATTAATCCGGAAAACTTTTCTTGGAAGTTAGACCCTGAGGAATACTTTGAAACACCGGTAGCTTTAATGACCTATTCAGACAAGGGATTAACTGGTGTTAGTCATGAAAGTCAGAATTTTGTACTGAAGCACATTATGCCAAGTAAATTTTCTACAAAAGAACGCCCAATTCTAATTAATAACTGGGAAGCTACTTACTTTGACTTTCAGAGAGAAAAACTGTTAGAGCTAGCTGATGAAGCTAAGAAAGTTGGCATTGAACTTTTTGTATTAGATGATGGTTGGTTTGGCAATCGTTTTGATGATAATCGTGCTTTAGGTGATTGGGTTGTTAATGAGAAAAAACTGGGTGGAAGCCTAGAAAGTCTGATTTCAGCTATCCATGAAAGAGGTTTGCAGTTTGGACTTTGGTTAGAACCTGAAATGATTTCTGTAGATAGTGATTTGTATCGTAAACATCCTGACTGGGCTATTCAGGTTCCTGGTTATGAGCATACTTATTCTCGGAATCAATTAGTACTTAATCTTGCCAATCCTCAGGTAGTAGAATACTTGAAAAATGTCTTAGATCAACTCCTATCTTATCATGAGATTGATTATATTAAATGGGATATGAATCGTAATATGACCAACCTAGGAAATGGCTTTACTTATCTAGAGACAAAGATGCAATCTCATCAGTACATGTTGGGGCTTTACGAACTCGTTTCTTATCTGACAGAGAAGCACAGCCATATTCTCTTTGAGTCCTGCTCTGGTGGTGGTGGACGAAATGATCTGGGTATGATGCGCTATTTCCCACAAGTCTGGACTAGTGATAATACTGATGCTATTGCACGTTTACCAATTCAATACGGTTCATCTTATCTCTATCCAACCATTTCTATGGGGGCTCATGTGTCAGCAGTACCGAATCATCAGATGGGGCGAACGACACCATTAGAAACACGTGGTCATGTAGCAATGATGGGAAATTTGGGATATGAGCTTGATTTGACAAGTTTATCAGATGAAGAGAAAGCTGAGATTGCTAATCAGGTGAACTTGTATAAAGAATTACGACCAGTAGTTCAGTTAGGACAACAGTATAGACTAATTAATCCTGATACTGCATCCAATGAAGCAGCTGTACAATTTAATTACAAAAATCAAACGATTGTAACCTACGTTCGCGTTTTGTCAGTTGTAGAGACCATGGAAACAACTTTAAAGTTAAAAGATTTGGATGAAGAGGGACTATATGAATTACAGGAAAATGGCGAAGTTTACTCAGGTGCAGAACTAATGTATGCGGGTTTAACTGTTATTTTATCCCAAGGAGATTTTTTGAGTAGACAGTATATTTTTAGAAGACTATAATAAAGGTGTATAAATTTATAAAGGAGGCTTTCCAATGAAATGGTATAAGAAAGCAGGTTTTCTTTTAGTAGCTGGGGCTAGTTTACTAGGCCTAGCGGCTTGTGGTCAGAATAATCAATCGACTGATGGAAAGGTAACGATTGAATTTTTTAACCAGAAGACCGAAATGGCGGATACTTTGCAAAAAATTGTAGATGATTTTGAAAAGGATCATCCTACTATTGATGTAAAACTGACGACTGTTCCGGCAGCTGGAATTGTTCTGAAGACTCGGATTTTATCAGGAGATGTTCCAGATATTGTTAATATCTATCCTCAAAATATGGATTTTCAGGAGTGGGCAAAAGCAGGTTACTTTGCAGATATGACAGGGAAATCTTATCTTGAGAATATTAAGAATGACTATGCAGAAAAGTATGCAATCAATAACAAGATTTATAGTGTGCCTTTAACTGCTAACCTTTATGGAATCTATTACAATAAAACAAAGTTTAAAGAATTAGGACTTGAGGAACCGAAGACTTTTAAAGAGTTTCAAGAGATTGTTAAAAAGATAAAAGATAGTGGGAATTCTCCGTTTGCAGTTGCAGGCAATGAAGGATGGACATTAAACGGTTATCACCAACTTTCTCTCATTACCATTACAGGCAGTGGAGACGCAGCTAATAACTATCTTCGCTTTTCAAAACCAAATGCTATTTCTGTAGATGATGCTATTTTAAAAGCAGATGCAGAACGACTAGATTTGTTGGCGGATAATGCTCAAGATGGATGGCGTGGTGCCTCTTATAATGATGCGGTGGTAGCATTCTCGAATGAAAAAGCTTTTATGATGCCACAAGGATCGTGGGCGTTAGCGGCAATTAATCAACAGGATCCAAAATTTGAGGTGGGGATGTTTGCCTTCCCAGGAGAAGAAGCAGGAAAAGAAGTCACTGTTGGTGCAGGGGACATGGCATTATCAACTTCAGCTACTAGCAAACATCCTAAAGAAACCGAAGAATTTATCAGCTATATGACTAGTCCAAAAGCTATGCAGTCATATTATGATGTAGATGGATCACCAGTTGCGGTGAAAGGCATACAGGAAAAAGAAGATTCAGCGCTTGCAGAGATTTCTAAACTGGCCTTTACGGATAAACATTATGTTTGGTTGGGCCAACGCTGGAACTCTGAAGAAGACTTTTTTAATCTAAGTACAGGTTACCTGATGGATAAAAATCTGAAAAATATGGCAAACAATCTCAATGCTTTCTTTAATCCAATGAAGGCAGATTTGGACTAGAATAGGAGTTAAGATGATATGGCTATTCGAAAATTTTTAAATAAATACTGGGGTTGGACATTTTTGCTCATCCCGCTTGCTTTACAAGCTATCTTCTTTTACTTTCCGATGGTACAAGGTGCTTTCTATAGTTTGACTAACTGGACTGGATTGACCTATAATTATAAATTTGTTGGTTTGAACAACTACAAATTGCTAATGATTGATGGGAAATTCTTCACAGCCATAGCCTTTACTTTGATTTTAACTCTGGCATTGATTATTGGAGAGATTACGATTGGGATGGTTGTGGCACGAGCCTTAAATTCTAAGATGAAGGGGCAGACCTTCTTTAGAGCTTGGTTCTTTTTCCCGGCTGTTTTATCTGGTTTGACAGTATCCTTGATTTTTAAACAATTCTTCAACTATGGGCTTCCAACGATTGGAAGAATTTTAGGAATTGGTTTTTTACAAGAGAGTCTATTAGGAACACCAATCGGAGCGGTAGTGGCAACTATTTTTGTTCTTCTATGGCAAGGAGTAGCAATGCCAATTATTCTCTTTCTTGCTGGTCTTCAGAGTATTCCAAGTGATATTTTGGAGGCAGCATCAATTGATGGTGCAACAAGCAAACAAACTTTTTGGAAGATTGAATTACCATATTTATTGCCAACGGTTTCTATGGTTTTTATCCTGGCTCTTAAGTCCGGTTTGACAGCCTTTGACCAGATTTTTGCGTTGACGAGTGGTGGTCCTAATAATGCTACAACGTCTCTTGGTCTTTTAGTCTATAACTATGCCTTCAAGAGTAATCAATATGGATATGCGAATGCAATTGCCTTGATTTTATTCTTAATTATTGGAATTGTTTCTCTGATCCAAATCAAACTATCAAAGAAATTTGAAATCTAATAGGGGAGTCTTACACATGAAAAAAGAAGAAAAATTGAATCAGTTTTGGAAGTATGTCCTCTTGATAGTAGGTGGTATTCTCATACTTGTTCCTTTGTTGGTAACGGTTTTTAGTTCCTTCAAGACAACCAAGGATATCATGAATCATTTCTTTGGTTTGCCCAATCCTTTTACATTAAGCAATTATGAACGATTGGTTTCGGATGGGATTGGAGGCTATTTCTGGAATTCAGCTGTTATTACGGTGTTATCATTGATTGTAGTAGCCTTCTTTATACCAGCTGCAGCCTATTCCATTGCTCGAAATATGTCCAAGAAAAAAGCCTTTGCAATTATGTATTCACTATTGATTTTAGGGATATTTGTTCCATTTCAGGTGATTATGATTCCTATCACAGTTATGATGAGCAAACTCGGCCTGGCAAATATGTGGGGGTTGGTACTACTTTATCTAACTTATGCAATTCCACAGACCCTCTTCTTGTATGTTGGTTATATTAAAATCAGTGTACCAGATAGTTTAGATGAAGCTGCAGAAATTGATGGGGCTGATCGATTTACAACTTACCGTCGAATTATCTTTCCAATGCTGAAGCCTATGCATGCTACAACCTTGATTATCAATGCATTATGGTTCTGGAATGACTTTATGTTGCCATTGTTGATTTTGAATAAGGATTCCAAGATGTGGACTTTGCCTCTCTTCCAGTACAACTACCAAGGTCAGTATTTTAATGACTATGGGCCAAGTTTTGCATCCTATATTGTGGGAATTGTAACAATTACTGTCGTTTACCTCATCTTCCAAAAACATATTATTTCAGGAATGAGCAACGGAGCAGTGAAGTAAGAAGAACTCATGGAATCTCTAGTCTTTGACACAGAGGAAGGGTTCAGCTTGTTGATAATTCTATGAAGAAAACAAGAAAGTAGTACTTAGTTTATCAAAGTCTATATTAGTACGAGTTTGATAATAAACAGAGATTTAAAATGAATTTGATTTACGAAGCCAAGTCATATGAGACTTGGCTTCAATTAGAAAAAGGAGAGTAATGATGCCAATTCAGAATAAAACCATGTTGATTACCTATTCAGATAGTCTGGGAAATAATCTTAAAGACTTATATGAGAATTTGGAAGAGCATTTTGGAGATGCTATTGGGGGAGTTCACCTTCTCCCATTTTTCCCATCAACAGGCGATCGTGGATTTGCGCCAGTTGACTACGACGAAGTGGATTCAGCTTTTGGTGATTGGGAGGATGTTAAGCATTTAGGTGAGAAATATTATCTTATGTTTGACTTTATGATTAATCATATTTCTCGTCAATCTAAGTATTATAAGGACTATCAAGAAAAACATGAAGCCAGTGAATTTAAAGATCTCTTTTTAAACTGGGATAAGTTTTGGCCAGAAAACCGTCCGACACAGTCTGATGTAGATTTAATTTACAAGCGTAAGGATCGTGCACCAAAGCAAGAGATTGTGTTTGAAGATGGGTCAGTGGAACATTTGTGGAATACCTTTGGTGAGGAGCAGATTGATCTTGATGTGACCAAAGAAGTAACGATGGAATTTATCCGTAAGACCATTCAGCACTTGGCAAGTAATGGGTGTGATTTGATTCGTCTAGATGCCTTTGCTTATGCAGTGAAGAAATTGGATACTAATGATTTCTTTGTAGAACCAGATATTTGGGATTTATTGGACAAAGTTCGAGATATCGCTGCTGAGTATGGGACAGAGCTCTTACCTGAGATTCATGAACACTATTCGATTCAGTTTAAAATAGCGGATCACGGTTACTATGTTTATGATTTTGCTCTTCCAATGGTGACACTTTATACTCTTTACAGTTCCAGAACAGAGCGTTTGGCTAAGTGGTTAAAGATGAGCCCAATGAAGCAATTTACGACGCTAGACACCCATGATGGGATTGGAGTGGTGGATGTCAAGGATATCCTGACAGATGAGGAGATTGACTATGCTTCAAATGAACTCTATAAGGTTGGAGCTAATGTCAAACGTAAGTACTCCAGTGCCGAGTATAATAATTTAGATATCTACCAAATCAATTCAACCTATTATTCTGCGCTTGGAGATGATGATGTCAAGTATTTCCTTGCACGATTAATTCAAGCATTTGCTCCAGGTATTCCTCAAGTTTACTATGTAGGTCTATTAGCAGGCAAGAATGATTTGAAATTATTAGAAGAAACTAAAGTAGGTCGAAATATTAATCGTCATTACTATAGCAATGAGGAAATAGCAGAAGAAGTCCAACGTCCTGTAGTGAAGGCCCTTCTCAATCTATTTTCTTTCCGTAATCGATCAGTAGCATTTGATTTAGAAGGAACTATTGACGTTGAAACACCAACAGCCCACAGCATTGTAATCAAACGTCAAAATAAAGATAAGTCCGTAACAGCAGTAGCAGAAATTGATTTGCAAAATCAGACTTATCGAGTAATTGAGAACGGAATTGAAGTAACATTTTGAAGACTTGATATGGTTGATAAAATAGGGTTTTTATTTTAGAAAACGTTTCCTTTGTTTTCAAATTGCTAAAAAAGTGGTACAATAAAGGGTAGCTTACTATTATCTGAATCAACTGATTTGGAGAGAAAGGATTCATTTTGAAATCAATAGGCTTTATTGAAAAGCTGAAAGGGTTGTCTAGTAAAGAGCTGATTTTATTGGGAATTATCCTGAGTATCTTTTTACCCTTTTATCTTTTTGTAGTTGTATTCTGTTTATATATTATCAGTTTAATTTTTACAGGAGACATGAAAAGTATTCTTCAGAAAATGGGGGAGCATCCGATGCTGCTTCTTTTTCTTGGCTATAGTACTGTTATATCCGTTTTTGCACAAAATTGGATGGGAGTTGTGGCTTCAGTAGGAATTTTTCTATTTACTGTTTTCTTTTTGCACTATCAGTCGATTTTATCACATAAATTCTTTCGATTGATTTTGCAGCTCGTCTTGTTTGGTAGCGTCTTGTCAGCTGCTTTTGCGAGTTTAGAACATTTCCAAATTGTAAAGAAATTTAACTATGCTTTTCTTTCACCCAATATGCAGGTGTGGCATCAAAATCGTGCAGAAGTGACCTTCTTTAATCCTAATTATTATGGAATTATTTGTTGTTTCTGTATCATGATTGCCTTCTATTTGTTTACAACGACCAAGTTGAATTGGTTGAAAGTATTCTGTGTGTTTGCAGGCTTTGTGAATCTCTTTGGATTGAACTTTACTCAAAATCGAACTGCCTTTCCTGCTATTATCGCTGGAGCAATCATCTATCTCTTTACGACCATTAAAAACTGGAAGGCCTTTTGGCTTAGTATTGGGGTCTTTGCGATTGGCTTGAGCTTCCTCTTTTCCAGTGATTTAGGAGTTCGGATGGGGACTTTAGACTCTTCTATGGAAGAACGAATTTCTATCTGGGATGCTGGGATGGCCTTGTTTAAGCAAAATCCTTTTTGGGGTGAGGGGCCATTGACCTACATGCACTCGTATCCTCGGATAAATGCTCCTTATCATGAACATGCTCACAGTCTTTATATTGATACGATTCTGAGTTACGGAATTGTGGGGACTATTTTATTAGTTTTGTCTTCTGTTGCTCCTGTTCGCTTGATGATGGATATGAGCCAGGAATCGGGGAAACGTCCGATTATCGGTCTTTATCTGTCTTTCCTTACAGTGGTTGCTGTGCATGGAATCTTTGACTTGGCCCTCTTCTGGATTCAGTCAGGTTTCATTTTCTTGCTAGTTATGTGCAGTGTTCCATTGGAGCATCGAACCTTGGTATCGGACATGACGGATTAAGTTTATAAGATTGAAATCTTCTACCTTGTGTAGGAGATTTTTTTACTGGGAAAAATTATTTCCAAATCGAAATAGTTGACAGTTGGAATAATGAGTGTTACAATTATTTTATTCATTTCGATGTAGAAATAAAAGGAGGTGTCATGAAAGATAGTCATTTGGTAGCCCATCATATTCGTTTGTTGAATGGGCGGATTTTTCAAAAGTTACTTAGTCGGGATCCTGAAGCTCTTTATCGGAGTGAACAGGGGAAGATTTTAGCGGTTTTATGGAATAGTCAAACTGGCTGCGCAACTGCGACAGATATTGCTCTGGCGACTGGGCTTGCTAACAATACACTGACGACGATGATTAAAAAGCTAGAGGAACAAAATCTTGTAACTATTAGTCCATGTGGAGAAGATAAGCGTAAGAAGTATCTGGTTTTAACAGAGTTGGGGCAGTCTCAGAAAGAAGTGGGGCATCGTGTCAGTCAGAAATTGGATAGGATCTTTTACAAAGGATTTTCAGAGGAAGAAATTCGTCAGTTTGAAGCCTTTCAAGAAAGAATTTTGGCGAATCTGAAAGAGGAGGAAAATGAGGATTAAAATAGTGCAAATTAGCTGTTTATAAGTAAAGGCCACTTTTGACTTTGTTTTCCAACTCTTAGGACAAGGAAACTATGTGGTTAGCTATGGTCAGAATCGGATTGGTTGAGTTGCCTATGCCCAGTACGATATCTTCCGTCTAGAAAACGGGAAAATTGTGGAGCATTGGGACAATAAGGAAGTCATGCCTAAGGTAGAAGACTTGACCAATCGAGGGAAGTTTTAAATTGAGGATACAGAATGATTGAATACAAAAATGTAGCCTTGCGCTACACAGAAAAAGATGTTTTGAGAGATGTCAATTTACGAATTGAGAATGGAGAGTTTATGGTTTTAGTTGGGCCATCTGGGTCCGGTAAGACGACCATGATCAAGATGATTAACCGTCTTTTGGAACCAACTGATGGAAATATTTACATGGATGGCAAGCGCATCAAAGACTATGATGAGCGTGAGCTTCGTCTCTCTACTGGTTATGTTTTACAGGCCATTGCTCTGTTTCCCAATCTAACAGTTGCAGAAAATATTGCCCTGATTCCTGAGATGAAGGATTGGACTAAGGAAGAAATAGCGAAGAAAACAGAAGAGCTTTTGGCTAAGGTTGGTTTACCAGTAGCTGAGTATGGGCATCGACTTCCAAGTGAATTATCTGGTGGAGAACAGCAACGGGTTGGTATTGTCCGTGCTATGATTGGTCAGCCTAAGATTCTCCTCATGGATGAGCCTTTTTCGGCTCTTGATGCTATTTCGAGAAAACAGTTGCAGGTTCTGACTAAAGAATTGCATAAAGAGTTTGGGATGACAACGATTTTTGTAACCCATGATACGGATGAAGCTTTGAAATTGGCGGACCGTATTGCTGTTTTACAGGATGGGGAGATTCGCCAGGTAGCGAATCCCGAGACCATTTTAAAAGCGCCTGCCACAGACTTTGTAGCAGACTTGTTTGGAGGTAGTGTTCATGACTAATTTAATTGCAACTTTTCAGGATCGTTTTAGTGATTGGTTGACAGCTCTATCTCAACATTTGCAGTTGTCACTATTGACCTTGTTGCTGGCCATCTTTATAGCGATTCCCTTGGCTGTTTATCTTCGCTATCATGAGAAATTGGCCGACTGGGTCTTGCAGATTGCAGGGATTTTCCAGACCATCCCGTCTCTTGCCTTGTTGGGGCTCTTTATCCCCTTGATGGGAATTGGAACCTTGCCAGCTTTGACAGCTCTAGTGATCTATGCGATCTTTCCGATTTTACAAAATACCATCACTGGGCTGAAGGGAATTGATCCGAGTCTGCAAGAGGCTGGGATTGCCTTTGGGATGACCAGATGGGAACGTCTCAAGAAGTTTGAAATTCCACTTGCTATGCCTGTTATGATGTCTGGGATTCGGACGGCGGCGGTCTTGATTATCGGTACGGCAACCTTGGCTGCCTTGATTGGGGCAGGGGGGCTGGGTTCCTTTATCCTTTTGGGAATTGACCGTAATAATGCCAGTCTGATTTTGATTGGGGCCCTTTCTTCTGCAGTGCTTGCTATTGCCTTTAACTTCCTACTAAAAGGTGATGGAAAAGGCAAAATTGCGGACGATTTTCTCTGGTTTTGCCTTGGTGACCATATTGCTCGGTCTGTCTTATAGCCCAGCTCTTTTGGCTCAAAAAGAGAAAGAGAACTTGATCATTGCTGGTAAATTGGGACCGGAACCAGAAATTTTGGCCAATATGTATAAGTTGCTGATTGAAGAAAACACCAGTATGACTGCGACTGTTAAACCGAATTTTGGGAAAACAAGCTTTCTTTATGAAGCTTTGAAAAAAGGCGATATTGACATCTATCCTGAATTTACTGGTACGGTGACTGAAAGTTTGCTTCAGCCATCACCGAAAGTGAGTCATGAGCCAGAGCAGGTTTATGATGTAGCGCGTGATGGCATTGCCAAACAGGATCATCTAGCCTATCTCAAACCCATGTCTTATCAAAATACCTACGCTGTAGCTGTTCCGAAAAAGATTGCTCAAGAATATGGCTTGAAGACCATTTCGGACTTGAAAAAAGTGGAAGGGCAGCTGAAGGCAGGTTTTACACTCGAATTTAATGACCGTGAAGATGGCAATAAGGGCTTGCAATCAATGTACGGTCTCAAGCTTAATGTGGCGACCATGGAGCCAGCCCTTCGCTATCAGGCTATTCAGTCGGGCGATATTCAAATCACGGATGCCTATTCGACTGATGCGGAATTGGCACGTTACGATTTACAGGTTTTGGAAGATGACAAGCAACTCTTCCCACCTTATCAAGGAGCTCCACTGATGAAAGAAGCTCTTCTCAAGAAACATCCAGAGTTGGAAACAGTTCTCAATAAATTGGCTGGTAAAATTACTGAAAGCCAGATGAGCCAGCTCAACTACCAAGTCGGTGTTGAAGGCAAGTCAGCAGAACAAGTAGCCAAGGAGTTTCTACAAGAACAAGGTTTGTTGAAGAAATAGTTTGAAAATGTCAAACTCAACTTTGTTAAACGACCATATAGAAAACTGCTCAGACAATGTTGTCTGGGCTTTTTTGATTGTTGAAAAGATAAAAACTCAGTAGCCTAGAAATAAGGCAACTGAGCTCTACTCTGTATTCAATTTTTAGGAATGAGAAGGTCTAGATAAAATTGGACAACTTCCTGGTCTGTGAAATCTTGACCTTTTTTGAGCCACCAGGTCAATGTCTCGATAAAGTTGGACATGACCAAGTGTTGGAGGTAAGAAGTAGGCAGATTAGTGTGGGCTTCTTTTAACTCATCAGCCAACATGGGATAGACATGGTGTTCTAGCTCTTTATGGAGTTGACGGAGGAAGTAGTCATTTTTGGAAAATAGCAGACTGGTAACATGGTCCTGGTTTTTCTGAAAATGTAAAAAGATATGTGCGAGGTAGTCCTCGGTAGTAAAGTGTCCTTCCCTTTCAAAGAGATGATGAAAGAGGTAGCGACAGAGCTCATCTAAAAGGAGTTCCTTGCTTTCATAGTGACAGTAAAAAGTAGAACGCCCAACATCTGCTAGGTCAATGATATCCTGAACAGTAGTGGCATCATAGCCTTTGTCGTTCAAAAGTTGTAAAAAAGCTTGATAGATGGCTTTTTTCGTCTTGCTGACTCGACGGTCTCTTTTTGGCATGTAGACACTTGAGACAAACTGTTCAGAACTGAACATGGCTGACAGTTTGCTTCTATCCTTTCTTTGAATTTTATTAGATAATACAAATGAAAGAAGTATGTATATACCCATTATACCAAAGGAGGGAGAGAAATGAGTTCTAAAACATCTATCTGGTTAGCTTTTTTCTTAAATTTAAGCTATGCGATTGTTGAGTTTATCGCAGGAGGAATCTTTGGTTCGAGTGCAGTTCTTGCTGATTCCGTTCATGACTTGGGAGATGCTATAGCCATTGGCATCTCAGCCCTTTTAGAAACAATTTCAAACCGTGAAGAAGATAGACAGTACACCTTGGGTTACAAACGTTTTAGTCTTTTAGGAGCCATGCTAACGGCTGTGATTCTTATGATAGGGTCTGTCCTAGTGATCTTGGAAAATGTCACAAAGATTGTTCACCCGCAACCCGTCAATGAGGAAGGCATCCTCTGGCTGGGAATCATTGCAGTAGCCATTAATGTGCTAGCAAGTCTGGTAGTTCGTAAGGGGAAAACAAAGAACGAGTCAATTCTTAGCCTGCATTTTTTGGAAGACACTCTTGGTTGGTTGGCCGTCATTCTAATGGCGATTATTCTTCGATTTACGGACTGGTATATCCTCGATCCGCTTTTATCACTAGTTATTTCTATCTTTATTCTGTCGAAAGCCATTCCTCGCTTTTGGAGCGCACTGAAAATTTTCCTAGATGCTGTGCCAGAAGGAGTCGAGACAAGTGATTTGGAGAAGGATTTGGAGGCTCTGACCAATGTCAAAAGTGTCAATCAACTTAGCATTTGGTCCATGGATGGTCTAGAAAATAATGCTATTATCCATATCTGTTTAGAGGATTGGGAGGAGATGACGGAAACAAAGAATCAAGTACGTCAGCTCTTAGAAGAAAGAGGTGTGCAGAATATTACTATCGAAGTGGACACCAGTCAAAGCAATCATGCGCAACATAAGCGAAAGGTAACAGCCTTAGGGCAATCCCATGGGCATCAACACTAGAAAAAGCGGCTGAGACAAAACTCAATTTCAAGAGAAAATGAAGTAAATCTTCATACAAAAAAACGTATAGTATCAAGGGTTTTCAATGTCTGATACTATGCGCTTTTTGCTTTTAAAGACTTTTTTTCCAGTTTCTTTGGTATCATATTTGAAAGACGCTTTCCCCAACCTCTTTCTTTGATTGATGAAAAGGTATGCTAATAAGAGAACTGATAATGATAAAAAATTTTTCGATTAGACGCAAAATGCTTGACTTGGAGTCAACTCAAAATTATATAATAAGATAAGTGAGTTAGAATAGCTTAAATTCAGTGAATGAGAGGAGGTTAGTGTATGAATATTAAATCTGCTAGTGACTTGTTGGGAATTTCAGCGGATACGATTCGGTACTATGAACGGGTTGGTCTTGTGCCACCGATTACTCGAACTGCAACTGGAATTCGTGATTTTCAAGATCATGATATTGAAGCTCTGGAATTTATTAAGTGTTTTCGTTCGGCAGGTGTCTCTGTAGATAGTTTAGTTGACTATATGTCTCTCTACCAAAAGGGGGATGAAACGCGAGAGAAAAGGCTTGGTATTTTAGAAGAGGAAAAGAAAAAATTAGAGGAGCGCTTGTCTCAGTTACAGGTGGCTTTAAATCGCTTAAATCTCAAAATTAAACTTTACAAGGAAGGAAAAATTTAAATGAAATCAGCAGTATATACAAAGGCAGGTCAGGTTGGTCTTGCTACAATTGAACGTCCGCAAATTATAGACGCAGATGATGCGATTATTCGTGTAGTTCGTGCGTGCGTTTGCGGATCGGATCTATGGAGGTACCGTAATCCAGAAACGAAAGCTGGACACAAAAATAGTGGACACGAAGCGATTGGGATTGTCGAAGAAACTGGGGAATCCATTACGACGGTGAAACCAGGTGACTTTGTCATTGTCCCTTTTACCCATGGATGTGGTGAATGTGATGCCTGTCTTGCTGGCTTTGACGGTTCTTGCGATAATCATATTGGTAATAACTTGGGAGGCGATTTTCAGGCGGAATATATTCGTTTTCACTATGCAAACTGGGCGCTGGTTAAAATCCCTGGACAACCTTCTGACTACACAGAAGGTATGCTAAAGTCCCTCTTGACTCTTGCAGATGTTATGCCGACAGGCTATCATGCGGCGCGTGTTGCTAATGTTCAAAAAGGGGATAAGGTTGTGGTCATTGGTGATGGTGCTGTAGGTCAATGTGCTGTCATCGCGGCGAAGATGCGTGGTGCGTCGCAAATTATCCTCATGAGTCGTCATGAAGATCGTCAAAAGATGGCTCTGGAGTCGGGTGCGACAGCTTTTGTAGCTGAGCGAGGTCAAGAAGGTATTGCCAAGGTGCGTGAAATTCTCAGTGGCGGAGCGGACGCAGCACTTGAATGTGTTGGTACGGAGGCTGCTGTAGAACAGGCGCTAGGTGTCCTTCATAATGGAGGGCGTATGGGATTTGTAGGAGTCCCACACTATAATAATCGTGCTCTTGGTTCGACATTTATGCAAAATATCTCTGTAGCAGGTGGGGCAGCTTCTGCGACAACATATGATAAGCAATTTTTACTAAAAGCCGTCCTTGATGGTGATATCAATCCAGGCCGTGTCTTTACTTCAAGCTATAAATTAGAAGATATTGATCAAGCTTATAAAGATATGGATGAACGTAAGACCATTAAGTCTATGATTGTGATGGCCTAAAAAAGAAAATCCTAATGGAGATTTGAGACTCTCTATTAGGATTTTTTGTCATTTTTAATTTGTGGAGTTATGGCAGAGTACTCTCTCTCAGAGTCAGTCTGGTTCCCAGCATGGTCAGGCTAGGGATTTTGCGACCGTGGAGTACTTCTTTATTAAGAATATCCATGCCTGCTCTGCCCATTTCTTCGGTATAGACGGTGATGCTGGAGAGGGGAGGATAGACTTGCTTGGTCAGGCTGGTGTCGTTAAAGGAAATAAGACTGACGCGGTCTGGCAGGTTGATTCCAGCTTCTTGGAGGGCACGGAGGGCACCGATAGCTAAACTATCGCTAGCTGCAAAAAATGCTGGTGGCAGTTGGTCTCCCAAACTCTGAATAGCCTCCTTCATCAAGTCATAGCCAGACTGGGCAGTAAAGCTTCCTTGAAAGACCAGTTCATCATGATAGATTCCCTTTGCTTGACTGTAGTTTCTAAAATTTTCCAGTCGCTTATCCTCAATGATTTCTTCTTGGTCGGTTGTTTCTTCAAGGCCTGTTAGAATCCCGATGCGGTCCATCCCTTGGCTGAGAAAATAATCGACAACCTGTTTCATGGCAGTGTAAAAGTCTGTGATAATGCAGGTATGTCCCAGGGAAAGTGTATCGCTGTCTAGAAAGACCAGGGGTTTTTGGTATTCTTCAAAGGCAGAAATCTGAGTTCGGCTAAACTTTCCGATGCAGAGAATCCCAATCACTTCCTCGCTCAGGGTAAAAGGATGGTCATTAAAATAGCGCAAGATATCATAGTCCAACTCTTGGGCTCTTTTCTCTATGCCTAGGCGAATCTGGTAGTAGTAGAGATCGTCCAGCTCCCCTTGTTCGCTGACCCATTGGATAATGGCAATTTTTTGCTTGGGCTTGTGGGACTCGCCTGTCTTGAGGTGTTTGGTGTAGCCCAGCTCTTCAGCAACGGTTAAAATACGGTGTCTGGTTTCTTCTGTAACAGATAGGCTCTGGTCGCGGTTTAGAACACGGGATACGGTCGCGATAGAGACAGAGGCTAGCTGTGCAATATCTTTTAAGGTAGCCATAAATCCTCCTTCTTTAAGGTTAGTATATCATATTTTTCTGTATTTTACTGATATTTTAGTAAAATTTTAGTAAAAAGGATTGACCTTGGGAAATCCCTTGGATACAATAAAAGAAAACGATTACACGTTAAGGTGACTTAACGGACAGTCAAAGGAGAATTCATATGACACAACATCTTACTGCAGAAGCACTTCGTAAAGACTTTCTTGCTGTTTTTGGTCAAGAAGCGGATCAAACCTTCTTTTCGCCAGGTCGTATCAACTTGATTGGTGAACACACAGACTACAACGGTGGGCACGTTTTTCCTGCTGCTATTTCCTTAGGAACTTACGGTGCAGCTCGCAAGCGTGATGACCAAGTTTTGCGTTTCTACTCAGCCAACTTTGAGGACAAGGGTATCATCGAAGTGCCTCTTGCTGACCTCAAGTTTGAAAAAGAGCACAGCTGGACTAACTATCCAAAAGGGGTTCTTCATTTCTTGCAAGAAGCTGGGCACGTGATTGACAAGGGGTTTGATTTTTATGTTTATGGGAATATCCCAAATGGTGCTGGTTTGTCTTCTTCAGCATCCTTGGAACTTTTGACAGGGGTTGTGGCAGAGCATCTCTTTGATTTAAAATTAGAGCGTCTCGATTTGGTTAAAATCGGAAAACAAACAGAAAACAACTTTATCGGAGTCAATTCTGGTATCATGGACCAGTTTGCTATCGGTATGGGAGCAGACCAACGTGCTATTTACCTAGATACCAACACCTTGGAGTATGACTTGGTGCCACTTGATTTGAAGGACAATGTCGTTGTTATCATGAACACCAATAAACGCCGTGAATTGGCTGACTCTAAGTACAATGAACGTCGTGCTGAGTGTGAAAAAGCAGTGGAAGAATTGCAAGTTGCTTTAGATATTCAGACCTTGGGTGAATTGGATGAGTGGGCCTTTGACCAATATAGCTACTTGATTAAAGATGAAAATCGTTTGAAACGTGCTCGCCATGCTGTGCTTGAAAACCAACGTACCCTCAAAGCTCAAGTAGCTCTTCAAGCAGGAGATTTGGAAACATTTGGTCGCTTGATGAATGCGTCACACGTTTCTCTTGAGCATGACTATGAAGTAACTGGTTTGGAATTGGATACTCTTGTTCACACAGCTTGGGCACAAGAAGGAGTTTTCGGTGCTCGTATGACAGGGGCAGGTTTTGGTGGCTGTGCCATTGCTTTGGTGCAAAAAGATGCTGTTGATGCCTTTAAGGAAGCTGTTGGCAAACACTACGAGGAAGTAGTTGGCTACGCTCCAAGCTTCTATATCGCTGAAGTTGCAGGTGGCACTCGCGTCCTTGACTAGTTAAAAGGAGGCTCTATAGTGACCTTAGTAGATAAATTTGTAACACATGTCATTGCTGAAAGTTCATTTCAGGAAATGGATCGAATCTACCTGACCAATCGTGTCTTGGCACGAGTGGGAGATGGTGTTTTGGAAGTTGAGACCAATCTGGATAAATTGATTGATCTCAAGGACCAGCTGGTTGAGAAAGCCGTTCGATTAGAGACGATTGAGGATAGTCAGACTGCGCGTGAAATCCTTGGTGCTGAATTGATGGACTTGGTGACCCCTTGTCCGAGTCAGGTCAATCGTGACTTTTGGGCAACCTACGCCCAGTCTCCTGAGCAAGCGATAGAGGATTTTTACCAACTCAGTCAGAAAAATGACTACATCAAACTCAAGGCCATTGCTAAAAATATTGCTTATCGTGTTCCATCTGATTACGGTGAACTTGAAATTACCATCAACCTCTCTAAGCCTGAAAAGGATCCCAAAGAGATTGCGGCAGCCAAGTTGGTGCAAGTTAGTAATTATCCTCAGTGTCAGCTTTGTCTAGAGAATGAGGGCTACCATGGTCGGGTCAACCACCCAGCTCGCAGTAACCACCGTATTATCCGTTTTGAAATGGTTGGTCAGGAGTGGGGCTTCCAGTATTCGCCCTATGCTTACTTTAATGAGCACTGTATTTTCTTAGATGGCCAGCATCGTCCCATGGCCATTAGTCGTCAGAGTTTTGAACGTCTGTTGGCTATCGTAGAGCAGTTTCCAGGATATTTTGCTGGATCTAATGCCGACTTGCCGATTGTGGGGGGCTCTATTCTAACTCATGATCACTATCAAGGAGGTCGTCACGTATTTCCTATGGAATTGGCTCCCTTGCAAAAGTCTTTCCGATTTGCTGGTTTTGAGCAGGTCAAGGCTGGAATTGTCAAGTGGCCTATGTCAGTGTTGCGTTTGACTTCGGATTCCAAAGAGGATTTGATCAACTTGGCTGACAAGATTTTACAGGAATGGCGTCAGTATTCAGATCCTAGTGTGCAGATTTTAGCTGAGACTGATGGGACACCGCATCACACCATCACACCGATTGCGCGTAAACGCGATGGACAGTTTGAGTTGGACTTGGTTTTACGAGATAATCAAACATCGCCAGAGCATCCTGATGGTATCTATCATCCCCACAAGGATGTCCAACATATCAAGAAGGAAAATATCGGCTTGATTGAGGTCATGGGCTTGGCAATCTTGCCACCACGTCTGAAAGAAGAAGTGGAGCAAGTCGCTAGCTATCTTGTAGGAGAAGCTGTTGCAGTTGCCGATTATCATCAGGAATGGGCAGACCAACTCAAAGTCCAACATCCAGACATAACAGATAAAGAAAAAGCCCTTGAAATCGTCAAAGACTCTGTTGGTGCTATCTTTGCGCGTGTACTTGAGGATGCAGGAGTCTACAAGCAGACGGAACAAGGGCAGACAGCTTTTATGCGCTTTGTGGAGCAGGTCGGAATTTTGCCAGACTAGGAGCTTTCTCCTTGCACAGTCCTATAAAAAGTAGTATCATAGTGTCGTTTGAAATATCAGGAGGAAACCATGAAAGACTTTCATTTTGACGCTATATCTGCCTTTGAAAATTATGAAATTGAACAAATGAGAGATGGTCACGTTGTGGTGACGACCAAAGTAGTGGACTCGTCGCTCAACTACTATGGCAATGCCCACGGTGGCTATCTCTTTACCCTTTGTGACCAGATCAGCGGTTTGGTGGTCATATCTCTAGGATTAGACGGAGTGACGCTCCAATCCTCTATCAACTACCTCAAAGCAGGAAAACTTGATGATGTGCTGACTATTAAAGGAGAATGTGTCCATCAAGGTCGCACAACCTGCGTAGTGGATGTCGATATTACCAATCAAGAAGGCAGAAATGTCTGTAAGGCAACCTTTACCATGTTTGTCACAGGACAGAGGTCAGAAGACAGACAGGTAAGGATATAGAGAAACAAAAAAGAGGCTCGCACCTCTTTTTCTTATTTCTTTTTATGATTTAATACGGCATTGAGGACAATGGCGAGGAGGCTGGCTACGACGATTCCGTTTGAGAAGAACATTTGGAAGGCTGTCGGCATGCTAACAAAGAGATTACTGTTGTTGAGTCCGACACCTGCAGCGATGGAGACTGCTGCGATAAGGAAGTTGTGTTCATTGTTAGCAAAGTCAACACGGGCGAGGATTTGCATCCCTTGAATAGATACAAAACCAAACATCACCAGCATGGCACCACCGAGGACAGGGCTTGGAATGATTTGGGCAAGGGCGCCAAACTTAGGAAGGAGTCCAAGGAGAACCAGGAAACCAGCTGCGTAGTAGATTGGTAGGCGAGTCTTGATACCTGACAATTTAACCAAACCAACGTTTTGTGAAAATCCTGTGTAAGGGAAGGTGTTAAAGATTCCTCCGAGAAGTACGGCCAAACCTTCTGCTCGGTAACCGTTGCGAAGGCGCGTGCTGTCAATTGGATCTTTTGTGATATCAGACAAGGCCAGATAAACACCAGTTGACTCAACCATAGAAACCGTTGCGATGATACACATCATGACAATAGATGAGATTTCAAAGGTTGGCATCCCAAAGTAGAGGGGAGTTGGGACATGGACAAGCGGTGCTGCCGCAACAGGGGAGAAGTCCACCAAACCCATGCTAGCAGCAATGGCTGTTCCAACAACTAGACCAATCAAAATAGAGATAGACTTGATAAATCCTTTGGTAAAGATGTTAATCAAGAGGATAATCAGAACAGTGGATAGCTGCAAGCAAGAGACTTTGACCAGTTGGCTCTGGAATGTTATTTCCCATATTTCCAATAGCGACAGGAATCAAGGTTAAACCAATCGTAGTAATAACAGATCCTGTTACGATAGATGGGAAGAGATTGGCTACTTTTGAGAAAATGCCTGAAACAAGAACCACGTAAATCCCTGATGCGATAAGGGCACCAAACATAGCGCCACTACCATGGCTTTGCCCAATCATAATCAAGGGAGCGACCGACTGAAAGGCAACTCCGAGAACGACTGGGAGTCCAATTCCAAAGTATTTGTTGAGTTGGAGTTGAAGGAAGGTTGCCACCCCACACATGAAGATATCTGTAGAAATCAGGTAGGTCAACTGCTCAGTTGAATAGCCAAGGGCTGTCGCAATCATGATAGGAACCAGGATGGATCCTGAGTACATAGCTAGTAAGTGTTGCAAGCCAAGAACGGCTGCTTGCGAATGTTTTTCTTGAGTTTGCATTAGAGATCTGCCTCCTTAAAAATAACTTGACCATTTTCAAAACGATCCAAACGAGCGAGTGATAGGACAGGATAGCCTGCTTTTTCAAGCAAATCACGGCCATCTTGGAAAGATTTTTCAATCACAATACCGATAGCTTCGACTGTTGCTCCAGCCTGTTCGATGATTTGAATCAAGCCTTTGGCAGCTTGGCCATTAGCAAGAAAATCGTCAATAATCAAGACCTTGTCCTCTGGTGAGAGAAATTTGCCAGCGATAGAAACGGTGCTGGTTACCTGCTTGGTAAAGGAGTAAACTTCGGCAGTTAAGATTCCTTCGTTCATAGTGATGTTCTTAGCTTTTTTGGCGAAAATCATGGGAACGTTTAAGGATTCCGCTGTAAAAATGGCTGGGGCAATACCTGACGCTTCAATGGTTACGACCTTGGTAATGCCAGCAGAAGCAAATTTTTCCGCAAAAACCTTACCAATCTCTCTCATCAAGCTAAAGTCAACTTGGTGGGTTAAAAAGGAATCCACCTTGAGGATGTTGTCACCCAAGATATGCCCATCCTTGAGGATGCGCTCTTCTAATAATTTCATAAGACCTCCTAAAGTCTAAAAGCCAGTTTACTTGTTGGTTAAATGTTTCTATGGTGATCCAGTTTGCTAGTACTATATATTTGATAAAACTAGTACGAGCGAAGCGAGTCTTATCAAATATTTCCTGTTGTAGTGGTATCATAGACAATAAGTTTGTTATTGTCTATGACGGAATTTTTGAGACTTTTGGCTCAAAAATTAGGGATGAAATTCCGAAGGAAGTTGCTCCCGTCCGCACTAATTAAGGGAAATATTAAAAATATTCAAAAAGGACCTACTTAATCTCTAAGTAAGTCCCCAAAATAGGCATGGCAAAAACGACCATACCTCACTTCTGACTTACTTATTGTTAGGTGTTCCGGCACCTTGTAGAAACGTCGTGCCAATTCACGACATAAACAAGTAAAATGATATTCAATTTTAAATAGGCTTGAGCCAATGTTTTTATTTTATACTAAATAACTTTAGAAATCAAATATTTTGTTAGTGTTTTGGTTTAAAAAACGAACAAATATAATAAAAATGGGCAAAAATTAACTTATTGGCTAACATTTAGAAGGTTTTTTCCATCATAAAAGGCATATTATCAAGTTTTTAAACACTTGACAATATGCCTTTTTAACTTTAAAGACTTTTTCCAAATCTTTATTATTCTACTCGCTAAATCTTAAAAAATAGCCATCTGGATCCAAAACTGCAAACTCATGAGGATAGATATAGTAATCTCCAACACGAAACTTTCTTTTGGTTAAGGGACGATGGATAGGATAGTCAGCTTCTAGCAGTTTTTGGTGGAGTTGAGGGACATCTTCAATACCAAAGGAAATATTGACACCGCGCCCGAAAGGATAGGTTAGTTGGGCTAATTCTTCTGTGCTGCCTTCTTCTAGCATAAGTTGGCAGTCTTCAAGTGAGAGGAAGAGAAATTTCTCCTCTGGACGCTCGTATTCGACAGAGAATCCCAGCAAGTCGCAGTAGAAGTGGCGTGACTTTTCGAGGTCAGATACTACAAATTCAGGAATGACAGCTTGATAGTCCATTAGCTTTCTCCTTAGAGCTCAATCTCCATGACAATGGGTGTGTGGTCTTGACGCGCACCTGAGTCGATCATATCAGACTTAGTCACATTGTCAGCGATGCGGTTACTTGTGAGCCAGTAGTCGATTCTCCAGCCAGTATTGTTGATTTTAGAAGTCTTGCTGCGTTGTGCCCACCAAGTGTAGCGTTCTGGAACATCGCCGTGAATGTGGCGGAAGGTATCAGTAAATCCAGTTGCTAAAAGGTTGGTAAATCCAGCACGTTCCTCGTCGGTAAATCCAGGTGAACGGCGGTTGCTGGCAGGATTTGCAAGGTCAATTTCATTGTGGGCTACATTGTAGTCACCGGTCGCAAGGACTGGTTTTTCTTTGTCTAGTTCAGCCAAGTACTCCGCATATTTGACATCCCAGACTTGGCGTTCTTCCAAACGTTTGAGGCCGTCGCCAGCGTTTGGAGTGTAAACTTGGGTCACGAAAAATTCATCAAATTCTAGAGTGATGATGCGACCTTCTAAGTCCATGGTAGAAGGGGCACCGATTTCTGGAAAAGTGACAGTGGGTGTGAGTTCTTTCTTATAAAGGAACATGGTTCCAGCATAGCCTTTGCGGGCAGGTTCTTGAGAAGAACGCCACGTGTTTTCGTAGTTTGGAAAGAGTTCAGCTAAAATTTCCAAGTGTTTTTTAGTAGGACCCTTGGCAGAAAGCTTGGTTTCTTGGATAGCGATGATATCAGCATTTTCAGCGACCAAGGTTTGTAGTACTTCTTGGGACAATTTGGCACGAGTTGAGTCACTAGTTAGGGCAGCATTGAGGGAATCAATATTCCATGAGATGAGTTTCATAAAGTTACCTTTTTCATTCAGATTATAGATTTTATTATACCAAAAAAAGGTCCATTTCCCCAACGTATGGCTTGAAAAATCACTCTCTTTCGTTTATAATTAAGAATGATTTTATGAAAGGGAGTGAAAATAAATGAAATTTTACTCATATGACTATGTACTTAGCCAAATCAGTCAGCAAAATGGCATCATGATTGGCTTTGGAATTGTTCTCCTAGCTATCACAGGATTTTTTGCTTTTAAAGCCTATCGAGATAAAAAGGGGACTAAGTTTCGGGAATTGGTCATGATTTTGGCCTTGACCTTGGTGGCCATGCTTTTGGTGACAATCTCAAAATACCAGACCAATCAAGCCTCTAACAACCAATTTCAAACCTCCCTTCATTTCATAGAGGTTGTTTCCAAAGACTTGGGAGTGGATAAATCAGAAGTTTATGTCAATACTTCTGCAGCCACTGATGGAGCGCTTGTCAAGGTAGGTCCAAATTTCTACCGCGCCATGAACGGGAGCCAACCAGACAAGTATCTTTTAGAGAAATTAGAATTGAATCAAACAGACGCTATTGAATTGGTGGAGGTAAACAAATGACACTCAATTATATGGAAATTTTAATCAAACTGGCCTTGGGTCTTTTCTCTCTTGTTTTTGTTATTAATGTGACAGGAAAGGGGAATCTAGCACCTAACTCTGCTACAGACCAAATTCAGAACTATGTTCTTGGTGGTATCATCGGTGGGGTGATTTACAATAGTTCAATCAGCATTCTGCAGTACGCAGTGATTTTGATGATGTGGACGATTTTGGTCTTGACCCTCAAGTGGCTCAATAACAATGTTCGTTTTGTCAAACGCTTGATTGATGGAAAACCAACTCTCCTTATCAAAAATGGGCAGATTGACCCAGAAGCCTGTCGTTCAGTTGGTTTGTCTGCAGCAGAAGTTGCTCTCAAACTTCGTAGCCAAGGGATTTTCCAGATGAAACAGGTCAAACGCGCTGTGCAGGAGCAAAATGGCCAACTCATCGTGGTCCAAATAGGAGATGAAAATCCTAAGTATCCAGTTGTGACTGACGGTGTGATCCAAGTCGATGTCTTGGAAACGATTGGCCGTAGCGAAGAGTGGCTGCTTGATAATCTCAGCAAACAAGGACATGACAATGTAGCCAATATCTTTATCGCTGAGTATGACAAGGGTGCGGTCACAGTCGTAACCTATGAATAAGAAAAACCTGGGGTCTTGGCCTCAGGTTTCTATTTGCAATCAGAAAGGGATGTTATGTCCATTATTCAAAAACTTTGGTGGTTTTTCAAGTTAGAAAAACGCCGTTATTTAGTCGGGATTGTGGCTCTGGTCTTGGTTTCCGTCCTCAACCTCATTCCCCCAATGGTTATGGGGAGGGTCATTGATGCCATCACATCGGGGCAATTAACCCAGCAGGACCTCCTTCTTGCCCTATTTTACTTGCTTCTTGCAGCCTTTGGGATGTACTATCTGCGCTATGTTTGGCGTATGTATATCCTTGGGACTTCCTACCGTTTGGGACAGATTATGCGCTCTCGCTTATTTGAGCATTTCACAAAAATGTCTCCAGCCTTTTATCAAACCTATAGGACGGGGGACCTGATGGCGCATGCCACCAACGATATCAATGCCTTAACCCGTCTCGCAGGTGGAGGAGTCATGTCTGCGGTGGATGCCTCTATCACGGCTCTGGTGACCTTACTGACCATGCTCTTTAGCATTTCTTGGCAGATGACGCTAGTTGCCATTCTTCCCTTGCCTTTTATGGCTTATGCGACCAGTCGTCTAGGGAGAAAGACCCACAAGGCTTTTGGTGAATCGCAGACTGCCTTTTCTGAACTCAATAACAAGGTGCAGGAGTCGGTATCGGGTATCAAAGTGACCAAATCTTTCGGGTATCAGACGGATGAGTTGAAGTCCTTTCAGGCAGTCAATGAATTGACCTTCCAAAAGAACCTGCAAACCATGAAATACGATAGTCTCTTTGACCCCATGGTTCTCTTGTTTGTTGGTTCCTCCTATGTTTTAACGCTCCTGGTAGGCTACTTGATGGTTCAGAAAGGGCAAATCACGGTTGGGAATCTAGTTACCTTTATCAGCTACTTGGATATGCTAGTTTGGCCTCTCATGGCCATCGGCTTCCTCTTTAATATTACCCAGCGAGGGAAGGTTTCTTACCAGCGGATTGAGGAACTTTTGTCTCAGGAATCACCTGTACAAGACCCTGAATGTCCTCTGGATGGTATTGAAAATGGGCGCTTGGAGTACGATATTGACAGCTTTGCCTTTGAAAATGAGGAAACACTGACGGATATTCACTTCAGCTTGGAAAAAGAGCAAACACTGGGCTTGGTTGGGCAGACAGGTTCTGGGAAAACGTCTTTGATCAAGCTTCTCTTGCGTGAATACGATGTGGATAAGGGAGCTATTTATCTAAATGGTCATGATATTCGCGACTATCGTCTGACAGATCTTCGTAGTCTTATGGGCTATGTTCCTCAGGATCAGTTTCTCTTTGCGACTTCGATTTTAGACAATATCCGCTTTGGTAATCCTAACTTGCCCCTTTCAGCGGTCGAGGAAGCGACTAAGCTAGCTCAAGTTTACCAAGACATTGTAGCCATGCCTCAGGGATTTGATACAGTTATTGGTGAAAAAGGAGTCAGTCTTTCTGGTGGGCAAAAGCAACGTCTGGCCATGAGTCGGGCTATGATTTTAGACCCTGATATCTTGATTTTAGATGATTCCTTGTCCGCCGTAGATGCCAAGACAGAGTATGCGATTATCGACAATCTCAAGGAGACACGAAAGGACAAGACAACCATTATTACGGCTCATCGCCTCAGTGCGGTTGTCCATGCAGATTTGATTTTAGTTCTGCAAAATGGTCAAATCATCGAACGAGGCACGCACGAAGACTTGCTAGCCCTGGATGGCTGGTATGCCCAAACCTATCAGTCTCAGCAGCTGGAAATGAAAGGAGAAGAAGATGCAGAATAAACGAGAACAATGGGCTGTATTGAAGCGCTTGATGTCCTATCTCAAGCCTTACGGCCTTCTGACTTTTTTGGCACTCAGTTTTCTCCTAGCGACGACGATCATTAAAAGTGTCATTCCCCTTGTAGCCTCCCACTTTATCGACCAGTACCTCAGCAACCTAAATCATCTTGCTGTTACCGTTTTGCTGGCCTACTATGGTCTCTATATCCTACAAACTCTAGTTCAGTATGTTGGCAATCTTCTCTTTGCGCGTGTGTCCTATAGTATTGTTAGAGATATTCGTCGCGATTCCTTTGCTAATATGGAGAAGCTGGGTATGTCTTACTTTGATAAGACGCCAGCAGGCTCCATCGTCTCTCGTTTGACAAATGACACCGAGACCATCAGTGATATGTTTTCTGGGATTTTATCTAGCTTTATCTCAGCAGTTTTCATTTTTCTGACAACTCTTTATACCATGTTGGTGCTGGATTTTCGTTTGACAGCTTTAGTCCTGCTCTTTCTACCCTTGATTTTTCTTTTGGTCAATCTCTATCGGAAAAAGTCAGTGAAAATCATCGAGAAAACCAGAAGTCTCTTATCAGATATCAATAGCAAACTGGCTGAAAACATCGAGGGAATCAGGATTATCCAGGCCTTTAACCAAGAGAAGCGCCTGCAGGCAGAATTTGATGAGATCAACCAAGAACACTTGGTCTACGCCAACCGTTCTGTAGCCTTGGATGCCCTATTTTTGCGGCCTGCTATGAGTTTGCTGAAACTTCTAGGTTATGCTGTCTTGATGGCCTACTTTGGCTATCGTGGTCTTTCTATCGGGATAACGGCCGGAACCATGTATGCCTTTATCCAATACATCAATCGTCTTTTTGACCCCTTAATCGAGGTGACGCAAAACTTTTCAACCCTTCAAACTTCCATGGTGTCTGCAGGCCGTGTTTTTGCCTTGATTGACGAGAAGACCTATGAGCCTCATCAAAAAGATGGGCAGTCTAAAGTCCAAGAGGGCAATATCCGTTTTGAACATGTATGTTTCTCATATGACGGTAAACATCAGATTCTGGATGATATTTCTTTCTCTGTTAACAAGGGTGAAACCATTGCCTTTGTAGGTCATACAGGTTCGGGGAAATCTTCGATTATAAATGTCCTCATGAGCTTTTATGAATTCCAGTCAGGGCGAGTTCTCTTGGATGGTGTGGATATCAGGGATTTCAGTCAGGAAGAACTGAGAAAAAACATCGGTCTGGTCTTGCAGGATCCCTTCCTCTATCATGGGACCATCAAGTCCAATATCGCCATGTACCAAAATCTTAGTGATGAGCAGGTCCAGGCTGCGGCAGCTTTTGTGGATGCAGATTCCTTTATTCAGGAGCTTCCGCAGGGTTATGACGCCCCTGTTTCTGAGCGTGGTTCGAGCTTCTCTACTGGTCAGCGTCAGCTTCTTGCCTTTGCTAGAACAGTTGCCAGCCAGCCTAAAATCCTGATTTTGGATGAAGCGACAGCCAATATAGACTCTGAAACAGAAAGCATGGTTCAAGCTTCTCTGGCTAAGATGAGACAAGGGCGGACAACCATTGCCATTGCCCACCGCCTTTCGACTATCCAAGACGCCAACTGTATCTACGTATTGGACAAGGGGCGCATCATCGAGAGTGGAACCCATGAGGAACTCTTGGCCTTGGGAGGGACCTATCACAAGATGTATAGCTTGCAGGCAGGAGCCATGTCCTAATACTCTTTGATTTTCATTGAGTATAAGAAGGAAATCCTTCAAATTACAGATTTCTTTCACCGCCTTATCTATTTTGTGGTATAATGAAAAATGTTGACAAATAGTATAATAAAAACAAAGGAGAAACAGTATGCTGAAATGGGAAGACTTGCCCGTGGAAATGAAATCAAGCGAGGTTGAGTCTTACTACCAGCTTGTCTCTAAAAGGAAGGGTTCGCTGATTTTCAAGCGTTGCTTGGACTGGGTTCTAGCCGTAATCTTGCTGATTCTGACCTCTCCCATCTTTCTCATCTTGAGCATTTGGATCAAGTTGGATAGCAAGGGGCCAGTGATTTACAAGCAAGAGCGCGTGACCCAGTACAACCGTCGGTTCAAGATTTGGAAGTTCCGTACCATGGTGACGGATGCGGACAAAAAAGGAAGTTTGGTGACTTCTGCTAACGATAGCCGCATTACCAAGGTTGGCAATTTCATCCGCCGTGTCCGTTTGGACGAACTGCCTCAGTTGGTCAATGTCCTTAAAGGTGAGATGTCCTTTGTCGGTACACGACCTGAAGTGCCACGCTACACAGAGCAGTATAGCCCTGAAATGATGGCGACTTTGCTTTTACCAGCAGGGATTACCTCTCCAGCCAGCATCAACTACAAGGATGAGGACACCATCATCAGTCAAATGACGGAGAAAGGTTTGTCAGTTGACCAGGCCTATGTCGAACACGTCCTTCCTGAAAAGATGCGCTATAACCTCGCCTATCTCCGAGAGTTTAGTTTCCTTGGAGACATCAAAATCATGTTTCAAACCGTGTTTGAAGTGCTAAAATAAAGTAGTCATAAGAAAATGAGTACAGATAAAAGGAGCAAATCAATGCCAAATTACAATATTCCATTTTCACCACCCGATATTACGGAAGCAGAAATTGCTGAAGTAGCGGATACCCTGCGTTCTGGTTGGATCACAACAGGTCCTAAGACAAAAGAACTAGAGCGTCGCTTGTCTCAATATACACAGACACCTAAGACCGTCTGCCTCAACTCTGCAACTGCCGCTCTTGAGTTGATTTTGCGCGTTTTGGAAGTGGGACCTGGAGATGAAGTCATCGTTCCAGCCATGACCTATACAGCTTCATGTAGTGTTATCACGCACGTAGGAGCAACTCCTGTCATGGTGGATATCCAAGCAGATACTTTTGAGATGGACTATAACTTACTGGAGCAAGCTATCACTGAAAAGACTAAGGTGATTATTCCAGTAGAGCTTGCGGGGATTGTTTGCGACTATGACCGTTTGTTCCAAGTTGTGGAGAAGAAACGTGATCTCTTTACTGCTTCAAGCAAGTGGCAAAAGGTCTTTAACCGTATTGTGATTGTTTCTGATAGTGCCCACGCTTTGGGGTCTACTTATAAAGGGCAACCAGCTGGTTCTATCGCTGACTTTACTTCCTTCTCATTCCACGCCGTTAAGAACTTTACAACTGCAGAAGGTGGAAGTGCCACTTGGAAAGCCAATCCAGCGATTGACGACGAAGAGATGTACAAGGAATTCCAAATTCTTTCCCTTCACGGGCAAACTAAGGATGCTCTTGCCAAGATGCAACTGGGTTCATGGGAATACGATATCGTCACACCAGCCTACAAGTGTAATATGACCGATATTATGGCTTCCCTTGGTTTGGTACAATTGGGCCGTTACCCAAGTTTGCTAGAACGTCGTAAGGACATCGTGGACCGTTATGATCATGGTTTTGCAGGTTCTCGTATCCATCCATTGGCACACAAGACTGAAACTGTCGAATCTTCACGCCACCTCTACATCACCCATGTAGAAGGAGCGAGCTTAGAAGAACGCAATCTTATCATCCAAGAATTAGCTAAAGCGGGAATTGCAAGTAATGTCCACTACAAACCGCTTCCGCTCTTGACAGCCTATAAGAATCTTGGTTTTGATATGGCGAACTATCCTAAGGCCTATGCCTTCTTTGAAAATGAAATTACACTCCCTCTTCACACTAAATTAAGTGATGAAGAAGTGGACTATATCATTGAGACTTTCAAAATAGTTTCTGAAAAAGTACTAGCTTCATCAAAAAAATTGTAAAAAAGTCTTGACAAAGAAAAAACAAAGTATTAAAATAAGTTCAATAAATCAGAAAAGTAATTATTTTTGATCTTCAGGGAGCCTGTGGTGATTGTGAACAGGTGGTTGGAAGTAGTGAAAGTGGGCTGATTTTAAAAATGAATTTGAAACAATGAAAATTCGGTGCGCACACCTTACAGTGCAACTTGTTGTTAGACAAGGCAGAGATGTAAAGGGATAGTCCCTTTATAATTGAGGTGGCACCGCGTTACCAACGCCCTCACACAGATGGTTTTCTGTGTGTGGGCTTTTTTCATATCTTGAAATCAATACTGAAAGAGGAAAATTTTATGACAACTAAAGGTTATTTTGGACAATTTGGTGGTAGTTTTGTACCGGAGCCGATTCAGGCTTTGTTGGATGAGTTGGAAGTGACATTTGACAAATACAAGGATGATCCAGAATTTTTGGCAGAATTTCGCCATTACTTGAAGGATTATTCAGGTCGCGAAACACCGCTCTATTTTGCAGAAAGTTTGACAGAGCACCTAGGTGGAGCTAAGATTTATCTCAAACGTGAAGACCTTAACCACCTTGGTTCTCACAAGCTCAACAATGTTTTAGGACAAATTCTTTTGGCCAAACGTATGGGCAAAAAACGAGTAATCGCAGAAACAGGAGCTGGTCAGCACGGTGTTGCGACAGCAGCGGCTGCAGCCAAGTTTGGTATGGCCTGTGATGTCTACATGGGGGCAGAGGATGTGGAGCGTCAACGTCTCAATGTTTTCCGTATGGAGATGATGGGAGCAACTGTTCACGCAGTTGAAACAGGGACTCGTACCCTCAAAGATGCTGTTGATGCAGCCTTTGGAGCATGGATGAATGACCTTGAAGCCTTCTATGTTCTGGGATCTGCTGTAGGTCCTCACCCTTATCCTACAATTGTCCACGAGTTCCAAAAGGTCATCAGTGAAGAATCTCGCCGTCAAATCTTAGAAAAAGAAGGACGCTTACCAGACTACGTTATTGCTTGTGTAGGTGGTGGTTCCAATGCCATCGGTGCTTTTTCACAGTATGTGGCTGATGAAGGAGTCAAATTGGTTGGGGTTGAAGCTGCTGGGCACGGACTTGATACAGACAAGCACGCAGCTACTATGACAAAAGGTAGTATCGGAATTGTCGACGGCATGAAGACCTATGCAGTCTTTAAGGAAGACGGAGAGCTGGCTCCAGTTTACTCTATCTCAGCTGGATTGGACTATCCAGGGGTTGGCCCAGAACACGCCTACTTCAAAGATTCAGGTCGCGTGGAATATGTGGCTGCGACAGACGAAGAAGCTGTTCAGGCTCTCCTCCTTCTCAGCAAGACAGAAGGAATTATCCCAGCGATTGAAAGTTCGCATGCTATCGCAGAAGCAGTTAAACGTGCACCGAAACTAAGTAAAGACGACATTATCATCATCAATGTCTCTGGTCGTGGAGACAAGGACGTAGCTGCGATTGCAGACTACCTAGAAGCTAAAAAATAAAAGATGGAAAAATTACAGTCTTTTCTCTCACAGAGAGCTTGTGGTTGCTGGAAACAAGCAGAGAAAACTGTAAGGTTGGGTCCATCTGAAACAAGAGAAAAAAACATAATTCTCAAGGGAGTGCCCTTTATCGCACAGCCTGTTACAGGAAATATCTGAGACAGGAATGAGAGATAGGAGAAATCCTATAATTGAGGTGGCACCGCGAATTTCGTCCTCACGCAAGTTATTTTGCGTGGGGATTTTTCATACAGTCGCCACGGACTAGAAGTAGAACTGAAAGGGAAATTACAATGGAACGAATCATTCATGGAGATGTCTTATCACCAATCTTGGCTTATATGCGCTTAAAGGGGCAACACAAGGTTATCTTAGAGAGTATTCCGAGAGACAAGGAAACCGCTCGTTTTTCTATCTTAGCCTATAATCCAGTTTTTGAGATTAAGTTTGAAAATGGAGTTCTTTATCAAAATGGTCAAGTGATTGATCGGGATCCCTTGGATTTCCTTTATCAAGTGACTCATAAGAGCCAGCACCATTCAGACCTACCTTTTGGTGGGGGAGCCATTGGTTTTGTTGGTTACGATATGATTTCGCTTTATGAAGAAATTGGTCAAATTCCTCAAGATACAATTGGAACACCAGACATGCATTTCTTCGTCTATGAGAGTTACATGGTCTTTGACCACAAGAAGGAAAAAATCCATGTCATCGAGGATGCTCTCTATAGTGAGCGTAGTCAAGAAGACTTGGAAGAAGCATTGAACCAAGTGCTTGAGGAATTACGCATTCCTGCTCAAAATGAATTTGAAGACTTGGATCTATCTCCGTTAGACTTCAACCCCCATATTGCTCCTCAGAAGTTTGAGGAAATGGTGGAAACAGCTCGTGACTTGATTCGAAATGGTGACATGTTCCAATGCGTGCTCAGTCAGCGCTTCTCAGCAGAAGTGACTGGAAATCCATTTGACTTCTACAGAAATCTCCGCGTGACTAATCCTTCTAATTACCTTTATTTCTATGACTTTGGGGATTATCAAATCATCGGAGCTAGTCCAGAAAGTTTGGTTTCTGTCAAAAATGGTATCGTGACAACCAATCCAATTGCAGGGACACGACCAAGAGGAGCTACGGATGAAGAAGACAAGGCTTTGGCGACAGACCTGCTTTCGGATGAGAAGGAAACAGCAGAGCATCGGATGTTAGTAGACTTGGGTCGTAATGATATTGGCCGCATCTCTGAAACGGCCAGTGTCCAAGTCACCAAGTATATGGAAGTGGAGCTCTTCCGTTATGTCATGCATTTGACCAGTGTGGTCAAGGGGCGTTTGCTTCCAGAACTTACTGCCATGGATGCCTTGAAAGCAACACTTCCTGCTGGAACAGTTTCAGGAGCACCAAAGATTCGAGCAATGAGACGCATCTATGAACTGGAAACAGAAAAACGTGGCGTATACGCAGGAGCAATCGGCTACTTGTCTGCGACGGGTGATATGGATTTCGCCATTGCCATCCGAACCATGATTCTCAAAAATCAAACAGCCTATGTGCAGGCTGGGGCAGGGATTGTCTACGATTCTATCGCCCAAAACGAATACCAAGAAACCATTAACAAGGCTAAATCTATGACTAGAATTGGAGAACTAAGACCATGATTTTATTGATTGACAACTATGATTCTTTTACCTATAACTTGGCCCAATACATTGGGAATTTTGCAGAAGTACAGGTCTTGAGAAATGATGATCCCAAGCTGTATGAAGAAGCTGAAAAAGCAGATGGTCTGGTCTTTTCTCCTGGTCCTGGTTGGCCAGTTGATGCTGGTAAGATGGAAGACATGATTCGTGATTTTGCAGGTAAGAAGCCGATTTTAGGGATTTGTTTGGGTCACCAAGCCATTGCAGAAGTCTTTGGTGGTAAGTTAGGTTTGGCTCCAAAAGTCATGCATGGGAAACAGAGCAATATCAGCTTTGAAGCGCCATCTGTTTTGTATCAAGGCATCGAGGATGGCCGTGAAGTCATGCGTTACCACAGTATTTTGATTGAAGAAATGCCAGAAGAATTTGAAGTGACAGCTCGTTCTACTGATGACCAAGCCATCATGGGGATTCAACACAAAAACCTACCGATTTATGGCTTTCAGTACCATCCAGAGAGTATCGGAACGCCAGATGGCTTGTCTTCTATTCGGAATTTTATCGAGAAGGTTGTAAAGTGAGGAAACTAGGATGAAAGAGATTATTGAAAAACTAGCAAAATTTGAAAATTTATCAGGTGTGGAAATGACGGATGTCATTGAGCGTATCGTAACTGGGCGTGTAACGGAAGCGCAAATTGCTTCTCTCCTTTTGGCTCTTAAGATGAAGGGGGAAACACCGGAAGAACGCACAGCCATTGCCCAAGTCATGAGAGGGCATGCCCAACATATTCCAACTGAGATTCATGATGCCATGGACAACTGTGGTACAGGTGGAGACAAGTCTTTTAGCTTTAACATTTCGACAACTGCAGCCTTTGTCTTGGCTGGTGGCGGTGTTCACATGGCCAAGCACGGTAACCGCTCGATTTCTTCTAAATCTGGTTCTGCAGATGTCCTCGAAGCCTTGGGCATCAATCTTGATCTCAAACCAGCTGAACTAGGCAAGGTCTTTGATAAAACTGGAATCGTCTTTCTCTTTGCTAAAAATATGCACCCAGCTATGAAATACATCATGCCAGCTCGTTTGGAACTAGGAATTCCAACGATTATGAACTTGACTGGTCCCCTGATTCACCCAATGGCTTTGGAAACACAGCTTCTTGGAATTAGTCGTCCAGAACTTCTAGAAAGTACAGCTCAGGTATTGAAAAATATGGGTCGCAAACGTGCCATCGTTGTTGCTGGGCCAGAAGGATTGGATGAAGCTGGTTTGAATGGAACAACCAATATTGCTCTTCTGGAAAATGGCGAAATCACCTTGTCAAGCTTTACTCCAGAAGATCTGGGGATGGAGCGCTACGCTATCGAAGATATCCGTGGTGGCAATGCTCAGGAAAATGCAGAAATTTTGCTCAGCGTTCTTAAAAATGAACCAAGTCCATTCTTGGAAACGACAGTTCTGAATGCAGGTCTTGGTTTCTATGCTAATGGTAAGGTAGCTAGTATCAAGGATGGAGTTGCCTTGGCTCGTCAAGTGATTGCTAGTGGCAAGGCCCTTGAAAAACTCAGACTGTTACAGGAGTACCAAAAATGAGTCAGGAATTTTTAGCACGAATTTTGGAGCAGAAGGCGCGTGAGGTTGAGCAGATGGAGCTGGAGGAAATCCAGCCCCTGCGCCAGACCTATCGCTTGGCTGAATTTTTGAAGAATTACCAGGACCGTTTACAGATAATCGCTGAGGTCAAGAAAGCTAGCCCTAGTCTGGGAGATATCAATCTCGATGTGGATATTGTGCAACAGGCCCAGACTTATGAAGCGAATGGTGCAGTGATGATTTCTGTTTTGACAGATGAAGTTTTCTTTAAAGGGCATTTGGATTATCTGCAAGAAATTTCAAGTCAGGTAGAGATTCCGACGCTGAACAAGGACTTTATCATCGATGAAAAGCAAATCATCCGTGCTCGCAATGCCGGTGCGACAGTCATCTTGCTCATTGTGGCTGCCTTGTCAGAAGAACGCCTCAAGGAACTGTACGACTACGCGACAGAGCTTGGTCTGGAAGTCTTGGTGGAGACTCACAATCTAGCTGAACTTGAAGTGGCTCACAGACTTGGTGCGGAGATTATTGGGGTCAATAACCGCAACTTGACCACCTTTGAAGTCGATTTACAGACCAGTGTAGACTTGGCCCAGCACTTTAAGGAAGGTCGCTATTACATTTCTGAATCTGCTATTTTCACAGGGCAGGATGCAAAACGAGTAGCACCGTTCTTTAATGGAATTTTGGTTGGGACAGCTCTCATGCAGGCAGAAGATGTGGCTCAAAGAATCAAGGAGTTGCAGATTGACAAAGGTTAAGATTTGTGGACTATCTACCAAAGAAGCGGTGGAAACAGCCGTTTCAGCAGGAGCAGACTACATCGGTTTTGTCTTCGCACCTAGTAAAAGACAGGTGACCTTGGATCAGGCTACTGAGCTGGCAAAGCCCATTCCTGCTAATGTTAAGAAGGTTGGCGTATTTGTTTCACCAAGTCGGGCAGAATTGCTAGAAGCGATTGAAAAAGTTGGCTTGGACTTGGTTCAAGTTCACAGTCAGGTGGCAGATGATTTGTTTGAGGATTTGCCTTGTGCCAGCATTCAGGCTGTACAGGTGGATGGAAATGGGCATGTGCCTAATTCTCAGGCAGATTATCTACTCTTTGATGCCCCTGTGGCAGGGAGTGGCCAGACCTTTGACTGGGGGCAACTGGATACGACGGAATTAGCTCAGCCCTTCTTTATCGCAGGTGGCCTTAAGGAAGACAATGTAGCACAAGCAATTCAACACTTTACTCCCTATGCAGTAGATGTATCAAGCGGAGTGGAGACAAATGGACAAAAAGATCAGGAAAAGATTAGAAGATTTATAGAGAGGGCAAAGAATGGCATATCAAGAACCAAATAAAGATGGATTTTACGGAAAATTCGGCGGACGTTTCGTCCCAGAAACATTGATGACAGCAGTTTTGGAGTTGGAGAAAGCCTACCGTGAAAGTCAGGCAGACCCAAGTTTCCAAGAGGAATTGAACCAGCTCTTACGTCAGTACGTAGGTCGTGAAACTCCTCTTTACTACGCAAAAAACTTGACCCAGCATATTGGCGGAGCCAAGATTTATCTCAAACGTGAAGACCTTAACCATACAGGGGCCCACAAGATTAACAATGCCTTGGGACAAGTTCTTCTGGCTAAACGCATGGGCAAAAAGAAAATTATCGCTGAAACAGGTGCTGGTCAGCACGGTGTGGCAACTGCAACTGCTGCAGCCCTCTTTAACATGGAATGTACTATCTACATGGGTGAGGAAGATGTCAAACGCCAAGCCCTCAATGTGTTCCGTATGGAGCTTTTGGGAGCTAAGGTTGAGGCAGTGACAGACGGTTCGCGCGTGCTCAAGGATGCGGTCAATGCAGCCCTTCGTTCATGGGTAGCTAATATTGATGATACCCACTATATCCTTGGTTCTGCCTTGGGGCCTCATCCATTCCCAGAAATCGTTCGTGACTTCCAAAGTGTTATTGGTCGAGAAGCTAAACAACAGTACCGTGACTTGACAGGTAAAAATCTACCAGATGCCTTAGTAGCCTGTGTTGGTGGTGGTTCTAATGCCATCGGTCTCTTCCATCCATTTGTAGAAGATGAATCAGTAGCTATGTATGGAGCTGAAGCAGCAGGACTTGGTGTGGATACAGAGCATCACGCAGCTACCTTGACCAAGGGTCGTCCGGGTGTCCTTCACGGTTCCCTCATGGATGTGCTCCAAGATGCCCATGGTCAAATTCTTGAAGCCTTCTCGATCTCAGCAGGTTTGGACTATCCTGGTATCGGTCCAGAGCATTCTCACTACCACGATATCAAACGTGCCAGCTATGTTCCTGTGACTGACGAAGAAGCCTTGGAAGGATTCCAACTCTTGTCTCGTGTGGAAGGAATTATCCCAGCCTTAGAATCTAGTCATGCTATCGCCTTTGCGGTGAAATTGGCCAAAGAACTTGGACCAGACAAATCCATGATTGTCTGTCTATCAGGTCGTGGGGACAAGGATGTGGTTCAAGTCAAAGACCGCTTGGAAGCAGATGCAGCAAAGAAGGGAGAAGCTCATGCCTAAGACACTAACAGAAAAATTGAATGCTATAAAAGCAACTGGAAAAGGAATTTTCGTTCCTTATATCATGGCTGGTGACCACGAAAAAGGTTTGGACGGTCTTGCTGAAACAATTCACTTTTTAGAAGATTTGGGTGTCTCTGCCATTGAAGTGGGCATTCCCTTTTCAGACCCTGTTGCAGATGGACCTGTTATCGAAGAAGCTGGCTTGCGCAGTTTAGCCCATGGGACTTCTACCCAGGCTTTGGTTGAAACCTTGAAAACCATTGAAACAGAGGTTCCACTGGTCATTATGACCTACTTCAACCCCCTCTTTCAGTACGGTGTGGAGAACTTTGTCAAAAATTTGGCTGATACAGCGGTTAAGGGCTTGATTATTCCAGACCTGCCTCATGAGCATGCCAACTTTGTAGAGCCTTTTTTGGTAGACACAGACATTGCTTTGATTCCTTTAGTAAGCTTGACCACAGGGATTGAGCGTCAGAAAGAGTTGATTAAAGGGGCAGAAGGCTTTGTTTACGCCGTTGCTATCAATGGAGTGACAGGGAAATCAGGCAATTACCGTGCAGACTTGGACAAGCACTTGGCACAATTGCATCAAGTGACCGACATCCCAGTTTTAACAGGTTTTGGTGTATCTAGTCAAGCCGATGTAGAACGCTTCAATGCGGTGTCAGATGGTGTTATCGTTGGTTCGAAAATCGTAAAAGCTCTCCATGAAGGAGAGCCGATTCAGGACTTTATCAAACAAGCAGTAGCTTACCAAAAATAATCACACAAGCAGCGAGTAAGAGGAAAGGCACAAAAGGAAGTCTTTCCTTTTTCTTTTGCAGGAGAAAGGCTAGGATGCCCGTCGCAGAAGCAAACTGAATCAAGATGAGTAATTCTGTTGCGCTAAAGACGAGAGCGCAAGAAGCTAAAAAGAGAAAATCCCCTGCGCCCATGCGAATATCGATAAAATGAGCTAACATTCCAAGGATAAGGAAGAAAATCATGACCAGATCCCAGCCAGAGGAAACCATGAGGATTAGGTGGAAAGTCATCCAGACCAGTAAGGGATATTCCTGATGGTGAAAGTCGTAGATGCCCAAGGTCAAACCAGCAGTGATTAGGATGACTTGTCCCAAGGAAAGCAATTCCCAAGACCAAGTCAGAAAGAGGAGTCCTAAACCTAGTTCAAAGAGGGCATACCAGACAGGATAGCGAGCTTTGCAGTAGCGACAGCGAAAGCGATTGAAGACCTGTGAGAGAATCGGAATCAAATCTAAGGGACGCAAGCGAGTCTGACAGGAATCGCAGTGACTAGCAGGTTGGATAATGGATTGCTCAGGAAAACGGTCAATGACCAAACCAAGAAAGGAAGCGAGAATGCTTCCGACAAGAAAAAAATAAATATCAATCATACTTATCTATTCGTAAAAAATAGGAGAAGTAGTATAATAAAGAAAAATTGATAAGATGGTGAGGAAATAGATGACAATTCGTTTTGAAGAAAATGTGAGCCCAGAAAATGCTCAGTTCGTATGCCAATGGTCCAACTCCCTAGGCAAATCATTTCAAGAACAATGGATGGGACCAATGATTCCTTTCCCCTTGACAATTCAAGTTTTTCAAGATTTGGAAGGAATCTTTTCTATCTTTGATGGACAAGAGTTTGTGGGGCTAATACAAAAAATCAGGCTAGAAGACAGTAATCTTCATATTGGAAGATTTTTTATCAATCCTCAGAAACAGGGGCAAGGCTTAGGTAGTCAGGCTTTAAGGAAATTTGTTAGTTTGGCATTTGAAAATGGAAACATAGGTAGTATTTCTTTAAATGTCCTCGAAGCAAATCAAGCAGCCCAGCACCTTTACCAAAAAGAAGGATTTGAAATCGTTCAAATAGTTGAAGCACCTGTACGAAAATACATCATGAAAAAGAGGAGATAGAAGCAAACAGCCTTGAAATCAATCTTGACTGCGATGATGAACCTGAATCAGCCCCTCAAAAGGACTGTATATGAATGAACGTTACCAGTGTTTAAAAACTAAAGAATATCAGGCACTTTTATCTTCCAAGGGTAGATAAATTTTCGCTAAACGTAAGATTGATATGAAATCTATCTTTGGGCAGATAAAGATTTGTTTGGGTTATAAGAGATGTCATCTGAGAGGTAAGCGCCAAGTGAGAATTGACATGGGATTCGTACTCATGGTCAACAACCTGCTGAAATATAATAAGAGAAAGAGGCGAAATTAAAAAGCTAGAGTTCCGCAATTGGAAATCTCTAGCTTTTTGTTTTCTGAGAATCATATTGACTCAGACTCTTTTTACTAATGTTACTAAAAAGATAAAGTAACTTTTAACCTTATTTATCGTCGCCACTCAACATATTTTTGATACCTTCTACAGCACCTTCTACAGCGTCTTTGGCATCTTCAGCAACTTCTTTTACTTTAGAAACAACTTTTCAGCTGTTCCTTCTTTTTACATTTTTTCATCACCGATGGCTTTTCCAACACCTTCTTTAATAGAACCTTTAGCTTGATTTAATTTTTCTTCTACTGACATGATAATTTTTCCTGTTATATTTATTTTATCTTAGTTTACACGAGTTTTTTCGTGAGATACTACACCAGTTGCTGCACCTTTAACAGCTTCTACACCTTCGCTAACTTTTTCTTGAACAGTTGAGAAACCAGATTTAGCTTTTTCGAATTGTTCTGAAGCGAATTCTCCTGTTGATTCAGCAACGTCAGATACGCGATCTTGAAGGCTTACTGAGTCTGCTTCATGTTGTTCTTTAGTTTTGATGTCGACAACGTTTACGTTGATTTCAACAACTTCCAAGTCAGTCATTTTAGCAACTTCTGAAGATACGATTTCTCTGATTTCTGAATATAAAGCTGGAACATTTTTTTGGTACTCAGCAATAATGTTTAAGTCAACTGCAACTTGTGTTTTACCAACTTCTACGTTAACACCACTTGTTACGTCATCGCTGTTAACGATTTTTTCTTTAAGATTTGAGAAGAAACCACCGTCGATTCCCAAAAGACCTGAAACGTTTTCTAGTGACAGACCAATGATTTTTTGGATAACTTTATCTTCGTAAGTAAGTTCTCCTTTGATTTCGTGAGCTACAGCAGTAGCATCTTTCTTTTCTACGTTAGTGTTTGTGTTTTTTTCGTTTGACATATGAAACTCCTTTAATTAAATTAGTAATTTTTATTTATCTATATAGTTTTTTTCGATATATAATCCAGCTGCAACTCCCAGTGCTCCTAAAATCAATACAAATATTGTTTTGAAGAAGCCAAAGGAGATAATCAAACAAGCGAGAAATACGCCTATGAGACCAGCGATAATTGGATATCGATATTGTTTAAGCCATTCCATTTTTACTTCCTTACTTCACACGACTAACAGTCTTTTTGTTTTGAGGTTTTGGTTTAGGCTGGTAGTCTTTTACTAGAACTTCTAGTTTAACCTGACGCTCAATACCAAAAAACTGCTTCAATCCATTAGTTATTTCATTTTGAATTAGTTGGCATCTGTCAGCGATGTTGTCCGAAGGAAGAATTTTCCCTTCTACATGAACGAAACATTTATTTTTTCGTAAATTTACATGAACAGTTGGGTCCTTGATCAATCCATGATCACTCACCAAACTTCTAACAAAACCTTCGATTGCAGAATTCTTTAATTTTAATGTATCGTTTTTAGTTTCAAGTTGAATTTCCAAATAACGTTTAGGATAAAACAACACAACTAACATCGATAACAAAACTAAAGTTGATAGAGCCACTATCCCCCAGAATATATATCTAGAGAGATAAAATTCAACGATATGATTCTGTCTCCAGCTAAATAGCTGAATGCCTAGATCACTAACTTGATGATAATCTATCAAAACAGGAAGGAAAATTGTCAAGATTAAAATACAGAAAATAATTAAAAATATTTTCTTTGTTTTTGACATATACAATCCTTTCGATTTAACATTAAACTATTTTTAACCGTCTAATCTATTTAAAAATAGTTTATTCTACAAGTAATTATTTTTTACCTGTAAAGAATGATACTACAGTAACAACAATTGCTGCTCCTGCAATAGATGGGATCAAAGCCATTCCAGCGATGGATGGGCCCAACTACCTAAAAGGGATTGTCCTACAGATGACCCGACTAAACCAGCGAATACATTTGCGACGATTCCCATAGAACTACCTTTTTTAGTGATTCTACCTGCTACAAGTCCAATAAGACCTCCAGCAATGATTGACCACAATATTGCTTACCCTCCTTTTCTATTTTAATATTAAAAAATAAATCAATTACTTTGATTATCGCTATTATATAATTTTAATATAAAAAAATCAATTATTTTGGTTATTATATAATTTTAATATAAAAAAAATCAAATTCTTTGATTGTTGCTATTATATAAATTTTTAAAAATAAAAATATAATCTTTCGACTTGAATTTGATCCTGTATTCACGCCCTCAATAGACGGTAAAATAAGAAAATTGTTTATATATTGCCTCCGTAGTGTTATTATACGAAATAAAGGATTTTAGTAAAAGTCGTTATATCATGCTATACCTATTCTTTGTGGTATAATTGCAAGAGGTGAAATCCGATAATTTATAAAAAGAGAAAGACATTCATGAGAGATTTATTATCTAAAAAGTCATAGGCAATTAGAATTATTATTTGAACATAAACGATGGTTTCATCGTTCTGAACTAGCAGAGTTATTAAATTGTACAGAACATGCAGTCAAAGATGATCTATCCCATGTTAAATCTGCTTTTCCTGACTTGATTTTTCATTCTTCGACTAATGGTATACGCATTATTAATACCGATGATAGTGATATTGAAATGGTTTACCATCGTTTCTTTAAGCATTCAACTCATTTTTCGATTTTAGAATTTATCTTCTTTAATGAAGGTTGTCAAGCTGAGAGAATTTGTAAAGAATTTTATATCAGTTCATCTTCGCTCTATCGTATTATTAGCCAAATCAATAAAGTGATTAAAAGGCAATTTCAATTTGAAATCAGTCTGACCCCTGTTCAAATCATTGGAAATGAGAGAGACATTCGTTACTTTTTTTTCACAATATTTTTCAGAAAAATATTATTTTCTAGAATGGCCATTTGAAAATTTTTCATCAGAGCCCCTATCTCAATTGTTAGAATTGGTTTATAAGGAAACAAGCTTTCCAATGAATTTGTCAACGCATAGAATGCTAAAGTTGCTCCTGGTTATGAGTAATTTTGATCAGTATCATGCAAAATCAGTAGCGGAAACACTTTCTTATTATTGCAGCAACAATTTTGAACTTGAAGTTTGGACTGAATTAGAATTATCAAAGGAATCTTTAGAAGAATCGCCTTATGATATCATCATTTCTAATTTTATTATTCCTCCGATTGAGAATAAGAGACTGATATATTCAAATAATATAAACAAGGTATCACTCATATCTTTGTTAAATGCCATGATGTTTATTCGATTAGATGAGTAACCAAAAATAACAAAAAAACGCTATTTCGCGTTTGAACTGTACCTAAAAAGTTAGACAGAAAAAATCTAATTTTTGGGGTGTTTTTGTTAAGAAAAGACCTTCAATCATTTAAGCAAAATGTACATCTAGATTCATAGCCCTCTAAATCTCTTGCTTTTTTTGTAGAAGATACGAAAAAAGCCTTGATTCCAAGGTTTTTCCTGTTTTATGTAGATGTCTACACATGAAAATTGAAGTATTTTCAAAAGATAATTGGAGTGATTTTATTCATGATAGGAAAAAGAATCTGGACAAAAATGATTGAGAAATAGTTGCTTAAAAAGCGTTTGCATGATACTATATATTGAAAGGAGGTGATAAGATGGTAGAACAAAGAAAATCAATTACCATGAAAGATGTTGCTTTAGAAGCAGGAGTTAGTGTTGGAACTGTTTCACGTGTAATTAATAAAGAAAAAGGTATTAAAGAAGTAACTTTAAGGAAAGTTCAAAGGGCTATAAAAACATTGGACTATATCCCTGATAATTATGCTCGAGGTATGAAAAAGAATAGAACAGAAACTATCGCTTTGATTATTCCGAGCATATGGCATCCATTTTTCTCGGAGTTTGCCTATCATGTTGAGAAAGAGTTATTAAAATATAATTATAAATTATTTATTTGTAACGCTGATAGCGATTCACAAAATGAAATCGAATATATCGAAATGTTGAAACAAAATAAAGTGGATGGAATTATTGGTATTACATATTCTGATATTGACAAATATATTTTATCTGATTTACCGTTTGTAAGTATAGATAGACATTTTTCGGAAAATGTATGCTATGTTACTTCAGCAAATTACAAAGGAGGGCAAACTGCAGCAGAGGAACTGGTTAGAAGGGATAATAAGCACCTTGCTTTTATTGGTTCAATTAATATGTATGAGAATGAGACTATACTCAGAAGTAAAGGATTCAGAGAAAAAGCTAAGGAATTAGGAGTAGATGTCTATAATTTTGAAATGAAAGAACCTTTAATAAATCCTGAAGATCAGATAAGAATTTTTTTGCAATCTCATAAAGAAATTGATGGTATATTTACAATAAATGATATGATGGCTCTGAGAGTTATTAGTGTTATGAAAGAACTGGGGAAAATAGCACCTGATGATTACCAGATAATTGGGTTTGATGGTTTAAAAACTTCTGTCGATCAATCTTATCTAGTGTCTACAATAGTTCAAGATATTGGTATGATGGCAAAAGAATCTGTTGCAATGATACTGAAAATGATTAAGCGAGAAGAGATTCTAGAAAAACGAATCGTAATTCCCACATATTTTTGGGGAGATAAAACAACAAAAAAAATTTAAACAGCACTTGACAAAAAATGAAAGCGCTGTTATAATATAAACTATAAATGAAACGTTTCAAAAACAAGTTGAAAAACTTGTTTAAAAATAAATGAAAAATGAAACGTTTCAAAAAGGAGGAAAAATATGCGTAAAGGTACAATGTTATCTGTTGTTGCGGGGCTATCGTTAGCTATACTTGCAGGTTGTAGTGGAGGAACTAACTCAAAACAAGCGAGTTCTTCAAATGATATTAAAGTCTGGGTACAATTCTCTGACGAAACCAATGAAGGAAAAGCTTGGCAAAAAGTTGTTGATAACTTTAATCAATCAGGAAAAAGTAAGTACAAGGTTGTAACTGAGTATATTCCTCGTAGTGGTAGTGGTGGAGGATATGAAGACAAGGTTAATGCTGCTATCACGACTAATAGTCTTCCAGATGTTATTACCCTTGATGGACCAAATACGGCAGCTTATGCAAAATCTAAAGTGATTACTCCGCTAGATGATTATCTAAAAGATAATAATATGGATGATGTTTTGGACAGTATTAAACAACAAGGAACTTATGATGGCAAATTCTATGCATTTGGATTTTCTGAATCGAATGTTGGTGTTTATTACAACAAAAAAATGTTCAAAGAGGCCGGAATTGCGGAATCAGAGCTTCCAACGCTAGAAAAGCCATGGACATGGGATGAATTTAATACGATTGCTAAAAAATTGAAAGATCATTATAACAAACCGGCAATTGATTTTCGTATTAATTCAAACGATGAAATGTTACCATATGCTTATATGCCGTTGATTTGGTCAAATAATGGTTCTGTCGTAAACGAAGATGGAATAAAGGCAGAAGGATACTTCAACTCAAAAGAGAGTGTAGAAGCAGTTCAATTCATTCAAAATCTTGTAAAAGAAGGTTACACAACTGTTAGTCCAGTCGAAAAAGGTTTTGAAACAGGAGAGTATCCAATGCTTTTGAGTGGTTCTTGGACGATTGCTGACATGAATACAAACTACAAAGATATTGATTTTGGTATCCTTCCTTACCCAGTATCTAGTAAGACGAAAAAATTAGTATCCCCTTCAGGTAGTTGGCAATTAGCTGTTACGACAAAATCTGATAAAAAAGAGGCAGCATCTGAATTTGTTAAATTTGCTACAAATACAGAATCAAGTGAAATTATTAGCTTGGGGAATTCGGTCCTTCCGATTCGTAAATCTACAATTGAAAATATCAAAGATAAAGTGACCGAACCAATGCGTTTCTTGATGGAACAAAATTCAAAAACAGCTCATGCTCGCCCAGTTGTCGTAGCATATCCTCAGGTTTCTCGAGCTTTTCAACAAGCAATGCAAGATATTAGCTATTATGAAGAAAATCCAAATGTGCAAAAAGTCTTGGATACTCGTACGAAAGAAATGCAAACTGCTATTGATCAGTCACTCAAATAATCTGTAAAAAGGAAGGAGGAAGGAAAATATTTGGAACTACCTTCCCCTTTCTTGTTAATAGCCTAGTTTGATATATATGATTAAAGGAGATGGATATGAGTAAAGAAACTGTTGTGGATACAAAAAGACGTGAAAAAATAAAGGATAACATACTAGGTTATAGTTTTTTAGCTCCAGCTTTAATTTTATTAGGTATCTTTTTAGTAATTCCAGTTGGAATGGTCATTTATTACGCTTTTACAGATTATTATTTGTTGACACCAGATGAAAGAAAATTTGTTGGACTTGAAAATTTTATTCGATTAATAAAGGATCCGATTTTCTTAAAGAGCTTCTTGAATACGTTGAAATTTGTTGTTTGGATTATTCCAGTTCAATTGGGAGCAGCCTTAGGAATGGCTTTGATTGTTAATAAAAAGCGCAAAGGGAATATGTTTTTTAAAGTGGCTTTTTTTGCTCCAGTTGTCATGTCCTTGGTAGTTATTTCTATTCTTTGGCTTTATCTTTTAAATCCAAATAGTGGCTTATTAAATGCTATTTTAAATAAGGTAGGTATTGCTTCTCAACCTTTCTTGACTAGTCCTAAACAAGCTATGTATGCAATTGTTTTTGTTTCTGCTTGGCAGGGTGCAGGTTATCAGATGCTTTTATTTTTAGGAGGAATGCAGAATATTCCACAAGATGTATATGAAGCTGCTGAATTGGATGGATTCTCAAAATGGGCTCAGTTTCGTTATATCACGATGCCCCTACTAAAACCAACAGCACTGTTTGTATTGTTAACAACTTTAATTTCTGCTTTTAAGCTGATTGTACAACCAATGGTTATGACGCAAGGTGGGCCATTAAACTCAACAATTACTATGGTGTACTATATTTATCAACAAGGTTTTACTGATCGTCTTGTAGGATATTCTAGCTCAATCGCTTTAGTATTTACAACGTTAATTGGTATGATTAGCTTAGTACAACGTCGCGTTCTGAAGGAGGATGACTAAGATGAAACGATTTAAACCAACAACAATCTTAGAATATATTCTGTTAACTTTATTGGCAGGACTCTTCCTTTTTCCTATGGTTTGGATGGTAGTTTCAGCTATGAAGCCAGAAGCGGATGTTTATAAAAATTTGACTAGTTGGCAAGCCTTCTTACCAAGTTTAAATCCCGCTGATTGGTTTAAACCTTATCAGGAAGTATTTGAGCGCTTTAGTATTTTTACATATCTAGGGAACAGCATTTTTTATGCTGGAACGTTTGCTATTGGTTCTATTATTGTCAATGCACTGGCCGGTTTCGCTTTTGCAAAAGTAAATTTTTCAGGTAAGAAAATTTTATTTGGTTTCTTACTTGCTTTACTTATTATTCCAGTAGAAACTGTGTTAATTCCACAATTTACCATTATCAATTCCTTAGGTTTGGTCAATAATCGTCTTGCAGTTATTATTCCAGGATTGGCGAGTGTATTTAATATTTACTTATTTAGGAATTTCTTTATTGCAATTCCAGAAGAGATTCTTGAGTCTGCAAAGATGGACGGAGCAAGTATCGTTAGAATTTTCTTTAGAATTATGCTTCCAATGTCTAAACCTGCAGTTGCTACAGTTGGTGTTTTATCATTTATTTCAAGCTGGAATGATTATATTTGGCCATTGATGGTTTTGACAGATTCTTCTAAATTTTCAATGCAGGTTGCAATTACAACTATTAATACAACTCAACCAGTTTATATCAATCAGGTAATGGCTGTATTAACTATTTCAACGATTCCGTTGATTTTGGTCTATGTAGTCGCTCAGAAATATATTGTTCAAGGTCTGGGTGGTTCCGGAACTGGAATAAAATAGGATATACTTATGATAAATAAAACATTTACAGTAGAAAAAGCCAATCGTTTTATAGCAGAAAATAAACATCTTGTAAATACTCAATATAAGCCTGAAGAACATTTTTCAGCTGAGATTGGTTGGATCAATGATCCAAATGGATTTGTCTATTTTCGTGGAGAATACCATCTCTTTTATCAATTCTATCCTTATGATAGTGTTTGGGGGCCTATGCACTGGGGTCATGCTAAAAGTAAGGACTTGGTGACTTGGGAGCACTTGCCGGTGGCACTTGCTCCTGATCAAGACTACGACCGCAATGGATGTTTCTCAGGTTCTGCCATTGTCAAGGATGATCGCCTCTGGCTCATGTATACTGGTCACATCGAAGAAGAAACCGGTGTCCGTCAAGTGCAAAATATGGCATTTTCAGACGACGGGATTCACTTTGAAAAGATTGAACAAAATCCAGTTGCAACTGGAGCAGACTTGCCAGATGAGTTAATTGCAGCTGATTTCCGTGATCCAAAACTCTTTGAAAAAGATGGACGCTATTACTCCGTAGTAGCTGCCAAACACAAGGATAATGTGGGCTGTATCGTTCTACTAGGGTCCGATAACCTAGTAGAATGGCGGTTCGAATCCATCTTTTTAAAAGGGGTAGAACACCAAGGCTTTATGTGGGAATGCCCAGATTACTTTGAGTTAGATGGGAAAGATTGCCTTATTATGTCACCCATGCGTTATCAGCGTGAGGGAGACTCATATCATAACATCAACTCATCGGTTTTGTTTACGGGTAAGGTAGATTGGGGAGAAAAACGTTTTATCCCAGAATCAGTTCAAGAAATTGATCATGGGCAAGACTTCTATGCGCCTCAAACATTGCTGGACGATCAAAATCGTCGTATCCTGATTGCTTGGATGCAGACATGGGGACGTACCCTTCCAACCCATGACCAAGAACACAAGTGGGCATGTGCCATGACTTTACCTAGAATTCTAAGATTGGAAGATGGCAAACTAAGACAATTCCCTGTTAAACAAGGCCAATATCAAATCCAAATAGATAAAGATTGTCATTACCGCTTAGGAAATGATACAGATTATCTTGAATTTGGTTATGACAGTAATGCGCAGCAAGTTTACATTGATCGTAGCCATCTTGTTCAAAAAATTCTAGGTGAAGAAGAGCAGGACACTAGTCGACGGTATGTAGATATTGAAGCTAAAGAATTGGAAGTTGTTCTAGATAAAAATTCCATCGAGATTTTTGTCAATCAAGGCGAAGCAAGCTTGACTGCAACTTATTACTTAACAGCGCCAGCTGAGCTATCACGAATTGATTAAAAATTAATACTCTTCGAAAATCAAATTCAAACCACGTCAGCGTCGCCTTACCGTACTCAAGTACAGCTCGCGGCTAGCTTCCTAGTTTGCTCTTTGATTTTCATTGAGTATAAGTTATTTCTCCTAAAGAAAAAGTTCTCTTTCTAGCAAAATGGAAAGAGAATTTTTTTCTAATTAAGCAGAGCAGATTTCTGTTTAAACAACTCAATTTTATCATTGCAGTAAGTGATTAAATCTTGAGCTTTTTCAAGTGTATAGCCTTTTTCAGATACAGATTTTACTTTCTTCTCATCAAAGTAGTAGCCTGTCAAGCCCCTGACTTCTTCTGATAATGTAAGATAGTAACCTGTTTCAATTCCCTCGTCTAGATTTTTGGAAAATGACTTCATCAAGCGTCCGAAGAGAGACTTTTTCGTCTTTTCATCACTGGAATCATTCCCTAAGTTGGTTGAAATCAAACCTGGATGATAGGCATTGATGGTGATGTTTGAACCTTTTAGAAAGAATTCTCTGGCTAGATATCGTGTCATCCAAATAGTGTAAAGTTTGGAGTTATTGTAGGCTAAACTAGGATTGTAGTTCGTCTCAAATCCAAAGTTCAAATCTTTGACCTTGGCAAAATGATGCATATAGGAAGAAGTATTAATGACACGGCCGTCAGCCGCTTTTTCTAACAAGGGACTTAGCTCAGTTGTTAAAATATAGGGAACCAGAACAGATAACATAAAGGTCAACTCGACATTTTCAGCACTCGCTTTTCGTTCTTTTCCAGCATACAGTCCGGCATTGTTAAACAAGACATCAATACTTTGAAAGTCTCGCTTGATTTCCTCTACAAATCGATAAATATCATCTAATTTAGAAAAATCTGCCAAGTAGCTAGAAACTCGGCCTCTCAAGGAAATTGCGCGAACCTCTTGAAGTGCCAGCTCAAGCTTCTGAGGATTTCGACCATGGAGGATGATATGATGGCCTTGGCTGGCCAATTTCTTTGCTAAATGTTTACCGATACCGTCAGTAGCACCTGTAATCAGAATTGTTTTGACCATATTAGTCCTCTAAGAAAGCTATTAGTTCTGTTGAAAATTCGTCTGCATATTGGAAGATCGAACCGTGACCAGCATTTGGATAGATAATCAGCTTGCTATCTTTTATTTTCTCATGCATATCGTAAGAATTTTCCGTTGGAACCTGCATATCCTTATCCCCGTTGACGATTAAGGTTGGTTGGGTGATAAATTTTAGGTCGTCTTGAGAATCTTTCCCCCAACGTTTAATAGCTTTGAGTTGAGTTAGGAATCCTGATAGGTTCATGTCTTTATCCGCAAATTCCTTTGTTCTCATCCCCATTCGTCCTAGGACTTTCAAAGCTTCAATTTTCCCTTGTTTATCATGATTATAGAAGATATAGCGTTTAGGATCGGTGCGCTCGAGTCCCGCTTTAAACATATAGTTAAAGGTTTTTCCTGTGACCTTATCGACCTCTTTTCCGCCTCGAGGCCCTGTTCCAGCCAAGATTAAACGATTGACTAGAGTAGGATTTATTCTGATGATTTCTTGGGCAATCATACCTCCCATAGAAAGGCCAAGAAGATTGATTTTATCGTAATCAAGCGCTTTTACAAATTCAATTGTCTGCTTAGCCATTCCAGGAATAGTTGGAGCAACTTTGCCCTGACTGGCTCCAACACCAGGAAGATCGACTATGATGACATGGTGTTTTTCAGCAATCAAGTCTAAGAGTTTAGGATCCCAGTTATCGAGAGTTGCTGCCAAATGGACCAGCATCAAAAGAGGTAGTTTTGATTTGCCTTTACTGAGTTCGCGATAGGCAATTTGATTTCCTTGGACAGTGATGTATTGATTTTTAGTTGTAATATATGACATTGTATTTTCCTTTTTATTTCTTAAAGCTGAGGACTGTTTTTCCACGTGAGCGACCATTAGCGATATTGTCTAAGGCGCTATTCACTTCTTCAAATGGATAGACTGTATCGATAGAGGGTTTGATTTCTAATTTACTAAAGAGGTCAGCTACCTCTTGTAATTGAGCGCCATTGCTTTCTACAAAGATAAAATGGTAGTGGACGCCATATTTTTCCGCCATCTTATCAAATTTGCGACCTGCTAGGCCTAGAATAATCTGTTTCCATTTTGGTAGATTCATGCGTTTGGCAAAGGCACCGTTTGGCATGGCACGAAGGGAAACAAGATGACCACCTTTTTTCATGATAGACATTTGTTTTTCAGTTTCAGCTCCACCGAGAGTATCGAGGACATAATCCACCTGGCTAACAGTTTTTGTATAATCCTCTGTTTTGTAATCGATAAATCTATCTGCTCCGAGGTTCAATACACGCTCAGCACTATCTCCAGCTCCATTGGTGATGACTTTCAATCCTTTGGCCTTGGCAATCGGAATGGCCATTCCACCAACTCCTCCAGTACCACCAGAAATAAAGATTGTTTTCCCAGCTTGAGCGCCCATGAGGTCAAGAGCCTGCATAATGGTCAAGGCAGTAAGAGGAATAGCAGCGGCTTCCTCGTCTGATAGATAGTCTGGAACCTTGGCTAAGGCTTGGCTATCAACAGCTACGTATTCTGCAAAGGCGCCGATCTGATCAAGTGGCAGACGGCCAAAGACACGATCTCCTACCTGAAAGTTGTTAACTTTCTTGCCAATGTTTTCAACGATTCCAACCACTTCGTTACCTGCAGTTTGAGGAAGTTTGTAAGGAACAATCATCTTGACCTCACCACGAGAGACCATGTTATCGAGAGGATTAACCCCGGCTGCGGATACTTTCACCAAGACTTGTTTGTCTGTAATACTTGGTTTAGCGATTTCTGTGATGTTCAGTGTGATATTGTTTTTGTTATAAGTAGTGTGTTGTGCGACTTTCATGTGTTTTCTCTTTTCTTTTTCTATATGATTTTATACCTGTATCTGATACAAGTATATGTTATTTCCAGTAAAAACTGACTTGTTATCAAATCAGTTTCGGACTTGTTTAGCTTGTTTATATAGATTGTCAATGACATCTTCTAAAGTTTGATTTGCTAATTCCTTTTCTAATTGAGATTCGGCACTAGCGAAAAGCGGTGAAACTGCTCCTTGGATATGTTTTCCAACAGGGCAATCAGGATTGCTATTTTGATGAACAGGGAATAAACTAATGTGATTGATTTCTTGAGTAGCATAGTAGATCTCTAGTAAAGTCATTTTCTTTGGAGACTTACTGAGTTGATAACCTGTTTTTCCTTGCTGGGAATGAATCAAATCTGCATTTTTCAATAAGGCAATCACTTTTCGAATGTAACTAGCGTTAGTCCCAACACTAATAGCTAGTGCTTGAGAACTTAAGGTTTCCTTGCTTTCACTAATCATTGTTAAGATATGCAAAGCAACTGAGAATTTTGTATCCATATGAATCCCTCTCTTAATAAACTTGTATCAGATACAAGAACAAGTATAACATAAATTAAAAGAAAAGCAAGTCTTTTGTTTTAAATTTTAAAAAATTTTGAGTGCAATCAGATTAGAGCTGTCTGGGAAGGGTGTTCATAAAATTATACCGTTGATATCCATTAGTTGACCAAAAGTAGAACAGATACACAAAAAAGCCTTGTAAATCAAGGCTTTTTCCTGTTGTATTTAGATGCCCCCTACAGGGATTTGGAAAGGACTTTCATATTGAGAGCAATTAAAAATATTGAAATATAAGTGATTTTAGGTATTTTCAATGTCATGATTTAAAAATGGGACAAAAGTGGGGCAAAAACCATACAGATTCTAAACTGTATGGTTCTTTTTTATCTAACCAAGAAAGGTTAAAACTTATTAAAACACATGCAATCAACTGTTGAAAACTTTTTAGTCCGTGTAATATAAAAACAAGTAAAAAGTTGAACTATAGGGAATATTGTGTCATAATAGGTAATAGATGAATAATTAATAGATTGGAAATAATGCTTTCTTACCTTAACAAGTTGAATTGGTTATACATTTTTTCGTCGCAATTGTGTCTATCTCTCGAGTTTAGCTAGTTTTTATAAGCTCTGGTTTCTAATCAATATAACAAATTTTAGAAGTGCATAAGACAAGATGGTGACATTACTACAGTCATTTCTAGTCACCATATGTTGCTGGCACAGGCTGTTTGTAGTGTTGGCTATTTACTAGTCAGTTTAATCGGAGTGTTTAATTTTTATTGTTGAAAGGTTTTTATATGGCGAAAATTCTATCTTTAGGTCTGACAGGTAAGAAATTACTTGCTCAGGGGTTCTTGTTTGTTCTGCTAGGTCTCATCTTGATGGTCACGGGGACTTGGTTGCCAGTAAAGGTTATTCGACTGGTTCTGTTTTTAGCTTGGATAGCAACGGTCTTAGATTTAGTATTACGTATTTTCAAAAAAAGTCAGTCAACGGACACCTTGGGAGTTGCACTGGTTAAATTGTTAGTGCTGGGATATTTGCTTGGCTCCAATCTTGCGACGGATGTGCCGATTTATATTTTGGCTCTTGTGATTGGAGTTTATCAGATTTTTCATGCTAGTATTAACCTTGTCACCTATGTTCTCTACCGCAAAAACAAAATTCGACCTCGTTTTCGTCTCTTACTAGATGGACTCGTACTAGTTTTTCTTGGTGGGACTAGTCTTTTGTCCTCTACAGGAAATTCTGTCTTTCAACTCTTTGTATTAGGGGCTTATTTTTTCCTTTATGGTGTGTCCAATATCCGTGATGGTTTCTTGTTTGAGGAGGAAATTGGGAAAAACCATCTCAAACGTCGTATTAGAATTAGCTTACCTATTGTCCTAGCCGCTCTCATCCCTGCAAGAACTTTAGCAAAAGTTAACAAATTTATGCTGGAAAATGCTGATGAGGAAGAAGATATCCATCTTGGAATAGTGAAGTCTGGTAAGACAGCGGAGCTTGAAATTTTTGTTCATACAGCTGAGACCTCTCTGTTTTCGGCAATTGGTCATGTGGATATCTGCTATCAAGGCCGTGTTATTTCTTATGGCAACTATGATCCGTCTTCTGAGACCTTATTTGGCATGGTAGGAGATGGTGTCTTATATTTCTGTGATCGTGACAAGTACATTGACCTATGTAAACGTGAGAGTCAAAAAACGCTTTTTGGTTATGGGATAGATTTGACGCCTGAAATGGAAAAAGCAGTTCAGAAAAAGTTGGCTGAATTGAAACAACTGACGATTCCATGGGAGCCAAGTGCAGATAAAATCATGACAGGTGATGGTAAGGAAGACTACACCTACGCTTATAAAATCAGACATGAGACAGATGGGGAACTTTATAAATTTATCAAATCTAAGTTTAAATCCTACTTTGTCTTATCTACAAACTGTGTGCTCTTGGCTGATACCATAGTCGGTCAGGCTGGCACCGATATCCTCTCACCCAAAGGATTTATCGCACCAGGAACTTACCAAGCCTACCTTAATCGAGAGTTTGAAAAACCAAATAGTATAGTCGTATCTAAACATGTTTATTAAGGAGAATTTATGAACTTAGTAAAAAAATACACCCCGTTAATCCTTTTTATAGGGCTGGTTGCTCTTGTAATTCTGAATGCATCGAGCTTTATATCAGGAGCAATCTCTCTCTTTGATGTAATATCAACCTTGATTTATGGTGCTGTTATTGCTTTTGTGCTTAATGTTCCTATGAAAAAAATTGAACAGTACTTAGTTAAATTGAAGGTAAAGGCAGAGTTGCGTCGTCCGATTGCCATGGTACTTGTTTTCCTAGCTCTTATCTTAATCGTGATTGCTCTTTTGGTTTTGGTGCTGCCAACCCTAGCCCAGACTATTAGTCAGCTGGGAACAGTCCTTTCAACAGTCCTTACTCAACTTGGGAAATTGCTAGGCAGCTCGGAATTTGTAACCAAAGACATGTTGTCAACTATCGTATCAGGCATACAGGGACAATCTAGTTCTATTAGCCAAGCTTTGATAGGTTTTTTATCAGGTCTGACTAGTAATATCGGCAATATTTTTTCAAGTTTGATGAATGCCTTTTTGATTATAGTCTTCACCTTTTTATTTTTATCCAGTAAGGAACATTTGGCAGCGATGACGAGTCGACTTCTAAAAGTTTTTCTTCCAGAGAAGGTGGTGATAAAGTTGACTTACATTGGACAAGTAGCACTAGAGACTTATGACCAATTTTTGATGAGTCAGCTGATTGAAGCAGTTATCATAGGAGTTATGATAGCGGTTGGTTACAGCGTGTTTGGGATACCCTATGGAGTAATGACAGGTATCTTTGCAGGAGTGCTATCGTTCATTCCTTATGTAGGGCCTATGATTGCTTGTGTTGTGGGAGCGATTTTTATCTTCACAGTGAGTCCTACTCAAGCCTTACTTTCTCTTCTTCTATATCAAGTTATACAGCTGATTGAAGGAAACCTTATTTATCCTAGAGTTGTAGGTCAGTCTATTGGTTTGCCAGCTATTTTCACGCTTGCGGCTGCTAGTATCGGAGGGAATCTTTTCGGACTACTTGGAATGATATTCTTTACCCCCGTATTTGCTGTTATCTATCGACTGGTTAAAGAATTTGTCGTTGCAAAGGAAAATCAGGTAGATTAAGAAAAACTAAATTTAATAAGATATACTGAGAAGAGAGTGAGAGATTCTCTTCTCTTTTATTTTTAAATACTTTTCTACAAAAAGCTATTAGACGTTAAAAAAAGCCTTGGTTTCAAGGCTTATTTCTGTTGATTTAGATGCCCCCTGCAGGGCTCGAACCTGCGCCCCATAGCTTAAGAGTCTACTGCTCTACCAACTGAGCTAAGGAAGCAACAGAAAAAGCTGAGAATGTAACTTCCCAGCTTTTTTAATATGCCCAAAATGGCAGCTAGATTATTTACGAAAGGCATCAAGGATATAGGTGAAACCAACAATTAAAAATGCAAAGGCAACGACATAAACGACAAAGACACTTGTAGCTACTGGATTGAACAAAATCACTAGACCTAGTAAAAATGCAAGCAACGCTATCCACATGATATGGTTGCCAATAATAGGGAAAATCAATCCCAAACGATTGCCTTTAAAGAAAACTATAATGGCTTCTACAATTAACCAAATTCCTAAAATAGTTGGAATGACAACTGGCAGCGTCACAAAGCCATAGGCAACGAGGTAAAGAGCTAAGAGAAGATTAACAATCCCTTGGAAAAGATGAGCTGGTGAGCGAAGCTCTTTTGGTACAGAGAAATAGCCTAAAATAGCTGCTATAGAAGAAACCAGTAAACCAAATGCAATCCACCAGCTGTAAACAACAAGATTAGCTACTGGGTTTGTAAATAGGAAAAGTCCTAAAAGGACAAAAACAACTCCTGCAAGAAATAGCAGTAAACGATTAGAAAATTTCATTTCAATACCCCCTATATAGTATAGTCTGATAATAAAACTATTATACTTATTTTTATAGAAAATGTCAATAAAATAAATAAACAATTTGGAAGTTTCAGTTTTTATCATTTTGAAAATAAAAAGAGAAGATAAAATTTGTCTTCTCTACATGAAAATATTGTATGGCATCAAAGCAAAAGTAACTGGCTTTACACTATTTGTTAAGATGTAATTTGATTCAAAAAGAAAAGATAGATTTAAAAGTGGGGCAAATGATGGAGCAAATCAGTTATAGACAAGCAAAAAAGCCTTGATTTCAAGGCTTTTCCTGTTGTATTAGATGCCCCCTACAGGGATCGAACCTGTGACCCACGGATTAAGAGTCCGCTGCTCTGCCAGCTGAGCTAAGGAGGCAAAGAAAAAAGCTGTATTGGTGCCGAAACTTCACGGTTTGTATTGAACCCGCGCAATTAAGCAGGTGGGCAACTCGCTCTAACTGAAGCTGTTTCCGTGTGAGACGGCCTACATGCTGTTAGAAGACTTTTGTTTCCCTAATAATACAAAAAATAGTCGGTCAACACTTAAGTGTGAAGTCGTACACCACAGCGTTTCTATGTTTATATAATACCACTTTTTCAAAAAAAATCAAGAGGAAAGTGCAATTTTTTGAAAAGGATTTCAGATTTTTCGCAAACGGTCGATAGCTTCCTTTCTTTGAGCCAAAGCCCGTTCATATTTACCAGTATCTTCTGCTTGGAAATAGTGATGATTGCGGATTTTTTCTGGTAGATAGTCTTGCTTGACCCAATTTCCAGGATAGTTGTGTGGATAGAGATAGTCTTGGGCATTCCCCAGTTCCTTGCTTCCACTGTAGTGCCCATCACGCAGGTGTCGCGGAATAGGCAAGTGCCCTGATGTTTTGAGGTCGGCAAGCGCCTTATCCATAGCTACATAGGCTGAGTTGGATTTTGGAGAAAGGGCCAAATCAATCACGACATTGGCAATGAGAATGCGGGCTTCTGGGAAACCAATCTTCTGGGCAGCATCAAGAGCAGTCACGGTGTGAATCTGGGCTTCAGGATTGGCCAAACCGATATCTTCATAAGCGATAACAGTCAAACGACGAGCGAGACTTGGCAAATCACCAGCCTCAATCAAGCGGGCAGCATAGTGAAGACTGGCATCAACATCTGAGCCACGGATAGACTTTTGCAGGGCTGAGAGAACATCGTAGTGTCCATCTCCATCCTTGTCCATGGTAATGTAGCTTCTCTGAAGACTATTTTCCATGATATCGAGGGTGATGTGGCGGATGCTCTTATCATTCTCAGGGGTAGAGAGAACAGCCAGGTCCAGTGAGTTGAAGGCAGAGCGAAGGTCTCCGTTTGTAGAGGTTGCGATGAAATCCAGCGCATCCTCATCTAGTTCTACTGGAAAATCAAAACCACGCTCAGGGTTACTTAGGGCTATCTGAAGAGCCTCTTTGACGTCTTGGTTAGACAGAGGTTCCAACTCAAAAATTTGAACACGGCTACGAATAGCAGGTGTTACAGAAAAAAAAGGATTTTCAGTCGTAGCCCCAATCATGATGACGAGACCACTTTCCAAGAGTGGAAGTAGAAAGTCTTGCTTGGTCTTGTCAAGACGATGGATTTCGTCCAGTAATAGGACGAGGCCACCTGAAAATTTAGCCTCTTCCGCGATTTCTTGCAGTCGTTTTTTACTATCTACTGTCGCATTGAAAGTTCGAAAGGCATACTTGGTCGTTCCAGCGATGGCAGAGGCAATACTGGTTTTGCCGATTCCAGGAGGTCCATAAAGAATCATGGAAGACAGGCGGTTGGCTTCCACCATGCGACGAATGATTTTTCCTTGTCCGACCAGATGCTCCTGACCGATAACCTGGTCGATGGTTTTAGGGCGCATGCGAAGCGCGAGATTGTCTGGCATAGCAGTCCTTTCTAACGTGGATTTTAGTTTCATATTTTTTGAGCAGTATAACTCACCAAATGTATCTTACTATGTCCATTCTAGCCTATTAGTTGTGATATTTCAATGGTTTTGTAACATTCCGGGAGCGAGATAGAAGCTTTTTGACTATTTAATTTGATGAGGAGAGGTATCAGCATGAGAGAATGGATTTCCCTTAAAGCTTAAAATATGATAGTTGAGTCTAAAGAAGTGGAATTGCTGACTTGAGAAATAATATTGCTAAATGTTATTGCATGAACTATAATGAAAAGAGAGGTGATAAGGAATGGAAATGATGGAATTACCAAGTCAGGAAGTTTTCTTGATAAAGTACATAGTAGATATAAATTTAGATAGCAATATTTGAAAAGGAGAAATGGAACTAGATGAATACTTCAAATTCAAAGCTACTTGAAAATAAGTCATTTATGGAACTTGACGGACTAGTTGGTTTACCAAATGGAGTGAAACCAGCACCTATGAAATACAATCTTGGAAAAATTAACAAATATTTAAACGAAACAGGAAAAGAATTTAAAGAACTGACTGTTCTGGAACTAAAACAATTTAAGAGAGTTAAATAAAGATGGGACTAGATAAAAGATTTGTGGAGAAAGCCTTTGCCAGTGGCAAAGATAGAGTTAATAGAGCGATTTTTGTAAAACCTGAAGAACTAATTGAACTATCTGATGAAGATTTAAGTTATTTTGGGGAAGGTATTTTTTATTGCTTACCTCGTAGCAAATTTGTAGAAAGTCATAAAGATGAGATTAGAGAGAAATACAATCTTTCTAACGAATTACCAAAGATAAATGGCATCTATTTAGGGACTTTTTTAAAAATGAGGGCATGGGATAGAATTAGAAAAACAAAACCAAGCTTAAAAGAAATTATAAACATGGTTGAAAAGTGAAATAGTGGATATCTATTCGAAGGAGTTTTTACTCCATTTGATCTTGGTTAATAATTTCAACTTTCTTGATTTCATCTTCAAAGAGTTTAGTCCACCTGGTTCCAGAATTAACGGATAACCCATCAAGTTCTTCATCGTGGACATCTTTGTCTTCGTAAAGAGCTACACCTTCAAATATTTGGCCATCAATATCGGTGATTCTGACAACCTTGTTATTAAATCTTCTAAGTTCCATCAGTCTCTCCTTTCGTAGTACTATAGTCTATTATATTATTGGAATTCCATTAACATAAGCTTCTTTAGCCTCCGCAAGGGTCATTTTATTTGGACCGCCATCGATATTAAATGCTCCTGTATTTTGCCAATGACAAACATCGCAAATATCATATGTTTCTACTAAATTTCCACATACGGGGCAATGCACATGTTCCCATCCGTCAATCATTATTATATTCTTTTTTATAGTCTTATTCATTTAAGGTTACTCCCAATACTATACAAATATATTAGCTATTTCAATACACTACTTTTTCAATATCATTGATTGTAATTGTTATGGTATCCCAGTCTTTCGGGGAATCTCCTATGTCAGCAATAAAAGTATCTTCACTTAACTTTTCGACAATTGTCGCCGTTTGACCGTTTTTTAACAACACTGTATCAAATTCTAGAATTTTTACGATTTTTCTCCTTGCGTAAGCTTCTTTGGCTTCGGCGAGAGTCATCTTGTTAGGGCCACCGTCAATATTTATAATACCCGTATTTTGCCAACGACAAACGTCACAGATATCATAGTCCATAACTTCAGTTCCGCAAACAGGGCAATGTAGCCATATTTCCCCGTTAATTTCCCAAGTCTTTTGTGATTCATTCATGTCGTTCTTCCTTTTATAAGCCATTTTCGCTTCAGCAAGAGTCATTTTATTAGGACCACCATCGATATTAAATGCTCCCGTATTTTGCCAATGACAAACATCGCAAATATCATAAGTTTCTACTAAAGTTCCACATACAGGGCAATGCACATGCTCCCAACCATCAATGAAAATTAAATTCTCTTTTTTAGTTTTATTCATGATAAACAACTCCTGTTATTTTGTAATACCGTCTTGAGTTAACTCTATTGATGCGATTTCAGATTCATTAAATCCAACATATGGATATTTATCTGTTCTTATTGTAATTTCATCATAGAGTTCATCTTCCGTATCAAGTTTCCCTGTAAAGCTATTACAATGACCCTCTAAAATTTGCCCGTCAACAAAAACAACACTAATTTCTTTTCCTAAATATCGTTCTAAACTCATTACTGATTTCCTTTCCAATATTATACTTCAAATCAAGTGATATTACTAATGAATAAAGTATGGTAAATGATAAAACAGTTTATCTGACAATGCAAGTTTCTCGTCTGCCGAATGTATTGATTTAGTAGTTTTTGCTAGTCTTTTATAAAAATCGTAATATAATTTTGGGTGATAATCATTTTTTAATGAAGAGAGGAGAAGTAATGTTGAGATTGAATCGCGCCATTTCTAGTGGGTCGAGAAAAGCAGGAACTCTGATAGTTCTGCCTATCCGTTTATATAAGGCTTCCCTTAGAACCACATCTAGGGGCTTTTATGTATAAGAGAGTAATAAGTATTACTACTTTACAATACGTGTAGCACGTGTTATAATAGTGTTGTCAGGAGGTAAAAGCGCTATGCCTATGACACAAAAAGAGATGGTTAAACTCCTTACGGCTCATGGTTGGATAAAGACCAAAGGCGGTAAAGGCTCCCATATTAAAATGGAGAAGCAAGGGGAAAGACCTATCACAATCCCTCATGGTGAGCTGAATAAGTACACTGAAAGAGGGATAAGAAAGCAAGCTGGGTTGTAAAATTCAACCCCTGCTTTTTGATATGGAGGTAGTGAGATGTTAGTTACGTATCCAGCTTTATTTTATTATGATGATACAGATGGAGTAAAAGCGACTTATTTTGTTCATTTCCCAGATTTTGAATACTCAGCTACACAAGGTGCGGGGATTTCTGAGGCTTTGGCTATGGGTTCGGAGTGGTTAGGAATTACTGTCGCAGATTTAATAGAGAGTGATGGAGATTTGCCCCAGCCATCAGATATCAATAGCTTGTCCTTAATTGATAATGATCCTTTTAAAGATGATGAAGATTTCGTGTCAACCTATGACCTTGATAAATCTTTTATTTCTATGGTATCTGTTGATGTATCAGAGTACTTAGGAAGTCAGGAACCAATTAAAAAGACCTTGACTATACCAAGATGGGCAGATAAGTTGGGACGAGAAATGGGACTTAACTTTTCTCAGACTTTGACAGACGCTATTGCAGATAAGAAAATTCAAGCCTAAGATTAAGTGTGGTATCGTGGGAGTGGTCAATAAAAAAGCACATCTAATTGTGCTAGTTACTTATCTATTGATCCTATAGATTTGCTAGCCCTTTCGAGGGCTTTTTGTGTTGACTTTTTGGAAAAAATAAGGAAATCAACTGTTTAAGAAAATCACTGATACCAAGGGTTTAAATGAGGTAATATGGTATAATTAGGACATAAAATAATTTTGTGGTAAGATGGTAGTATCTATTTTAGCATATTTCCGAGCAATCGGGGCGATTTAAGAGTCGCATAGAAAGAGGACAAAATGGCAACATACGGATTTTTAGATGTTTTAGAGGAAGAGTTGGAGAAGAACTTTCCCTTTGATTTTGAGATTAGTTGGGACAAGCGCAACCACGCGGTTGAAGTGAGTTTTCTATTGGAAGCGCAAAATGCTGCAGGTGTGGAGATGGTGGATGAAGATGGAGAGGTTTCATCAGATGACATTCTCTTTGAAGAAGCGGTACTCTTTTACAATCCTGCTAAGTCAACCGTCAATGAGGAAGATTATTTGACGGTTATTCCTTACTTACCAAAGAAAGGTTTCTCTCGCGAATTTTTAAACTATTTTGCACTATTCCTTAAAGATACTGCCGAGGTTGGTCTAGATGCCCTTATGGACTTTTTGGATGACCCAGAAGCAGAAGAATTCGTCATGGAATGGAACCAAGAAGTCTTTGAAGAAGGAAAAGTCGGCTTGGAAGAGGGAGAGTTTTATCCTTATCCGAGATACTAGGAGTTTGACATGGAACTAGAAATTTCTGATTTCACAGGCTGTAAGATTGCTTTGTTTTGTGGGGATAGGCTCCTGACCATCTTACGCGATGATAAGACAAGCATTCCCTGGCCCAACATGTGGGAACTGCCCGGTGGGGGACGCGAGGGGGATGAAAGTCCTTTTGAGTGCGCAGCGCGTGAAGTTTATGAAGAACTGGGAATTCATTTGACTGAGGATTGTCTGCTTTGGAGTAAGTTTTATCCAAGTATGCTTTTTGCGGATAAACAATCTGTATTTCTAGTCGGTCAGTTAACACAGAACCAGTTTGACAATATCACCTTTGGTGATGAAGGGCAGGGCTATCAGCTCATGAATGTCAAGGAATTTCTTAGCTCCAGTCAAGTTGTACCTCATTTGCAAGAGAGATTAAAAGATTATTATAAAGTAAGTGATTAGAAAGGATGGTTCGGTTAAATTTCTAAACTGAACCCGCCCTAAACACTGTGCCAAAAAGATAAACTTCTCATAGACACAAGCGTCTTCAGAGAAGTTTCTATTTTGGCTTTGTGTTTTACGGGCTTGGTATCTTAAATATGGAAACATGGCAAGAGTTAAAAGTTACAGTGAAGCGTGAGGGAGAGGAGTTGGTTTCCAATCTCTTGATTGAGCTGGGAGCGCAAGGTGTTGCGATCGAAGATAGTATGGACTATGTGGGAAATGTTGACCGCTTCGGCGAGATTTTCCCAGAGGTTGAGCAGCAAGAAGAAATCGTAGTGACAGCCTACTACCCTGATACGGTTGATGTAGCAACGGTTGAGGCAGACTTGCAGGCCCGTCTCGCGGAACTAACTGATTTTATGGACTTGGGAGAGGTCAAGATGGGGACGACTGCCTTGGCTGAGGAAGACTGGGCAGACAACTGGAAGAAATACTATGAACCAGCTCGTATCACTCATGATTTGACCATCGTGCCGTCTTGGACGGACTATGAGGCGACTGCTGGGGAAAAGATTATCAAGCTGGATCCAGGTATGGCTTTTGGTACGGGGACCCATCCAACCACTAAGATGAGCCTCTTTGCCTTGGAGCAGGTTCTTCGTGGTGGGGAAACAGTGCTAGATGTGGGTACTGGTTCAGGGGTTCTCTCTATTGCCAGCTCGCTACTTGGTGCCAAGGAAATCTTTGCCTACGACCTGGATGATGTGGCAGTTCGTGTTGCTCAGGAAAATATTGAGCTCAACCCTGGTATGGAAAACATTCATGTAGCAGCAGGAGACTTGCTTAAGGGAGTTGAGATTGAGGCAGATGTGATTGTGGCTAATATCTTGGCGGATATCCTTATTCATTTGACGGATGATGCTTACCGCTTGGTCAAGGATGAAGGCTACCTCATCATGAGTGGCATTATCAAGGACAAGTGGGACATGGTGCGCGAGTCGGCTGAGTCAGCTGGATTTTTCCTCGAAACTCACATGGTTCAAGGGGAATGGAATGCCTGTGTCTTTAAGAAAACCAAGGATATTTCCGGTGTGATTGGAGGCTAGCATGCAGCAGTATTTTGTCAAGGGGAGTGCAGTCTCTCCTGTCACCATCGAGGACAAGGAAACCAGCAAGCATATGTTTCAGGTTATGCGCTTGAAAGAAGATGATGAGGTGACCTTAGTCTTTGATGATGGTATCAAGCGTTTGGCGCGCGTCTTGGATGTTGAAAATCGTCAGTTTGAGTTGGTTGAAAAGTTAGCTGACAACGTGGAATTACCAATCCAGGTGACCATCGCATCTGGCTTTCCCAAGGGCGACAAGCTCGAGTTTATCACTCAAAAAGTAACTGAACTGGGCGCCAGCCAGATTTGGTCCTTCCCTGCCGATTGGTCGGTCGCCAAATGGGATGGCAAGAAATTGGGTAAAAAGATTGAAAAACTAGAAAAAATTGCCCTTGGAGCAGCAGAACAAAGCAAGCGTAATCTAGTACCAAGTGTCACACTTTTCGAGAAAAAATCAGACTTTCTAGCTCAACTGGACCAATTTGACTCTATCGTAGTGGCTTATGAAGAGTCGGCCAAAGAAGGAGAAGCCGCTGCGCTTTTACAAGCAGTTAATGGACTCGAGAAGGGAGCCAAATTGCTCTTTATCTTTGGTCCAGAAGGTGGTCTGTCACCTGCAGAAATCGAAAGTTTTGAAGCTAAGGGAGCAGTCTTGGCAGGTCTTGGTCCTCGTATTTTGCGAGCAGAAACAGCACCGCTTTACGCCTTATCAGCCCTTAGTGTTTTATTAGAATTAGAGAAATAAGAGGAAGAAAATGGAACAAAAACACCGTTCAGAATTTCCAGAGAAGGAACTTTGGGATTTAACAGCCCTATACCAAGACCGTGAGGATTTCTTGCGTGCAATCGAGAAGGCTCGTGAAGACATCAACCAGTTTAGCCGTGACTACAATGGCAATCTTCACACTTTTGAAGATTTCGAGAAGGCCTTTGCGGAATTGGAACAAATCTACATTCAGATGAGCCATATTGGCAACTATGGCTTTATGCCTCAGACGACAGACTATAGCAATGACGAATTTGCCAACATTGCCCAAGCTGGGATGGAATTTGAAACAGACGCCAGCGTAGCTCTGACCTTCTTTGACGATGCCTTGATGGTAGCAGATGAGGAAGTCTTGGACCGTTTGGGTAAATTGCCTCATTTAACAGCTGCCATTCGTCAGGCCAAAATAAAAAAAGCCCACTATTTAGGGGCTGATGTGGAGAAGGCCTTGACCAATCTCGGCGAGGTTTTCTACAGTCCGCAGGACATTTACACTAAGATGCGAGCTGGGGATTTTGAAATGGCCGACTTTGAAGTCAATGGCAAGACCTACAAAAACAGCTTTGTCACCTATGAGAATTTCTACCAAAATCACGAGGATGCTGAGGTTCGTGAAAAATCTTTCCGTTCCTTCTCAGAAGGTCTTCGTAAGCACCAAAATACAGCTGCGGCAGCCTATTTAGCCCAAGTCAAGTCTGAAAAATTATTGGCAGATATGAAGGGTTACGACTCTGTCTTTGATTATCTTTTGGCTGAGCAAGAAGTGGACCGTGCCATGTTTGATCGCCAGATTGACCTCATTATGCAGGAATTTTCGCCAGTCGCTCAGAGATACCTCAAGCATGTTGCCAAGGTCAATGGTCTTGAAAAGATGACCTTTGCAGACTGGAAATTGGACTTGGACAGCGCCTTGAATCCTGAAGTGACTATTGACGACGCCTATGATTTGGTCATGAAGTCGGTAGAGCCTTTGGGGCAAGAATATTGTCAGGAAGTTGCTCGCTATCAAGAAGAGCGCTGGGTGGACTTTGCTGCTAATAGTGGCAAGGATTCTGGCGGTTATGCGGCGGATCCATATCGTGTCCACCCTTATGTCCTTATGAGCTGGACAGGTCGTTTGAGTGATGTCTATACCTTGATTCATGAGATTGGGCATTCTGGTCAGTTTATCTTTTCTGACAACCACCAAAGCTATTTCAACGCCCACATGTCTACCTACTATGTCGAAGCGCCATCAACTTTCAATGAATTGCTTCTCAGTGATTACTTGGAACACCAATCTGAGGACCCACGTCAAAAACGCTTCGCTCTTGCTCACCGCTTGACAGATACCTACTTCCATAACCTTATTACCCACCTTTTGGAAGCAGCCTTTCAACGCAAGATTTACACACTGATTGAAGAAGGGGAAACCTTTGGAGCAAGCAAACTCAACAGTATTATGAAGGAAGTTTTGACAGATTTTTGGGGCGATGCCATTGAAATCGATGATGATGCAGCTTTGACTTGGATGCGCCAAGCTCACTATTATATGGGCTTGTATAGTTACACTTACTCTGCTGGACTTGTGATTTCGACTGCTGGTTACCTCCATCTTAAAAACTCAGAAACTGGAGCTGAAGACTGGCTCAATCTCCTTAAGTCAGGTGGTAGCAAGACACCGCTTGAGTCAGCCATGATTATCGGAGCAGATATCTCTACAGATAAACCACTCCGTGATACCATCCAATTCTTGTCTGACACAGTTGATCAGATTATCGCCTACAGTGCCCAGTTGGGAGAGTAAATTAAAAGAGTCTGGGATAAAAGTCTAACCTTAAATATAAAAAACGAACAAAACGAGTTATCTGACACTCAGAATTCTGTCTTGTTCGCTTTTTTTCTAATCTATTAATTTAAAAATTTAGAATAAAGAATTCCTAAAATCAAAATTTTTTGTCCTGGCCTCTTAAATTATCCCCAAAAGCTATCTTCTTCAGCTTGATCTGAAGAGAAGAGCCAAACTTCTTTGATTTTTCCGTCTTCAATGCGGAAGAGGTCAATCCCGTTCATATTGAGTTCAGTACCATCAGCACGTGTTCCAAGAAAAGTAACATTGGCTGCGATTAAATCCTTATTGTCAGAAACCCAATTTGTTATCACCTTAAAGGTTCCACTAGTTTTCTCAGCAAATGTAGCCAGGTGAGTTCCTAGCTTGTCCTTACCACCAACTGAACCAGATATACTATGAGTACCAGGTTGATGCCAGATAATATCGTCTGCCATCGTTTCAAAGACACCAGGAAAGTCACCAGCAATTAAAGCTTGGTTATAAGCATTGAAAATTTCTAAGTTTGTTGACATATCTATTCTCCATTTCTTTTTTATGATATAATTGTAACAGTTACAAACAAAAAAACAAGTAGACACTTTTTTTGATAGCTAGTATCAAAAGTGGTACTTTTATTGATACTAAAAGATAAATTTTTTTTTAAAAAATAGAAAGAAGATATTTTATGACAAATAAAGTGAGTGAGTATGGTATTTGTCCATTTGCAACAACGCAGAGGGTTTTAACGGGGAAATGGGCACTGGTAATCATTTATCAGTTGAGTACGGGTACCAAACGATTTAAAGAATTGCAGAGATTATTGCCTGGGATTACTCAAACTATTTTGACCCGTCATCTCCGTCAATTAGAAAAGGATAAGATTGTTCAACGAAAGGTCTATGCCGAAGTTCCACCACGAGTTGAGTACAGCTTAACTGAAATGGGGCAGGAATTCAGAGTTGTTTTAGATGCTGTCGAGAAATGGGGTCTAGATTATATCAAGTTGCTAGAAATGTAGAGGTATTGACCATGTATCAAGAGTTACTCAGAAAAATATCTGAAGAAAGACCAAGTTATCATGAGGAAGAAATCCAGTGGTTGCTTTATCATTTGGGAGATCCTTCTCCAGAAATTCGTGATGACCTTGTTTTTACAAGCTTTGCTAGAGGGATTCAGGAAGAGCTATTTACACAGGAACAATTTCATTTCATTGCTGATGTGGTCTCAGCTGATGGAGGACTAGACAAAGAGATTGATAAGATAGGCCTGCCAACACTCGAACGTTCTTTTAGGGCGCTTATTTATGCAAATCTCTTGTCGGCGGACGCCAACCAGCAATCGGTTTTTTATCAGGGATTAAAAGCAGAAATTCGCAATGTCCTTTTAAATCAAGGTTTGTACTATCTTTCAAAAGAAAAGGATACAACGGGTTTTTCAAGTCAGTATGGTTGGGTTCATGCTTTTGCACATGGAGCCGATTTACTGACAGAGGTGGTTTGTCATCCAGACTTTCCTAAAAACAGGGTTCATGAAGTATTTGAGATACTTGGCCAACTATTTAAAAGAATGTCCATTCGTTTTACAGATGATGAGGATTGGCGTTTAGCAAGAGTAATCTATGAACCTATTTTACAAGGGAAGTTGGAGCAAGAGCAAGTAGCTTCTTGGATAAAAGCTGTTGACTTTCCGATAGAAGAAAGGGAAGATTTTTATAAATTTTCCAACTTCAGATCCTGTCTGTTGGAAGTCTATGTCCAACTTGACCAGAGAAATAGTTTACAAGATGACTTGAAAGAAGCCATCCAGTCTTTTCAATACTAGGGATAAGCTAATATTATTTATTGAAAGAGTTTCTATTGTATCCTCCTAACTAATAATGAAAACTAATAAAAGAGGTTGAATCATTTTCCAACCTCTTTTCCTGTATCTTAATGGAATTGCATACCACCATCAACGATAATGGTTTGTCCTGTAATGTAGTTTGAATCTGGCCCTGCAAGGAAGCTGACAGCAGCAGCCACATCTTCTGGTTCAGATAGGCGTTTTAGGGTAATATCTTTTGCAAATGTCTGCATACCCCACTCGTCATCTTTTCCTGCATTTTTACCAACTTCATGAGCGATATCGTACATCATTGGTGTTTTCACAATACCTGGTGCGTAGGCGTTAACAGTGATACCTGAGTCTGCTAAATCACGGGCTAATGTTTGCGTAATTCCGCGAACAGCAAATTTGGTTCCACCATAAACAGTTAGATTTGGATTACCGACTACACCAGCTTGAGAAGTTGCGTTGATAATTTTACCTCCGTGGCCAAGTGCTTTAAATTGCGCTTGTGCAGCTTGTGACCCCCAAATGACACCACCAACGTTGATACCGAAAGTACGTGTAAATTGTTCCTCAGTAATTGTATCAAGAGGAGTAGTTGGAGCAACACCAGCATTATTTACGACAACATTCAAATCACCAAAATGGTCAACAACTTTTTGAAATGCTTGGGCAACTTCTGCCTGTTTCGAAACATCAGCTACGACAGCAAAGGCATTTTCAGCTGATAATTCGGCAACAGCCTTTTCGGCTGTTTCGGGATTGTAGTCTAAGACTCCTACCTTAAAGCCATCTTGAACCAATCGTTTCGCAATTGCAAAACCGATTCCTTGACCTGCACCTGTGACAATAGCAACTTTAGACATATGATTCCTCCTTGGTATTCACGATACCATTCAAACGTTCATAAAAGAACAGCAAAGGTTTACAAATGAGCTTTTATAATGGGTTTTGTAACCCCTATCAAAACTACGCTATTAGTATACACCTTTGAAAAAAATGTTTCAAATAAACACTACCGTTTTTACAGAATTTTAACCTGAAATTTCCAATCAATTTTCTTGAAACCCTTTCCTACTTTTGATAGACTAGTATCTAGTTTTTGAAAAAAGGAGAAAGAAAATGAAAAAATTTGTTGCTGAATTAATCGGTACTTTCATGCTTGTGTTCATTGGGACAGGAGCTGTTGTTTTTGGAAATGGTCTTGATGGCTTAGGTCACCTTGGAATCGCCTTTGCCTTTGGTCTGGCAATCGTGGTTGCTGCTTACTCAATCGGAACTGTTTCAGGTGCTCACTTGAACCCAGCGGTTTCGATCGCTATGTTTGTAAACAAACGTTTGTCATCTTCGGAGCTTGTTAACTACATCCTTGGGCAAGTAGTTGGAGCTTTCCTTGCATCAGCTGCGCTATTCTTCCTCTTGGCGAACTCAGGGATGTCAACTACTAGTCTTGGTGAAAATGCCTTGGCAAACGGTGTCACTGTCTTTGGTGGTTTCTTGTTTGAAACAATCGCAACCTTCTTGTTTGTCTTGGTTATCATGACCGTGACTTCAGAAAGCAAGGGCAATGGAGCGATTGCTGGTTTGGTAATCGGTTTGTCCTTGATGGCCATGATCCTTGTGGGATTGAACATTACTGGACTTTCAGTAAACCCAGCTCGTAGCTTGGCACCAGCTGTCTTGGTAGGTGGCTCAGCCCTTCAACAAGTATGGATTTTCATCCTTGCTCCAATCGTTGGTGGGATTCTTGCAGCCCTTGTTGCTAAAAACTTCCTTGGAACAGAAGAATAATTGAAACTCAAAAAGCCTTGCTCCTCAGTTTGAGGAACAGGGCTTTTTCTTATCTGTTTAGCGGTTGTCAATTTTCTCTGGATAGAGGTCGTGTTGGAAGAGGCGTTGTTCTGCCAAGCCTTCATACTTGGTTCCTGGCTTACCGTAATTGTAGTAGGGGTCGATTGAAATGCCACCGCGTGGAGTGAATTTTCCCCAGACCTCTAAATAGCGAGGGTCTAGCAAGTTGACCAAGTCTTTGCCGATGGTATTGATACAGTTTTCGTGAAAATCCCCATGATTTCGGTAACTAAAGAGGTAGAGTTTGAGGGATTTTGACTCGACACAGAGCTTGTCAGGAATGTAGGAAATATAAATCGTCGCAAAGTCTGGCTGAGCAGTGATTGGACACAGTGAGGTAAATTCAGGACAGTTGAATTTGATGAAATAGTCATTTTCCACATGACGATTGTCAAAGGATTCGAGGACTTCTGGTTGATAGTCGAAAATGTAGTTGGTTTCTTTGTTGCCGAGGAGGCTTAGGTTTTTCATTTCTTCTTGTTGTGACATAATTTTTTCTTTCTAATTTTATACTTAATGAAAATCAAAGAGCAAACTAGGAAGCTAGCCGCAGGCTGTACTTGAGTACGGTAAGGCGAAGCTGACGTGGTTTGAATTTGATTTTCGAAGAGTATTAAACACCACGTTGGTTGTCGTAGAGGAGAGTATGGAGTTGAGGAAGGACGCGGACATTGCCCCAGCTATCGTCAGCAGCGACGCGTTCCCAGAGTTCTTTGAGGCGGTCCAGTTGGTCTTGGACAATATTTCCTGTAGCCTTGGGCTCAGGATTTCCAGCCGATAAGAAGAGAACATCTGGTTGGTAGCGTTCTTGAATTCCTTTGGCAAAAGCCAAATCGACATCGTCAAAGACAGGGATTTTAAAGGTGACCTTGTCTGGATCCAATTGGGAAACGATAAAGTCCAGGGTCTCAAAGTTGACTTCCATCTTGGATGAAGGAGGTTTGGGACTCAGAGTGACCTGGTCGATGTCTTTCAACCAATTTTGCCAGCGAGAGCCTTGAGTTTCAACAGCCAGAGTGACACCACGTTCCTTGAGTTTGGTGACTAGCTCAGCCATGTTGGCTGCTAGGATAGCAGGATTTCCCCCAGATAGGGTTACATAGTCGTAGCTCCCTAATTTATCCAACTCAGCAATGACCTCGTCAGCTGTCATGCGAGTTGGCTTTTCAGATCCATCCCAAGTAAAGGCAGAATCGCACCAGTCGCAGTGGTAGTCGCAGCCAGCAGTGCGGACAAACATGGTTTTCTGCCCGATTGCACGGCCTTCGCCTTGAAAGGTTGGGCCAAAAATTTCTAGAACTGGTAGTTTGAGGACACGTTCCCTAGTCATCTAACCACTCCCGTCTAAACTCCGCAAAGGCAGTCGGAGTCTCATAGAGGCGAACGTATTCCAAACGGAGACCGCGCTCGTCTGGCAACTCTTGACTCATAGTTTGGAAAATCCAGTAAACCATATTTTCAGCAGTCGTGTTCATATAGGGCAGGGTCTCATTGAGATAGCGATGATCCAAGTGGGGCTCTAAGTAGTTCTTGTAGATTGCTTTGATATCTCCGAAATCGTAGGTCATGCCACGTTCATCTAAAAATCCACTGACAGCAATCTGCAAATGATAGGTGTGGCCATGAAGGGACTTACATTTTCCCTCATAGTGAAAGAGGTGGTGGGCAGCATCGAAGGTAAACTCTTTTGATACCAAGGTTCTGTGAGGATTGTAGACAAGAGACTCCCCGGTTTCCTGTTTGATTTCTTTGGGTGCAAAAAACATTAGTCCTCTCCTTTCTGTGAGAGATAAACATCTAAACCATGTTGCCGTAGGTGGCAGGCTGGGCAATCTCCACAGCCACTTCCGATAATCCCGTTATAGCAGGTTAAGGTCTTTTCACGAACATAGTCAAAGGCACCGAGTTGGTCAGCTAATTCCCAAGTTTCAGCCTTGTCTAGCCACATGAGAGGTGTTTGGATAACAAAGTCGAAATCCATGGCAAGGTTGAGGGTAACATTAAGGGATTTGACAAAGACATCTCGACAGTCAGGGTATCCTGAGAAGTCTGTCTCGCAGACACCTGTCACGATATCTTTAATGCCACGTTGCTTAGCAAGAACAGCCGCAAAGGATAGAAAGAGGTGGTTGCGACCATCAACGAAGGTATTGGGAACCTCTCCCTCTTTTTGCTCAATTTCCAGATCAGAGGTCAGGGCATTTTCAGTAATTTGTCCCAGCAGAGACATATCGAGGATATGGTGATGGATACCTTGTTCCTTAGCGATTTCTCTAGCGACTTGAATTTCGAGATGATGGCGTTGACCGTAGGCAAAGGTGACTGCTTCGACCGTTTCATAGTGTTCTTTAGCCCAAAAGAGGCAGGTTGTAGAATCTTGACCGCCACTAAAGACGACCAAGGCTGATTGACGTTTCATAGTACTCCTTCCAAAATGGGAAATGTTCAGAGCACGCAAAAAGCTCCCTTGAGGGAGCTAAAAAATACCAAGTAGAGGTTTTTTTTAGCGATGGCATGTCCCAAACATCGTAATATTCTACTTACAGTCTAGCATATTTTTTTAAAAATGGCAAAGGGCAAGAAAAAAGAGACCAAAGCAAGTACTTGGTCTCTAGTATGATTAGCTCAATTCAGCAACGATGGCCTTGATTTGTTCTGCTGTGTGAACACCAGCAACTTGTTTCACTACTTGGCCGTCTTTTTTGAAGAGAAGAGTTGGGATAGACATGATTCCAAAGGCACGAGCTGTGTTTGGATTTTCATCAACGTCCATTTTAACGATTTTCAAAACATCTTCTGAAAGTTCTTCAGACAATTTGTCCAAGATTGGACCTTGCATACGACATGGACCACACCAAGTTGCCCAAAAGTCTACCAAGACCAAACCGTCTTTTGTTTCTTGTTCGAATGTTGCATCTGTAATTGCTTTTGCCATTGTATTTCTCCTTTTTTAGTTATATTGGCTTAAATCTTGTTTCTTGAGATAGAAGAAGATATCTCCATAAGTCCCATGGTAGTCCAAATCATGACCATTGTAAGTTAATTTTTGGACAGGGTAGTAGTCTGCGACGCCGATAAGACAAGCTTGTTGTGAACGATCAAAGTCTTCATAAGATTCGAAAGTTACAGTTCTTTCGTTCTTGCTGGCATCTAGATAGGTAATTTCAATCATGTTTAAAACTCCTTTGTTTAATGATGATTTTATTTTACTCCTTGTAAAAGAGAATGTCAAGAAAAATGATTGCGCACGCAACTTTTTTCTAAAATCATCTTAAATCAAGAAATCTAAACCAGTTTCCAAGCTTGCTTCGACAGCCTTTTGTAGCGAGGCCAGTGTCTTTTGCCCATCACCTGTCAGGCAAATAAAGCTAGAGCGCCTATCTTGATCACAACACCTGCGACTAAGCAGACCACAATTTTTGGCTTCCAAGCGAGCCACCATCCGAGAAACAGCGCTCGGGCTCAGATGAAGCTTATCTGGCAGGTCAATCTGGCGTAGAGATTTTTCTTGAGCCAAGTCCAGATAGTAGAGGAGGTAGAATTCTTTCAAGGTCAGACTTTGCTCGCTCTGCTGGGCAATGGTCTCTTCCAAGAGACTTTCAATTTCTTTCTGACGCCGATTGAAGTCAAACCATTTTTCTAAATAGGTCATAGTATCTCCTTTCTTTTTAGAGTTATAAAATAGAAGAATGTCCATTCACGGACAATCTCTGCATCACAAGATGATTGCGCATGCAATAATTATACTACTTTTCAAGAATGCTGGCAAGAAGGACGCTGAAATCTTTTATCCTAAATTACACTGTTTTCACAAGTCAAGAATTGTTTGTATGCCCTTTCTATTTCTAATTTTTATTATCCCTTGTGCATTTCCTTGAAATTTTCTGAAAAAAGAGTAAACTGGTATGCAAGAAGTCTATTTCGTGGAGTTTAGGATGAAATTATATGTTCAATTAATGATTCTCTTTGTGATTTCTCTAATCGGAGAGGGAATCTCTAGTTTCTTTCACTTGCCCATCCCAGGCAGTATTATCGGTTTGATTATTCTCTTTCTAGCCCTGCAATTTAAGTGGCTGAGAACCAGGCATGTCAATATGGTGGGGAATTTCTTGCTGGCCAATATGACCATTCTCTTTTTGCCGCCAGCAGTGGGAATCATGGAGAAGTTTGATGTGATTGCTCCCTATCTTTTGCCCATTGTTTTGATTGTCTTTTTTGCAGCAGTCATCAATATTATCCTCATAGCCTTGGTAGTTCAGTTCATCAAACGACGGTTTGAGGGAGATTATGAGAAAGGAGATGCCAAATGAGTGAATTTGTTTCCAATCCCCTGTTTGGGCTGGCCCTGTCTATCTTAGCCTATCTAGTGGGAATGCTGATTTACAGACGTTTTCCCCATCCATTGACAACGCCCTTGCTTTTGTCAGCTGTTTTCATTATCATCTTTCTAAAAGTGACGGGTATTTCTTACCAAGATTACTACCAAGGTGGGGTTTATTTGAACAACTTGATTGTCCCATCGACCGTGGCTCTAGGGATTCCGCTTTACAAGAGTTTTCATTTGATGAAGCACCATGCTCGGAGTATTCTCTTTGGTAGTTTGTTAGCGGTAGTGGTCAATACATCTTTCACGGCCCTTGTAGCAAAGATTTTTGGAATGGACTTTTTCCTAGCCATTTCTCTCTTTCCTAAGTCAGTAACAACCGCCATGGCAGTTGGGATTACAGAAAAATTGCAAGGCTTGACGACTGTGACCTTGGTTGTTGTGGTGGCGACTGGGATTTTAACCAGTGTCATCGGCCCAACACTTTTGAAGTGGTTGAAAATAGATGATCCAGTAGCTGTTGGTCTTTCCCTTGGAGGAACAGGTCACGCAGTCGGAACAGGCACAGCCTTTCGATACGGTTCTGTAGCAGGAGCCATGGGTGGTTTGTCTATCGGTGTCACCGGTATTCTCTATGTCTTTGTCAGCCCTATTGTAGCCAGTTTGATATTGAGTTAAATCAAAACCCAGCTTTTTAGCTGGGCATTTTTTATTGTAAATTAACCTTGTTTTTCAAGATATAGTAGGTTCCGAGGTAAAAGATAGCTATGAATATGAGTTCTTCAACAATGCCTACGCTTGCTCCCATATAGAAATTATCATTAAATCCTGCAAGTGAATTAATATAGAAGTTAGTACTGGTATTGAAGAAGACTTCAATAAATCCAATGACGATTTGGATACCAATGTAGGCTGCAACAGCGAGTGCGGTACGGTATTCATTGAACAGTTGTCCGATGGAAATAGCCAAGTAGATGCAGAGGATTCCTGAGATGGTATTTAGTAGGAAGGATACCCCCATAAGAGAGAGTTGAGGAAGGAATGTTCCTACAAGTGGAATCAACTCAGAATTTGATATCCATTCTGGAACCGTTATGGTAACAATAATAAAAGCGCTTAGAACTAGTACAGTGGAGCTAAGGATAGACCAAATGAAGGCTCCAACTAATTTGGCTGTGATGATATGGTGTTCAGAAACTGGCAAGGTCAAGGTCAGATAGCCTTGTCGGTCATAGACACTACCTTTGAATCGTTTAATAATCAAGAAAATGGTTGAAATCCCAAGTGTAATCATCAATCCACCAAAGACGAGAGCCAGAAAGAAAAGTAAGACAGGTTGGCTATCTTTGAAAGATACATAATTATAGTAGTGTACTTGCATTCCTATGAGAACGGAAAGAACTAGCACGGCAGCGTAAAGGGCTAAATACCACTTGTTAACATTTTTAAATTCGTAGCGAACTAAATTCCAAAACATAATAATCTCCTTTGCTTAGGCCTTAAATTCCTGACGGAAGAGTTGGTCAATGGATTCACCTGACTCATAGCGAATATCGTCTACATTACCTTGACGAACGACTTTTCCATCTTTGAGGAAGATAATTTCATCCAAGATTGGCTCGATATCAGAAATCAAGTGGGTAGAAATCAAAACGGTAGAAGTTGGGGAGTAGTTGTTGATAATGGTATTGAGGATATACTCACGGGCTGCTGGGTCCACCCCACCAATGGGTTCGTCTAAAACGTAGAGACGAGCATCACGGCTCATAACTAAAATTAGTTGGACCTTTTCCTTGTTCCCTTTTGATAGTTTCTTGAGACGACTATTTTCATCAATGCCCAGATCTGCAAGCAGATGATGGGCGCGTTCAAGATTGAAATCTTTATAGAAGGTCTTAAAGTAGGTTAGGGCTTCTTTGACCTTCATTTGCTCATTGAGATAGGTCGTATCCGGCAAATAAGCTACGATAGCCTTGGTTGCTGGGCTTGGATCCATGTCGTTGATCAGGACACGTCCTTGATCTGGTTGCAAGAGGCCGTTGATTAGTTTAATCAGGGTTGTTTTTCCTGAACCGTTTGGCCCAAGGAGACCAACAATTTTTCCAGCGGGGATGTCAAGAGAAACATTTTCAAGGGCTGGGGTTGCTCCATAAGATTTGGATACATTTTCAAATGCTAGTAATGACATAGGCTTAAACTCCTTTAATATAATCGCCGACTACGCCTGGTAGTTCTTCTTTTTCATAGCCAAAATGGGTCATGGAGGAAACGAAGTGTTCCAATTCTTCTTCCGATAATTGTTTGCGTGATTGGGCGATCAGCTCTTTATCTTCAGTCACAAATCGTCCAGTTGTGCGCTTGCTGTAGACAAATCCTTCTCGTTCGAGGTCTGACAAGGCTCTTTGGATGGTGTTTGGATTGACACCGGCCTCGCTAGCCAGCTCTCTCACGGTTGGAAGTTGTTGATTGGGTTCCAGTGTATGGGAAACAATCTGAAGCTTGATTTTCTCCATAATCTGTAAATAGATGGGTTTTTTGTTGTCAAATGTCCAGGACATCTTGGTCTCCTTTCTTTTATCTCTTTGTCTTAATTAAATAATACAACAAAACAAAAAACTTGTCAAGCAAAAAGAAGAATTGTTTTGGGAATCGTTTAAAAAATGGTATAATGAAAAGAAAACGATAAGGAGGGAAAGGATGCGTTGTCCAAAATGTGGGGCTACCAAGTCAAGTGTTATCGATAGTCGCCAAGCAGAAGAAGGGAACACCATTCGTAGAAGACGTGAGTGCGATGAATGCCAACACCGTTTTACAACCTACGAACGAGTAGAAGAAAGAACCTTAGTGGTTGTTAAAAAAGATGGCACACGGGAACAATTCTCCAGAGATAAAATCTTTAATGGAATTATCCGCTCAGCCCAGAAACGTCCTGTGTCAAGTGATGAAATCAACATGGTAGTCAATCGTATCGAACAGAAACTCCGTGGTCGAAATGAAAATGAAATTCAAAGTGAGGACATTGGTTCACTCGTCATGGAGGAGTTGGCTGAGTTAGATGAGATTACCTATGTACGTTTTGCCAGTGTCTATCGTAGTTTTAAGGATGTCAGTGAGCTAGAGAGCTTGCTCCAACAAATCACCCAGTCCTCTAAAAAGAAAAAGGAAAGATAAATGAAGCCAATTGACCGTTTTTCTTATCTAAAGAATAATCGGGTGTCGCAAGATACCTCATCTCTGGTACAGTGCTACCTCCCGATTATCGGTCAGGAGGCACTGAGCCTTTATCTTTATACCATCAGTTTTTGGGATAATGGCAGAAAGGAACACCTCTTTTCAAACATTCTCAACCATCTAAACTTTGGGATGGATAGACTGATAAAATCCCTGAAAATCCTATCTGCTTTTAATCTCTTGACCCTCTATCAAAAGGGTGATATCTATAAGCTAGCTATCAATACTCCTCTCTCGACTCAGGACTTCTTGGAACATCCTGTTTATCGCAGACTTTTGGAGAAAAAAATTGGCGATGCAGCTGTGGAGGATTTGAAAGTTGAGAGTGCTGAGGGAGAAGAAATACCTGTCTCACTCAATCAAGTCTTTCCAGACTTGGCAGAACTGGGAAGTCAAGAAGACCTTGGTCTCAAGAAGAAAGTGGCCAACGATTTTGACTTGGACCATTTTCGTCAGCTTATGGCTCGAGATGGGCTTCGTTTTGCGGATGAGAAGTCCGATGTCTTAAACCTCTTTGCCATTGCCGAGGAGAAGAAATGGACTTGGTTTGAGACCTATCAACTGGCTAAGTCAACAGCTGTTTCCCAGGTTATTTCAACCAAACGCATGCGGGAAAAAATCGCTCAAAAACCTGTTTCCTCTGACTTTAGTCCTAAGGAAACGACCATTATCAAAGAAGCCAAAAGTAAAACGGCCCTGCAGTTCTTAGCAGAAATCAAGCAGACACGCAAGGGGACCATTACCCAAACAGAAAGAGAACTCTTGCAACAAATGGCTGGTTTGGGCTTGCTGGACGAAGTTATTAATATTATTCTCTTATTGACCTTTAATAAGGTGGATTCGGCAAACATCAACGAGAAATATGCCATGAAAGTAGCCAATGACTATGCCTATCAAAAGATTCATTCGGCAGAAGAAGCAGTCATGCGAATCCGTGAGCGTGGGCAGAAGAGTCAGGCTCAAAAAGGCAGTAAACCCGGTCCTGCTAAGTCCAATGTACCCAAGTGGAGCAATCCAGATTATAAGAATGAAACCAGCGAGGAAACTCGTCTGGAACTAGAACGTAAGAAACAAGAACTATTAGCTCGATTAGAAAAAGGAGGAGATTAGATGGAAAGTGTCGGAGACGTACTCAAGCGTCAACCTAGCCGTTTTCATTATCAAGATTTGGTCCAGAAAATCATGAAGGACCCTGATGTTGCGGCCTTTATCCAGCAAGAATCCCTCAGCCCAGAGGAATTGAATCGCAGTATCTCCAAATTTAACCAGTACATTACCGAGCGTGACAAGTTTCTACGTGGGGATACGGATTATATTGCCAAAGGCTACAAGCCGATTTTGGTTATGAATCATGGTTATGCGGACGTTTCTTATGAAGAAACTCCTGAACTAATCGCAGCGGAAAAAGAAGCGGCTATTAAGAATCGTCTCAAGTTAATCAATCTGCCAGCCAGTCTTAAGAAAGCTAGTTTAGCTCAAGTAGATTTGGATGATTTGGGGCGCTTGCCAGTTTTTGAAAAGCTATTAGCCTTCGTGGAGCAATATCCAGCTATGCGAAAAGGTCTTTACTTATATGGAGACTTTGGTGTGGGTAAAAGTTTCATGGTGGCTGCCTTAGCCCATGATTTATCAGAAAAACGTGGTGTTTCCTCCACTCTTCTCCACTATCCTAGCTTTGTCATCGATGTCAAAAATGCTATCGGTGATGGCAATGTCAAGACCTTGGTGGATGAGATTAAGCTTTCTGAAGTCCTGATTTTAGATGATATTGGTGCCGAGCAATCAACAGCTTGGGTGCGGGATGAAATCCTGCAAGTCATTCTCCAATATCGGATGCAGGAAAATTTACCGACCTTTTTCACCTCCAACTTCAACTTTGAAGAATTGGAGCAGCATTTTGCTAAAGGGAAACATGGAAATGACGAAACCTGGGAAGCCAGACGCGTCATGGAACGCATCCGTTATTTGGCAGAGGAGACTCGTTTAGAAGGAGTAAACCGTCGATGACAGAAACAATCAAATTAATGAAGGCTCATACTTCAGTGCGCAGGTTTAAAGAGCAAGCCCTTCCTCAGGAAGACTTGACTGAAATCCTGACAGCAGCCCAAATGGCCTCGTCTTGGAAGAATTTCCAATCCTACTCTGTGATTGTGGTACGAAGTCAAGAAAAGAAAGAGACTTTATATGAATTGGTGCCTCAAGAAGCCATTCGCCAGTCAGCTGTTTTCCTTCTCTTTGTCGGAGATTTGAACCGAGCGGAAAAGGGAGCCCGACTTCATACAGACTCATTCCAACCCCAAGGTGTAGAAGGTCTTTTGATTAGTTCGGTCGATGCGGCTCTTGCTGGACAGAATGCCCTGCTGGCAGCTGAAAGCTTGGGCTATGGTGGTGTCATTATTGGCTTGGTTCGATACAAGTCCGAAGAAGTGACAGAGCTTTTTAACCTGCCTGACTACACCTATCCTGTCTTTGGGATGGCGCTAGGTGTGCCAAATGAAGAACATGAAGTCAAACCTCGCTTGCCATTGCATCAAGTAGTATTTGAGGAAGAATACCGAGAACAGTCAACTGATGCAATCCAAGCTTATGACCGTGTACAGGCGGACTATGCTGGGGCGCGTGCGACCACAAGCTGGAGTCAGCGTCTAGCAGAACAGTTTGGTCAAGCAGAACCAAGCTCAACTAGAAAAAATCTTGAACAGAAGAAGTTATTGTAGAAAGTGAGAAATTATGGCCCTACCAACTATTGCCATTGTAGGACGTCCCAATGTTGGGAAATCAACCCTATTTAATCGGATCGCTGGTGAGCGAATCTCCATTGTAGAAGATGTCGAAGGAGTGACACGTGACCGTATCTATGCAACGGGTGAGTGGCTCAATCGTTCTTTTAGCATGATTGATACAGGAGGAATCGATGATGTCGATGCTCCTTTCATGGAACAAATCAAGCACCAGGCAGAAATTGCCATGGAAGAAGCAGATGTTATCGTCTTTGTCGTGTCTGGTAAGGAAGGAATTACCGATGCGGACGAATACGTAGCCCGTAAGCTTTATAAGACCCACAAACCAGTTATCCTCGCAGTGAACAAGGTGGACAACCCTGAGATGCGAAATGATATCTATGATTTCTATGCCCTCGGTTTGGGTGAACCACTGCCTATCTCATCTGTCCATGGGATTGGTACAGGGGATGTGCTAGATGCCATCGTAGAAAATCTTCCAAATGAATATGAGGAAGAAAATCCAGATGTCATTAAGTTTAGTTTGATTGGTCGTCCAAACGTTGGAAAGTCAAGTTTGATCAATGCTATCTTGGGAGAAGACCGTGTCATTGCTAGTCCTGTTGCTGGAACAACGCGTGACGCTATTGATACCCACTTTACAGATACAGATGGTCAAGAGTTTACCATGATTGATACGGCTGGTATGCGTAAATCTGGTAAGGTTTATGAAAATACCGAGAAATACTCTGTTATGCGCGCCATGCGTGCTATTGACCGCTCAGATGTGGTCTTGATGGTCATAAACGCGGAAGAGGGTATTCGTGAATACGACAAGCGTATCGCAGGATTTGCCCATGAAGCCGGTAAAGGGATGATTATCGTGGTCAACAAGTGGGATACGCTTGAAAAAGACAATCACACTATGAAAAACTGGGAAGAAGATATCCGTGAGCAGTTCCAATATCTACCTTACGCACCGATTATCTTTGTATCAGCCTTGACCAAGCAACGTCTTCACAAACTGCCTGAGATGATCAAACAAATCAGTGAAAGTCAAAACACACGTATTCCATCAGCTGTCTTGAACGATGTCATTATGGATGCCATTGCCATCAACCCAACACCGACAGACAAAGGAAAACGTCTTAAGATTTTCTATGCGACCCAAGTGGCAACAAAACCACCAACCTTTGTCATTTTTGTCAATGAAGAAGAACTTATGCACTTTTCTTACCTACGTTTCTTGGAAAATCAAATTCGCAAGGCCTTTGTTTTTGAGGGGACTCCAATCCATCTCATCGCAAGAAAACGTAAATAAAAAAGCAGAATCTGGAATGACATTTCCAGATTTTTTTGATAAAATGAAGTTGAAGAAAGCGCTATCAAAAAGAGGTGTTGATGATGGAACATTTGTTTAAATTGTTAATCTTATTACCCTGTTTTTACTTTTTCAGCTGGATTGAAAAGGCCAACAGAGATAGTAAATTTTTCCCAATTTTTTACTATTTTTACTGGATTTACATCATCCTCTATGCTCTTTTTAGCCTTGCTTGGACAGTTTTTTCAGTCTTGTTTTTCAATATCCTATTGAGAAATGTGACAGATATCAAGTTTTGGGGCATTTGGTTTCTTTTTATTCTGCTAGCTATTGGTCTGAATAGGTCAACTTATTTCTGTCTCAAAAAAATGTTTCGCTTGAGACGGGAACTAGGGAAGTCTAAAGGTGGAAGGCATTGATTTATATTGGTAATAACATTTAATAGAACGAAACTAAAGAAAACAATTTTAAAGAGGAGGTGTCGATGATGAAACTGTCCTTTAATTGGTTTCATTTGATACTCTTATTTCCTTGTTTTTATTTTTTCTATTGGATAGACAATGCTGACAGAAACAGTAAAATTTTCCCCATCTTCTACTATTTTTACTGGATTTATATTTCCCTTTTAGCTCTGTTTAGCTTGGATATGACAATTTTTTCATTCTTATTTTTCCCTTTTGTTCTGAGCCATGATTCAGATGCTAGTACTTGGGGTGTTGGGTTGATTTTGATAGTCATATCTCTAGGCAGTGACTGGTTAGATTATATCTTTTTCAAAAAAATGTTTCGCTTGAGACGGGAACTAGGACAATCTAAAGGCGAAAGGCATTGATTTATATCGGTTTTTATTGATAGGAGGTAGCTTATGGCACATCTAAAATCATTTATTACACGCTATTCCAAGGTCTATATTGGTTTAGTTCTGCTAATCTGGCTTGCTTTCTTCTTTCTTCCTTGGGATAAACCAGTTCTGGGAATATCTATCAATCTCTTCATCATGCAGAAAGTTTTACTAGTTTTTGGCATTCTGTCCATTTTGATGGCCTTGTTATCCAAGAAAGTCAGTCTCTTTGTTTTTGGACTTATCTGCTGTCTTTCCCTTTGGATTAATCTATTTATCCTATTTGCTCTTTTGCCGATTTTTGGCAATTAAACAGTCATAAAATTCAGAGAGGTTAGCTTGGAAACTAGCCTCTTTTTCCTTTTCAAAATGGGGATTCTTCCTTGAAAATAATCAGTAATTGTGCTAAAATTAAAAGAACATTCTAAAATATTCGGAATTTAAAGTAAGGAAAAACATGGCTAATATTTTAAAAACAATTATCGAAAATGATAAAGGAGAAATCCGTCGTCTGGAAAAGATGGCCGACAAGGTTTTCAAATACGAAGACCAAATGGCTGCTTTGACAGATGACCAACTAAAAGCAAAAACAGTTGAATTTAAAGAACGTTATCAAAATGGAGAATCACTGGATTCATTACTTTATGAAGCTTTTGCGGTTGTCCGTGAGGGTGCCAAACGTGTCCTAGGTCTCTTCCCTTATAAGGTTCAGGTCATGGGTGGAATCGTTCTTCACCATGGTGACGTGCCAGAAATGCGTACAGGGGAAGGGAAAACCTTGACTGCGACTATGCCAGTATACCTCAATGCCCTCTCAGGTAAAGGGGTTCACGTAGTTACGGTTAACGAATACCTATCAGAACGTGACGCGACTGAGATGGGAGAATTGTACTCATGGCTTGGTCTGTCAGTAGGGATTAACTTGGCTGCCAAATCTCCAATGGAGAAAAAAGAAGCCTATGAGTGTGATATTACCTACTCAACCAACTCAGAAATCGGATTTGACTACCTTCGTGATAACATGGTCGTTCGCGCTGAAAACATGGTACAACGTCCGCTTAACTATGCCTTGGTCGATGAGGTTGACTCAATCTTGATTGACGAGGCCCGTACACCTTTGATTGTATCAGGTGCTAATGCGGTTGAAACTAGTCAGCTCTACCACATGGCAGACCACTATGTAAAATCGTTGGACAAAGACGACTACATCATCGATGTGCAATCTAAAACTATTGGATTGTCTGATTCAGGGATTGATAAGGCTGAAAGCTACTTTAAACTTGAAAATCTCTACGATATCGAAAATGTAGCTCTGACTCACTTTATCGATAACGCCCTTCGTGCCAACTACATCATGCTTCTCGATATTGACTATGTGGTGAGCGAAGAGCAAGAAATCTTGATCGTCGACCAATTTACAGGTCGTACCATGGAAGGTCGTCGTTATTCTGATGGATTGCACCAAGCCATTGAAGCCAAAGAAGGTGTTCCAATCCAAGATGAAACCAAGACATCTGCCTCAATTACTTACCAAAACCTTTTCCGTATGTACAAGAAATTGTCTGGTATGACGGGTACTGGTAAGACTGAGGAAGAAGAATTCCGTGAAATTTACAACATTCGTGTTATTCCAATCCCAACAAACCGTCCTGTTCAACGTATTGACCATCCAGACTTGCTTTTTGCTAGCATTGAAGCTAAGTTTAAGGCCGTTGTTAAAGACGTTAAGGCTCGTTACCAAAAAGGTCAGCCTGTCTTGGTTGGTACAGTTGCGGTTGAAACCAGTGACTACATTTCTAAAAAATTGGTCGAAGCTGGTGTTCCTCACGAAGTCTTGAACGCCAAAAACCACTATAAAGAAGCCCAAATCATCATGAATGCTGGTCAGCGTGGTGCTGTTACCATCGCAACTAACATGGCCGGTCGTGGTACCGACATCAAGCTTGGTGAAGGAGTTCGCGAATTGGGAGGACTTTGTGTTATTGGTACAGAACGTCATGAAAGCCGTCGTATCGACAACCAGCTTCGTGGACGTTCAGGTCGTCAGGGAGACCCAGGTGAGTCACAATTCTACCTATCTCTTGAAGATGACTTGATGAAACGTTTTGGTTCTGAACGCTTGAAGGGAATCTTTGAACGTCTCAACATGTCTGAAGAGGCGATTGAGTCTCGTATGTTGACACGTCAGGTTGAAGCGGCACAAAAACGTGTCGAAGGAAATAACTACGATACCCGTAAACAAGTCCTTCAGTATGACGATGTCATGCGTGAACAACGTGAGATTATTTACGCTCAACGTTACGATGTTATCACTGCAGACCGTGACTTGGCGCCTGAAATTCATTCAATGATCAAACGCACGATTGGTCGTGTCGTTGATGGTCATGCGCGTGCCAAACAAGATGAAAAACTTGAAGCAATTTTGAACTTTGCTAAGTACAACTTGCTTCCTGAAGATTCGATTTCAATCGAAGACTTGTCAGGCTTGTCTGATAAGGCCATTAAGGAAGAACTCTTCCAACGTGCCTTGCAAGTTTACGATAGTCAGGTTTCAAAACTACGTGATGAAGAAGCAGTCAAAGAATTCCAAAAAGTTTTGATTCTACGAGTGGTGGATAACAAGTGGACAGATCATATCGATGCCCTTGATCAATTGCGTAATGCGGTTGGACTTCGTGGTTATGCTCAGAACAACCCAGTTGTTGAGTATCAGGCAGAAGGTTTCCGTATGTTTAATGACATGATTGGTTCGATTGAGTTTGATGTGACACGCTTGATGATGAAAGCACAAATTCATGAACAAGAAAGACCACAAGCAGAACACCATATCAGTACAACAGCGACTCGTAATATCGCTGCCCACCAAGCAAATATGCCAGAAGATTTGGATTTGAGCCAGATTGGACGGAATGAACTTTGCCCATGTGGTTCTGGTAAGAAGTTTAAAAACTGTCACGGTAAAAGACAATAAAATGAGATAGTTTAGAGGCGGATACCTTGTGAAAAGTAAATTTTTACTTGGTATCCGTTTGCTTTATAAGGAGATGAGTTATGGTATTTACAGCAAAAAGTCCTAAAATTAATATTGAAGAAGTTCGTGCCTTATCAAAATTAGAAGGTCAAGCTTTAGAGAGAAAATCACAGCGTGATCAAGAGCTAGAAGCCATTATACGTGGAGAAGACCAACGGATTCTCTTGGTAATCGGGCCATGCTCATCTGACAATGAAGAAGCTGTTCTTGAGTACGCTAAGCGTTTGGCAGCTTTGCAAGAAGAAGTAGCAGACCGTATCTTTATGGTTATGCGTGTTTATACTGCCAAACCCCGTACCAACGGAGATGGCTATAAGGGCTTGATTCACCAGCCTAATGCGACAGAAGCCCCTAGCCTCATCAACGGAATCAAAGCCGTTCGACATCTTCATTATCGTGTCATCACGGAAACAGGTATGACTACTGCTGATGAAATGCTTTATCCTGAAAATCTACCGCTTGTAGATGATTTGATTTCTTACATGGCAGTTGGTGCACGTTCGGTTGAAGACCAGCAACACCGCTTTGTGGCAAGCGGGGCAGATTTTGCGACTGGGTTTAAAAATCCAACCTCTGGAAATCTCAATGTTATGTTTAATGGGATTTATGCTGCTCAAAACAAACAAAGTTTCCTTTTCCTAGGAAAAGAAGTGGAAACAACTGGGAACCCGCTTTCGCACGCTATTCTTCGTGGAGCGATCAATGAGTATGGTAAGAATATTCCTAACTACTACTATGATAATTTGATGGATACTATTGCTCAGTATGAGAAGATGGGCTTGGAAAATCCCTTTATCATTGTGGACACCAATCATGATAATTCTGGTAAGCAATATATGGACCAAATTCGAATTGTCCGTCAGACCTTGATTAACCGTGACTGGAATGAAAAGATCAAGCAGTACGTTCGTGGCTTTATGATTGAGTCTTATCTAGAAGACGGCCGTCAAAACGAACCGGAAGTATTTGGCAAGTCTATCACAGACCCTTGCCTTGGCTGGGAAAATACGGAAGCCCTTGTCAGAGAAATCTACCAAACGTTAGGAGAATAAGATGGCATTTATTGAAAAAGGTCAAGAAATCGATATTGAAGCAATCAAGGCAGAAACCCAATTGTCTGCGGAAGCCTTGCGTCTAAAGGAGCGTCGTGATAGAGAAATGGCAGACATTATTTCAGGAGAAGATGACCGGATCCTTTTGGTGATTGGTCCTTGCTCGTCTGACAATGAAGAGGCTGTCTTGGAATATGCCCGTCGTTTATCTGCTTTGCAAAAGAAGGTGGCGGACAAGATTTTCATGGTTATGCGTGTTTATACAGCTAAACCTCGCACTAACGGAGACGGCTATAAAGGTTTGGTTCACCAGCCAGATACTTCAAAAGCTCCAAGTTTGATCAACGGCTTGCAGGCTGTGCGCCAGTTGCACTACCGCGTGATTACAGAGACTGGTTTGACAACGGCAGATGAGATGCTTTATCCGTCAAATCTGGTCTTGGTAGATGATTTGGTCAGCTACCATGCTGTAGGAGCTCGTTCTGTAGAAGACCAAGAGCACCGTTTTGTGGCCTCAGGGATTGATGCGCCAGTCGGAATGAAAAATCCAACCTCTGGAAATCTGGGTGTCATGTTTAATGGCATCTATGCCGCTCAGAACAAACAGACCTTCCTCTTCCATGGTCAAGAAGTTGAGACTTCAGGAAATCCCTTGGCCCACGTCATCCTTCGTGGAGCAGTCAATGAATATGGGAAAAATGAGCCTAACTTTTACTACGAAACTTTGCTAAATGCCATTGAACGCTATGAAACCATGGGACTTGAAAATCCCTTTATCCTCATTGATACCAACCATGATAACTCAGGCAAGCAATATATGGAGCAGATTCGAATTGTTCGTCAGACCTTGCAAAATCGTGACTGGAATGAGAAAATCAAAAAGACGGTTCGAGGCTTTATGATTGAATCCTACCTGGCAGATGGTCGTCAAAACCAACCAGAGGTCTTTGGTTGTTCTATTACCGACCCTTGCCTAGGTTGGGAAAATACAGAGGCCTTGGTAGAAGAAATCTATGCTACCTTGACAAAATAAGTGAAAAGGATGGAGTTGGGGAATCTCAACTCCTTTTGATGAGAATGATAGTTGGACACGGAATTGACATCGAAGAATTGGCTTCGATAGAAAGCGCAGTTACACGACATGAAGGTTTTGCTAAGCGCGTGCTGACCGCTAAGGAAATGGAGCGCTTCACCAGTCTCAAAGGACGCAGGCAAATAGAATATTTAGCTGGTCGCTGGTCGGCTAAGGAGGCCTTTTCCAAGGCAATGGGAACTGGTATTGGCAAGCTCAGTTTTCAGGATTTGGAAGTCTTGAATAATGAACGCGGGGCGCCTTATTTTAGTCAGGCACCATTTTCAGGAAAGATTTGGCTGTCTATCAGCCATACAGATCAGTTTGTGACAGCCAGTGTCATTTTGGAGGAAAATCATGAAAGCTAGTCCACATAGACCAACCAAGGCTCTGATTCATCTGGGAGCTATTCGACAAAATATTCAGCAAATGGGGGCTCATATACCTCAAGGAACGCTCAAATTTGCAGTAGTCAAGGCTAATGCCTATGGTCATGGAGCTGTTGTCGTTGCTAAGGCAATCCAAGAAGATGTAGACGGATTTTGCGTTTCCAATATTGATGAAGCCATTGAACTCAGACAAGCTGGACTAAGGAAGAAAATCCTCATTTTAGGAGTTTCTGAAATCGAAGCTGTTTCTCTTGCTAAAGAATACGACATCACCTTGACTGTGGCCGGACTGGAGTGGATCCAAGCCCTCTTAGATAGGGAAGCAGACCTAACTGGATTGACAGCCCACCTTAAGATTGACTCAGGAATGGGACGGATTGGTTTTCGAGAGGCTAGTGAGGCTGAGCAAGCTCAAGACTTGCTCAGACAACATGGTGCTGGTGTTGAAGGGATTTTTACCCACTTTGCTACTGCAGACGAGGAATCAGATGACTATTTTAATGCCCAGTTAGAACGGTTTAAAACTATTTTGGCCAGTATGAAAGGTCTTCCAGAGCTGGTTCATGCCAGCAATTCTGCAACGACCCTTTGGCATGCAGAGACTATTTTCAATGCGGTTCGTATGGGGGATGCTATGTATGGTCTGAATCCTAGCGGAGAGGTCTTGGACTTGCCCTATGACTTGAAACCAGCCTTGACCTTGGAATCTGCCTTGGTTCACGTCAAGACAGTTTCAGCTGGAGCTTGCATGGGCTACGGAGCGACATATGAAGCGGATAGTGAGCAAGTCATTGCGACGGTGCCAATCGGCTATGCGGATGGTTGGACACGAGATATGCAGAATTTCACTGTCTTGGTAGATGGCCAAGCTTGCCCAATTGTTGGACGAGTTTCTATGGACCAAATCACTATTCGTCTGCCTAAGCTTTATCCGTTGGGAACAAAAGCAACCTTAATTGGCTCCAACGGAGGCAAGGAAATCACAGCTACTCAGGTAGCGACCTACCGTGGGACTATTAACTACGAGGTCGTTTGTCTCCTCAGCGATCGCATTCCGAGAGAATATTATTAGAAAAGAAAGGAGTGGAGCATGAATCTACATCAACCCTTGCATGTCTTACCTGGTGTGGGACCAAAGTCAGCAGAAAAATACGCCAAACTAGGAATTGAAAATTTGCAAGACCTCTTGCTCTACTTTCCTTTCCGATATGAAGACTTCAAGACCAAGCAAGTGCTGGAACTGGAAGACGGTGAAAAGGCGGTTCTTTCTGGTCAAGTCGTGACTCCTGCCAGTGTCCAGTATTATGGTTTCAAGCGCAATCGCCTGCGTTTTAGCCTCAAGCAAGGAGAAGTCGTTTTTGCGGTGAATTTCTTTAACCAGCCCTATCTAGCAGATAAGATAGAGTTGGGAGCAACTCTTGCCGTCTTTGGAAAATGGGACCGTGCCAAGGCTAGTTTGACTGGGATGAAGGTCCTGGCTCAGGTGGAAGATGACCTCCAGCCTGTTTATCGCTTGGCTCAGGGAATCAGTCAGGCCAGTCTGGTCAAGGTCATCAAGATGGCCTTTGATCAGGGACTGGACCTCTTGATTGAGGAAAATCTTCCCCAGTCTTTGCTCGATAAATACAAACTCATGTCCCGTTGTCAGGCCGTTCGTGCCATGCATTTCCCCAAGGATTTGGCAGAATACAAGCAAGCCCTTCGACGTATCAAATTTGAGGAACTCTTTTATTTCCAAATGCAATTGCAGACGCTTAAGTCTGAAAATAGAGTTCAGGGAAGCGGTTTGGTTCTGGATTGGTCTCAGGAAAAAGTGACAGCAGTCAAAGAAAGCTTGCCTTTTGCCTTGACTCAAGCTCAGGAAAAGAGTTTGCAGGAAATTTTAACCGATATGAAGTCGGACCACCACATGAATCGTCTCCTACAAGGAGATGTGGGGAGCGGAAAAACGGTAGTCGCTGGCTTGGCCATGTTTGCGGCGGTGACAGCTGGCTATCAGGCTGCTCTCATGGTGCCAACAGAAATCCTTGCAGAGCAACACTTTGAGAGTTTACAGAACCTTTTTCCAGACTTGAAACTGGCTCTTTTGACAGGTTCCTTGAAAGCTGCAGAAAAGAGAGAAGTTTTGGAGACCATTGCCAAGGGTGAGGCTGATTTGATTATTGGAACCCACGCTCTGATTCAGGATGGGGTGGATTATGCTCGTCTGGGCTTGATTATCATCGATGAGCAGCACCGCTTTGGTGTAGGGCAAAGGCGTGTTCTGAGAGAAAAAGGCGACAACCCAGATGTCCTCATGATGACGGCGACTCCTATTCCACGGACGCTGGCTATCACAGCATTTGGCGATATGGATGTTTCCATTATCGACCAGATGCCAGCAGGACGGAAACCCATTGTGACACGCTGGATCAAGCATGAGCAACTACCTCAGGTCTTGACTTGGTTAGAGGGGGAAATCCAAAAAGGTTCTCAAACCTATGTCATCTCTCCCTTGATTGAAGAATCAGAAGCTCTGGATTTGAAAAATGCCATTGCCTTATCAGAAGAGTTGACGGCTCATTTTGCTGGCAAGGCCGAAGTAGCCCTCCTACATGGCAAGATGAAGAGTGACGAAAAAGACCAGATAATGCAGGAGTTCAAAGAGCGAAAAACAGATATTCTGGTTTCGACGACGGTTATTGAGGTTGGGGTCAACGTTCCCAATGCGACCGTCATGATTATCATGGATGCCGATCGCTTCGGGCTCAGCCAGCTTCACCAGCTCAGAGGTCGAGTTGGTCGCGGGGACAAGCAGTCTTATGCAGTTCTCGTTGCCAATCCCAAGACTGATTCTGGGAAAGACCGCATGCGCATCATGACAGAAACGACCAATGGATTTGTCCTTGCGGAGGAAGATTTGAAAATGCGTGGTTCAGGTGAAATTTTTGGAACCAGACAGTCAGGTCTCCCAGAGTTCCAAGTAGCTGATATTATCGAAGATTTTCCGATTTTAGAAGAAGCCAGAAAGGTTGCTAGCTACATTAGTTCGATAGAAGGCTGGCAAGAGGATCCAGAGTGGCGCATGATTGCCCTTCATTTGGAAAAGAAAGAACATTTAGATTAATACTCTTCGAAAATCAAATTCAAACCACGTCAGCTTCGCCTTGGATTATATATGTAACTGACTTCGTCAGTCTTATCTACAACCTCAAAGCAGTGCTTTGAGCAACCTACGGCTAGTTTCCTAGTTTGTTCTTTGATTTTCATTGAGTATAAGCTTTCTATAAGGAAATCTTAAGCTAGCTTTCAGGTTTGGTCCTTATACTAGAGTCATCAAAAAGAAACGAGGACTCTCACATGACCGTAACGATTAAAGTAAATTACCAAACCACTTTCCAAAAGAAAGAAGCAAAAAAATAATATTGAAGAGAAGGAAGAAAGAGCGAAATGCTCTTTTTTTGTTTTTAAAACTATTTTCAGACGATAGGTTTGAAGAAATAAAATCTAAATTCATTTTCTATTTGCCCTTCTTTCTTGCATTGCTTTCATAGATATGCTACAGTGGTGGCAGCGATTACAAAATCAAAGGAGCATGTTATGAAAAATCCAGCTTTATTAGAAGAAATCAAGACTTATAAAGGAAGGGATGAGGTTCCAGAAGACTTTGATGCTTTCTGGGATGAAGAGGTAAAAAGAGTTTCCTCTCTTCCTACCTATCAGTTGGAGGAAAGAGATTTCCATATTCCCCAAGTCAAGTGTTATGAACTGACCTTTGAGGGAACTAATGAAGGCAAGGTCTATGCACGAGTTGTTCTTCCAAAAAGTGAAGGTAAGGTTCCGCTAATCTTCTATTTCCATGGTTGAATGGAGATATTTTGTAGTTTGTTTGTTACACGAGAGAATCTGAGATAGAATTTGTATTTATTTTCCACTGAAAAGCCTGATTTTACGAGCCCACTGAAAAAGCCATCAACTTGATGACTTTTTCAGTGGGCTTGTTTTTATAGGATTCTTTTTTAATTCGTAAGCAAAAATATATTAATTATATAAAATAAAGAAACTAGGAACATTTTTTCTATTTTTTTAGAAATAAAATATTATATAGAAATTCCGAAAGAAATAATAAAATCAAAATAAAAAATTAAGAAAATATTATAGCGTGAATATATTATCATTGATAAATGTTCTTACAAGACATACAATGACAATAAAAAGCATAAAAAATTATTATATTTTCATTTATGTTTTCATATTTAGTGTTCTGTTATGAAATGAAAGAAATTGGAAACTAGTTTCTAATTTATGAAAAATATTGAAAAAAATAAAATAAGTGTTAAAATAAATAATGTAAACGTTTACTTTAACTAAGGAGCTCATATGTTACTGCAAAAAGAACTAATTCCAATGATAGAAGCTAACTTACCAAATATGGCATATGCTGAAAAAGACGTTGCTAAATTCTTCTTAAAACAGAAACCTCTAAATGATTATTCATCTGAAGCATTGTGCGAATACCTTAATGTATCCAAAGCAACATTGACTCGATTTGCGAAAAAATGTGGTTTTAAAGGTTTTAGACAATTCATTTTCAAATACCAAGAGATGATTCGTGAGAAAGAAAAGTTGGCATTATATACAGAGGCAACAGAAAAAGTTTTATCCGACTATGAAGAAATGTTGAGAAAAACTTACACGGTTCTTGATGAAGTTCAACTTGAGCGTATTGCTGAGATGATAGAAACTGCTGAGCGTGTATATCTCTACGGTAAAGGAAGTTCTGTTCTTGCTTTACAAGAAATGAAGATGAGATTTATGCGTCTCGGAGTGATTGGTGAAGTATTATCAGACGAGGACATGATTTTGTGGAGTAGCTTATTACTTAATGAAAATTGCCTTGTCATTGGAGCATCCATTTCAGGTCAAACTGATATTGTACTAGAAGGTCTACAAAAAGCTGCGGATAAAGGCGCTAAAACAGTTTTAATGACTACAAGAAAATTTGACGAAGAAGATTGTTTTTTTGATGAACTATTGTTATTAGCTTCGACCGATCATCTCTCGTATGGCAATCGCATATCACCTCAGTTTCCAATACTTTTAATTACAGACTGCTTATTCTCTAATTATCTGGAAAGTCCAGAGAGACAATATTATTACAATCAAACAATTATCCATAAGGAGGAATAATAAAATGAGCCAAATTTGGACTAAAGAAAAATTTATAAGCCAAGTCCAAGGTGGAGTCATTGTTTCTTGTCAAGCTTTACCTGGTGAACCCCTTTATAATGAAGAATTTAGCTTGATGCCTTTTATGGCTAAAGCAGCTTTAGAGGCAGGAGCAGTGGGCATTCGCGCAAATTCTGTGCGTGATATTAAAGCAATTCAGAAAGTAGTAGATTTACCAATAATTGGAATTATCAAAAGGGATTATCCACCTCAAGAACCATATATTACTGCTACGATGAAAGAAGTAGATGAACTTGTAGAATGCGGAACAACAGTCATTGCATTTGATGCAACTTTAAGACCAAGATATGATGGCTTAGTTGTCAGTGACTTTATCAAAAAAATAAAAGAAAAATATCCGAATCAATTGCTGATGGCGGATGTAAGTAATTTTGATGAAGGTCTCTATGCATTTAAATCAGGCGTTGATTTTGTTGGTACAACATTATCAGGTTACACAAGTACAAGTGTACAATCAGATGAGCCTGATTTTGAACTAATGAAAAAATTGGCTGATTTTAATATTCCGGTAATTGCCGAAGGAAAAATTCATTATCCAGAACAATTAAAAAAAGCTTATAGTTTAGGTGTTACCAGTGTTGTCGTTGGTGGAGCGATTACACGTCCAAAAGAAATTGCTCAGCGATTTATTAATGTTATCAAATAAAAAACAATGTAAAGGAGAAATCTTATGAAAGATTTAACTAAATACAAAGGCGTTATCCCTGCATTTTATGCTTGCTATGATGAAAATGGTGAAATTAGCCAAGAGCGTGTAAAATCTCTGGTGCAATATTTCATTGATAAAGGTGTAAAAGGTATCTATGTAAATGGTTCTTCAGGTGAATGTATTTACCAAAGTGTAGAAGATCGTAAACAAATTATTGAAGCTGTTATGAAAGTTGCTAAAGGTAAATTAACAGTTATCAACCATGTTGCATGTAATAACACGAAAGATAGTATTGAATTGGCAAAACATTCAGAAAGTGTTGGAGTCGATGCTATTGCAGCTATCCCACCTATTTACTTCAAATTGCCAGAATATTCAATCGCAGCATATTGGAATGCAATGAGTGCAGCTGCGCCAAATACAGATTTTATCATTTATAATATTCCACAATTGGCAGGGGTTGCTTTGACTGGTAGTTTGTATGCAACAATGCGTCAAAATCCTCGTGTGATTGGAGTTAAAAATTCTTCTATGCCTGTACAAGATATTCAAATGTTTGTAGCTACAGGTGGAGAAGATTACATTGTATTCAATGGTCCAGATGAACAATATCTTGGTGGTCGCTTGATGGGAGCAGAAGCTGGTATTGGTGGTACTTATGGCGTTATGCCAGATTTGTTCTTGAAATTGGAAAGTTTGATTCAAGAACGAGATTTAGATACAGCTAAAAAACTTCAATATGCTATCAATGAAGTTATCTATAAGATGGTATCAGGTAAGGCAAATATGTATGCTGTAGCAAAAGAAGTTTTGCGTCTAAATGAAAAACTTGATTTAGGTTCTGTTCGTCAACCTTTAGAAGCATTGGCAGAAGGTGACTTGGAAGTTGCAAAACAAGCAGCAGAACTTATTCAACAAGCACGAAAAGAATTTTTATAAGAAATAAAATCAATATGGAGATATGTTATGGGCACAACAGGATTTACAATAATTGACTTAATTATCTTGATTGTTTATTTACTTGCGGTGTTGGTTGCAGGTATCTATTTCTCTAAAAAAGAGATGAAAGGAAAAGAATTCTTTAAAGGAGATGGTTCGGTTCCTTGGTATGTTACTTCGGTATCCATTTTTGCCACAATGCTCAGTCCGATTTCCTTCTTGGGACTCGCTGGTAACTCTTATGCAGGTAGCTGGATTTTATGGTTTGCTCAATTAGGGATGGTTGTAGCTATTCCACTGACAATTCGTTTTATCTTACCTATCTTTGCACGGATAGACATAGATACGGCATATGATTACTTGGATAAACGTTTTAATTCTAAAGCACTTCGTATTATTTCAGCACTTTTGTTTATTATTTATCAATTGGGACGTATGTCTATCATTATGTACCTCCCATCAGCTGGGTTAGCAGTATTGACAGGAATTGACATCAATATTTTGATTATTTTGATGGGTGCAATTGCAATTGTTTATTCTTATACTGGTGGTCTAAAATCCGTATTATGGACAGACTTTATTCAAGGTGTGGTTCTGATTAGTGGTGTCGTTGTAGCTTTATTTGTACTGATGGCTAATATTAAAGGTGGCTTTGGTGCAGTAGCAGAAACATTAGTAAACGGGAAATTCCTTGCTGCAAATGAAAAACTTTTCGACCCTAACTTGCTTTCAAACTCCATCTTCTTAATTGTGATGGGTTCAGGATTTACAATCTTGTCTTCCTATGCTTCATCTCAAGATTTGGTTCAACGTTTTACTACAACACAAAATATTAAGAAACTTAATAAGATGTTGTTCACAAACGGTGTCTTGTCACTTGCAACTGCAACAGTCTTTTACTTGATTGGTACAGGCTTGTACGTATTCTATCAAGTACAAAATGCAGGTAGTGCAGCTAGCAATATCCCTCAAGACCAAATCTTTATGTACTTTATTGCATACCAGTTACCAGTAGGTATCACAGGTTTGATTTTGGCAGCGATTTATGCAGCAGCTCAATCAACTATTTCAACAGGTTTGAACTCTGTTGCAACTTCATGGACATTGGATATTCAAGATGTCATTTCTAAAAATATGTCAGACGATCGTCGTACGAAAATTGCACAATTCGTATCTCTAGCAGTAGGTTTATTCTCAATTGGTGTTTCCATTGTCATGGCTCACTCAGATATTAAGTCTGCATACGAATGGTTCAATAGTTTCATGGGACTTGTACTTGGTCTACTTGGTGGTGTATTTATTCTTGGATTTGTTTCTAAAAAAGCAAATAAACAAGGTGCTTATGCAGCGCTGATTGTATCAACCATCGTCATGGTATTTATTAAATACTTCCTTCCTCCAACAGCTGTTAGCTACTGGGCATATTCATTGATTTCAATCTCTGTATCAGTAGTTTCAGGTTATATTGTATCTGTACTTACTGGAAATAAAGTATCTGCACCTAAATATACAACGATTCATGATATTCCAGAAATTAAAGCGGATTCAAGTTGGGAAGTTCGTCACTAATAGAAAAGAGAAAATAATATGATTATTTCTGAACAATCTGATTTTAGACGATATGCTTCTGTCAATAAACATTTTTCAAAAGTCTGTGATTTTTTAGAAAATACAAATTTGACAGATTTAGTTGATGGAAAAATTGATATTGACGGGGAAAATGTTTTTGCAAATTGTATGACCTATCTAGCTGATGGAGTTCCAGGAGATATTTTTGAAACTCATAAGAAATATTTAGATATTCATATTGTTGTTGAAAATATTGAAAAAATGGCAGTAACTTCTCCAGTTCGTGCCCAGTCACGTGTACCTTTTAGCGAAGAAAAAGATATTGCTTTTTACGATAGCAAAGACTATCAAATTGTTGAATTGCTTCCAGGGAATATGTTGGTGACTTTTGAAGAAGATCTTCACCAACCAAAGATTTATTGCAATGATGAACCTGTTAAAAAACTTGTTATCAAAGTTTTAAACGAGGAAAAATAAAATGATGATAATACAATTGATTGGCGTTATCATCACGACGTTGATTATAGTAACTATGGATACTCATATTCAACATTGACAGAGTTACCAAATCATGAAATTGGATTGATGTTTGAAAAATTTGGTTCATGGTCTCGTAATGAACTTCATATGAAAAATGTTGTATCATTTATAACATTTAAGATTGAAGATCTGAAAAAGAATTAAAGCTGAAATTTAAAAATATTTAGAAAGAGGATAAAAATTATGGTAAATTACGGTATTGTTGGAGCTGGATATTTTGGAGCTGATTTGGCTCGCTCAATGAACAAAATTGAAGATGCAAAAGTGGTTGCGGTATTTGACCCAAATCATGGAGAAGAAGTTGCTCAAGAGTTGGGATCAGATGTTTGTGCAAGTTTAGATGAACTTGTAGTACGTGAAGATATTGATTGTGTAATCGTAGCTTCACCTAGCTACCTTCACCGTGAACCAGTTGTGAAAGCCGCTCAACATGGCAAACACGTATTTTGTGAAAAGCCAATTGCATTGTCTTATGAAGATTGTAAAGCCATGGTTGACGCATGTAAAGAAAATAATGTTATCTTTATGGCTGGCCACATCATGAACTTCTTTAACGGTGTACACCATGCTAAAGAATTGATTACTCAAGGTAAAATCGGTAAAGTTCTTTATTGCCATGCCGCTCGTACAGGTTGGGAAGAACAACAACCAACTGTATCATGGAAGAAACTTCGTTCTCAATCTGGAGGACATTTGTACCACCATATTCATGAATTAGATTGCATTCAGTTTATCATGGGAGGACTTCCTGAAAAAGCGACAATGGTAGGAGGTAATGTATATCATAAAGGTGAAAACTTTGGTGATGAAGATGATATGCTCATTGTAAACTTAGAATATTCTGATGATCGTTATGCTGTTTTGGAATATGGTAATGCTTTCCGTTGGGGTGAACACTACGTCTTGATTCAAGGAACTGAAGGAGCTATCAAACTTGACTTGTTCAATACTGGCGGTACTCTTCGTGTTAAAGGTGAAGGAGAATCACACTTCTTAGTTCATGAAACTCAAGAGGAAGATGATGACCGTACAGCTATCTATACCGGTCGTGGTATGGATGGAGCAATTGCGTACGGTAAACCAGGAGTACGTTGCCCATTATGGTTGCAAACATGTATTGATAAAGAAATGGAATATCTACATGACATCATTAAAGGTGGAGAAATTACAGAAGAATATGAAAAACTTCTCAATGGTGTAGCTGCTTTAGAATCAATCGCTACCGCTGATGCATGTACTTTATCAGTTAAAGAAGATCGAAAAGTAAGTCTTTCAGAAATCATAAATGCTTAACTTTTGTAAAACAGAATAGTAAATTCTTGTCATTATATAATTTCTAAAGTTCTGTGATACAACTCATTGAATAAAGAAATAGAGATGGGACTGGGATAATGCCCAGTCCCATTTTTTATCAAAAAGTAATGAGATTAAAAATGTGGGAGTGATGAAATGAAGATTATAGGGATCGATATTGGCGGAACAACAATTAAGGCAGATTTATACGATGAGTTAGGAACGAGTTTAAATCAGTTCAAAGAGATAGAAACAATTATTGACTATGATTTGGGAACGAATCAGATATTAAATCAGGTCTGTGATTTAATTGGTGAGTATATTTTAAGTCATTCAATTGATGGTGTTGGGATTTCCACTGCTGGAGTTGTTAATGCTAATACAGGAGAAATCATCTATGCAGGCTATACAATACCAGGGTATATCGGAGTAAATTTTACTTCCGAAATAGAAAAACGTTTTGGGTTGTCTACTTTTGTTGAAAATGATGTTAATTGTGCTGCATTAGGTGAATTGTGGAAGGGACAAGCCAAAGATAAGAAAAATGTAGTAATGGTTACTATTGGAACAGGTATAGGAGGCAGTATTATTGTCAATGGACAAATTGTTAACGGATTTAACTATACTGCTGGTGAAGTAGGCTATATTCCTGTAGGTAGTTCGGATTGGCAAAGCAAAGCATCAACAAACGCATTGATTCATTTATATCAAAAAAAGAGCTTGAAAACTAATCAAACTGGACGTACTTTCTTTACTGATTTAAGATCTGGAGATAAAGTCGCTGAAGAAACCTTTAAAATTTTTGTAGAAAATCTAACAAAAGGTTTATTAACGATTTCTTATCTACTTAATCCAGAAATTCTCATATTAGGAGGTGGTATTCTGGCTAATGAGGATATTTTGTTACCTGAAATTCAAAGTTCTTTAGCTAAAAATGCAATGGATAATAGGTTTTTGCCTAAAAATCTTGTGGCAGCTACATTAGGAAATGAAGCTGGTCGTATAGGAGCTGTAAAAAATTTCTTAGATAGAATTTCTAATAAATAGTATGAAAGATAAGGAGGTGTCACAATGACTAACTCTGTATTTTCGACAATGCAAGATATTGAGAATGTTGCAACCGATATTTTAAAATCATATGATAATGAGATTTATACTTATAAAGCTGTTTCCCAAGAAGAATTGGAAAAACTAGAAAAAAGTTATGATAAAAAAAGTCACGAAGAATTAGTTTCAATAGAAAGCAATTTAGAAATGAAACAACAGAATCTTATTGATGAGGTTAATAAAACAATCAAGGAAAATGATGCAAAGATTCAGTATATTTCATCAAGTAGGAGAGGAGAATTTGTAGAAAAAATTATTGGTAGGGTGGTAGAAAAATATGGCTATTAGTCAGATGAAAAGAATTTCTCTACTATTTTCTAAAAGTAGTCTTGATGATGTTTTAAAAACTATTCAAGAACTAGAGTCAGTGCAGTTCCGTGATTTAAAGGTTCAGGATAACTGGTCAGAAGCTCTAGAAAAAGATGAGGTTGTATTTCCAACTATTCAAATTTCTCATACTTCTAATTCCAATCATGGGGTTATTGAAGGAAATGATGCCTTGACTTATTTGATGAATCAACAACAACATTTAGAAGCAACTGTAGAGAAATTACAAGAATATCTACCGAAAGAAAACACGTTTAAATTATTGCAGCAACCTCCGATAACGACCTCTTATGAAGAATTAGAAAAATTTGGTAAGGCTAATGTTGCTGAGGGTGTTCTTAAAAAAGTGAATCACCAAATTAACAGAGTTCATGAATTAGAAAGACACATTCAAAGTAACAATGAAGAAATAGAGCGATTAATAAAGTGGGAAAAATTAGAAATTGTTCCTGCGAATTTTGAACAATTTTCTTTCTGTAAAGGAAAAGTCGGAACAATTCCAAGGACTGAAGATAATCGCTTATACAATAGTCTTTTAGAAAACAATATTGAAGTTCAAGAAATATTTTCTAATGATAGAGAGTACGGTGTTGTTGTTTTCTATCAGTCTAGTTACTCTATAGATTTTGATGAATACTTATTTGAACCATTTGATTATTCTAGAAAGGAATTACCGAAGCAGCGAGTAGTAGATTTAGATCAAGAAAACATGCAGTTAATAACTGAAAAAGAGAATATTATCGCGTCGTTGCAAGATTCAAAGAAAAATTTGATAGATTTACAATGGCAAATAGACTATATTTTATCTATCTATGCTCGTCAAATCTCTAAGAATAACCTTTTGTGCACTCCGCATCTAGTTGCATTAGAAGGATGGATAGAAGAAACTCGTATTTTATATTTTATAAAAGTTATGGATGAGCGTTTTGGACATTCTATTTATATTTATGAAATGGAAACATTAACGGATAATCAAGATGAAATACCTATCAAATTAACGAATCATTCTTTAATTGAACCATTTGAATTATTGACAGAAATGTATGCTCTGCCCAAATATTATGAGAAAGATCCTACACCTGTATTAGCACCATTTTACTTCACATTTTTTGGAATGATGGTTGCTGATTTAGGCTATGGTTTACTATTGTTTTTAGGAACAATGTTAGCATTAAAAATTTTTCATCTACCTTCAGCAACTAAGAGATTTTTAAAATTCTTTAATATATTAGGGATAGCCGTTGCAATTTGGGGTGGAATCTATGGCTCATTTTTTGGATATGAGTTGCCATTTCATCTGATATCTACAACCTCTGATGTCATGACTATATTAGTAGTGTCAGTTGTGTTTGGGTTTATTACAGTATTTGCAGGTTTGTTAGCTTCAGGACTACAAAAAGTAAGAATGAAGAAATATGCAGAAGCATATAATTCAGGATTTGCGTGGTGTGTTATTCTGCTTGGCTTGTTATTTATTGCTGTTGGAATGTTGATGCCTGATATGAGGCCGTTATTTGTATTAGGGAAATGGGTATCTATTTTTAATGCTGTGGGGATTTTGATTGTTTCTATTATTCAAGCCAAAAGCTTGTCAGGTATTGGAGCAGGATTGTTTAATCTATATAACATTTCATCTTATATAGGTGATTTAGTTAGTTTCACTCGATTGATGGCATTAGGATTATCTGGAGCAAGTATAGCATCAGCTTTCAATTTAATTGTTGGTTTGTTTCCGGGAATATTGGCTAAACTGACAATTGGATTAGTATTATTCATTCTTTTACATGCGATCAATATTTTTCTATCGTTACTATCAGGATATGTTCATGGAGCACGTCTGATATTTGTTGAATTTTTTGGTAAGTTTTATGAGGGTGGAGGAAAACCATTTCAACCTTTGAAGGCTTCTGAGAAATATATTAAGGTTATTACAAAGAATTAATGGAGGATATATATAATGGAACATTTAGCAACTTATTTTTCAACCTATGGAGGAGCTTTCTTCGCTGCATTGGGAATTGTATTGGCGGTTGGATTAAGCGGTATGGGGTCTGCCTATGGAGTTGGTAAGGCTGGGCAATCTGCAGCAGCTTTACTGAAAGAACAGCCTGAAAAGTTTGCCTCAGCTTTGATATTGCAATTATTGCCCGGAACACAAGGATTATATGGTTTTGTTATTGGAATTTTAATTTGGTTGCAATTAACTCCAGAACTTCCTTTAGAAAAAGGCGTTGCTTATTTCTTTGTAGCTCTTCCAATTGCTATTGTAGGATACTTTTCAGCTAAGCATCAAGGAAATGTAGCAGTAGCGGGAATGCAAATCTTGGCTAAAAGACCAAAAGAATTCATGAAGGGAGCGATTTTAGCTGCCATGGTAGAAACCTATGCAATTCTTGCTTTTGTCGTATCATTCATTTTGACCCTTCGTGTATAAGAAATAAATTTGCAATTCAAAGGAGGTGTCTAAATGAGCAATTTAGAAAACTTACGAGAGTCTGTTATTGAACAAGCTCATGAAAAAGGGCGTATGAAATTATTGGATTCCAAAAAGAAGATTGATGATGAATTTGAAATGCAAAAGTCGCTCATTATAAAGAAAAAAGAAGCTGAACATGAACGAAAGTTAAAAGAATTGCAACAGAAATATCAAATAATTTTTCAACAATTAAAAAATAAGGAACGCCAATCAACGTTAGTATCAAAACAGAAAATATTAAAAGAACTTTTTCAATCTGCTTTACTAGAAATGGAATCTTGGAGTGCAGATAAAGAAATGGAGTTCATCTATCGAATTCTGGAACGATATTCACAACAAGAGGTCATAGTAATTTTTGGGGAACGGACTTTAGCTAAATTCAATTTGGAACAATTAGAGAAATTGAAATTCGCTTTTCCAAATTATTTATTTAGTGAACAACCTATCTCAAATGAATCAGGCTTACTTATTTCAATAGGTAAAATTGATGATAACTATTTGTATAAAACATTAATTGGATCGATTTCTAAGGAAGAAAGTTCAAGTATCGCAAATCAAATTTTTATCAATTAAGGATGAAATTGGTTAATCCTTCTTAGAAATTTGGAGTATTCCAATAAAATTAGAAAGGTATTTTATGGATACTAATCTTTTTTCAAAAATAAATACGACGATTTCGGTAAAAGAAAACGATTTTATTACAGAAGAAAAATTTCAAAAAATTATACAATCCAAAGATACGGAGACATTGGCATTTATCTTAGAATCAACTCCCTATCATTTATCGATTGACGTCTTAGAAGATCCTAGTCAGACAGAGATTTCGCTAATGACAAAATTAGTCAATGATTATAGATGGGCCTATGCTGAAAGTCCGTCTGATATAATTGTGACTTTATTTGCGTTACGATATGTTTATCATAATATCAAAGTTTTATTAAAATCTAAGGCGGCAATTAAGAAAGATTTTTCTAAATTATTAATTCCAATAGGGATTTTTGATATAGAAAGTTTAAAACATTTAGTTTCTTCCTTACATTCAGATACACTTCCTGATTTTATGGTTCGTGAAGTAGAATCAATTTGGAATGAGTATGAAACTTTTAATAATATTCGTGTACTTGATGTCGGAGCTGATCTAGCATATTTTAAACATCTGAAACTTTTATCTAATGAGTTAGATGAGGTACTGTCTCAGGTTATTGTCGAAATGATTGACTTTTATAATATTATTACTGTAAAACGTGGTTTATCTCAAAATAAGAGTCATGGGGATATTTTACAATTACTTTCAGATGAAGGAAGTATTTCTGCTAAAGAATTTATATACATTGTAGAAAATCAAGAAATATTTGTGTGGTTCAATAAAATAAATCCAAGCTTAGATTCAATCTTTTCAACTTATGAATTGAAGATGCAGGACGCAACAATTTCATCTTCTGAGTTAGAATTTTTATGTGATTTACTATTGTATAAAACTTTAGATCAAGGAAGGTACAATGTAGAGGGGCCGTTAGTTCTTGCTAGATATTTATTGGGATGTGAGTTTGAAGTAAAGAATCTCAGAATGATCATATCAGCTCTTCAAAATACAATTCCCTTTGAATCAATAAAAGAAAGGATACGCCCACATTATGGAAGCTAATAAGTATAAAATTGGCATAATTGGTAGCCGTGATATTATTTTACCATTTAGCATGATTGGGTTTGATATATTTCCTGCCTATCAAGAACAAGAAGCTATAAATACACTAAGAAAATTAGCTCAATCTGATTATGGTGTCATTTATATCACTGAAGACATTGCTTCAATGATATTAGATACAATTCGCCATTATGATTCCCAAGTTGTGCCTGCTATTATTTTATTACCGACTCATAAACAAGGTTTAAATTTAGGATTAAAACGTATAGAGGATAATGTAGAGAAAGCAGTAGGACACAATATTTTATAATAATGTACAAAATTGTCTGTAATATTATTCTATAATTTTTGGACTTAGTAAGGAGAATAACTTTGACTCAAGGGAAGATTATAAAAGTATCGGGACCTCTAGTTATTGCATCAGGTATGCAGGAGGCTAATATTCAAGATATTTGCCGTGTAGGTAAGCTAGGGTTAATCGGTGAAATTATTGAAATGAGAAGAGATCAGGCATCTATCCAAGTCTATGAAGAAACATCTGGTCTTGGTCCGGGAGAACCTGTTGTTACAACTGGAGAACCTCTCTCGGTTGAATTAGGGCCTGGATTGATTTCTCAAATGTTTGATGGCATACAACGCCCATTAGATCGATTTAAATTGGCTACTCATAATGATTTTCTAGTTCGTGGGGTAGAAGTTCCAAGTTTGGATAGAGATATTAAGTGGCATTTTGATTCCACTATATCAATTGGTCAAAAAGTGAATACGGGTGATATTCTTGGAACTGTCAAGGAAACCGAAGTAGTTAATCATAAAATTATGGTTCCTTATGGAATATCTGGCGAAGTCGTTTCTATTGCCTCTGGAGATTTTACAATTGATGAAGTTGTATATGAAATAAAAAAATTGGACGGTAGTTTCTATAAAGGAACACTTATGCAAAAATGGCCTGTCCGCAAGGCGCGTCCTGTTTCTAAACGTTTAATCCCAGAAGAACCATTAATCACAGGTCAACGAGTTATTGATACATTCTTTCCAGTAACCAAAGGTGGAGCAGCAGCTGTTCCTGGACCGTTTGGAGCAGGAAAGACAGTTGTACAACACCAAGTAGCTAAATTTGCCAATGTTGATATTGTTATTTATGTTGGTTGTGGAGAACGTGGAAATGAAATGACGGATGTACTGAATGAGTTTCCTGAGTTGATTGACCCTAATACAGGACAATCAATTATGCAACGGACAGTTCTGATTGCTAATACTTCAAATATGCCTGTTGCTGCTCGTGAGGCTTCAATTTATACAGGAATTACCATGGCTGAGTATTTTCGTGATATGGGCTACTCTGTCGCCATTATGGCTGATTCGACTTCACGTTGGGCAGAAGCGCTACGTGAAATGTCAGGACGTCTAGAAGAAATGCCTGGTGATGAGGGTTATCCTGCTTATCTGGGAAGTCGTATCGCTGAATATTATGAAAGAGCGGGACGTTCTCAGGTTCTAGGGCTTCCAGAACGTGAAGGAACGATTACTGCTATTGGAGCTGTATCGCCACCTGGTGGAGATATTTCAGAACCAGTTACTCAAAACACTTTACGGATTGTGAAAGTTTTTTGGGGGCTTGATGCTCCGTTGGCACAGCGACGTCATTTTCCTGCAATTAACTGGCTTACATCTTATTCACTCTATAAAGACAGTGTGGGAACTTATATAGATGGTAAAGAGAAGACAGATTGGAATAGTAAAATAACTCGTGCGATGAACTACTTACAACGGGAATCTAGTTTAGAGGAAATTGTTCGTCTTGTTGGAATTGATTCTCTGTCTGATAATGAACGACTAACGATGGAAATTGCTAAACAAATTAGAGAAGATTATTTGCAACAGAACGCTTTTGATTCGGTAGATACATTCACTTCGTTTGCAAAACAAGAAGCAATGTTAAGTAATATCCTAACTTTTGCTGATCAGGCAAATCATGCTTTAGAGTTGGGTTCTTACTTTACAGAGATTATGGAAGGTACCGTGGCAGTTCGAGACCGTATGGCGAGAAGTAAATATGTTTCAGAAGATAGATTAGATGAAATCAAAATTATTTCAAATGAGATTACACATCAAATTCATTTGATATTAGAAACAGGAGGTCTATAAATGAGTGTTATAAAAGAATACAGAACTGCTAGTGAAGTTGTTGGGCCTCTTATGATTGTTGAACAAGTTAATAATGTGTCTTACAATGAGTTAGTTGAAATTCAACTTCATAATGGAGAAATTCGTCGTGGACAAGTTTTAGAGATCCACGAAGATAAAGCAATGGTTCAGCTTTTTGAAGGATCTAGTGGAATAAATTTAGAAAAGTCTAAAATTCGTTTTGCTGGTCATGCACTAGAATTGGCTGTATCTGAGGATATGGTTGGTCGAATTTTTAATGGGATGGGAAAACCAATTGATGGTGGACCAGATTTAATTCCAGAGAAATATTTAGATATTGATGGTCAAGCTATTAATCCTGTATCTAGAGATTATCCAGATGAATTTATTCAGACAGGGATCTCCTCTATTGATCATTTGAATACTCTTGTACGTGGTCAAAAATTACCAGTATTTTCAGGTTCGGGCTTACCTCATAATGAATTAGCAGCTCAGATAGCAAGACAAGCGACTGTTTTAAATTCTGATGAAAATTTTGCGGTTGTATTTGCAGCAATGGGTATTACTTTTGAAGAAGCTGAGTTCTTTATGGAAGAACTCAGAAAAACAGGAGCAATCGATCGTTCAGTCTTATTTATGAACTTGGCAAATGATCCTGCAATTGAGCGTATTGCAACTCCCCGCATTGCTTTAACTGCGGCAGAGTATCTAGCTTTTGAAAAAGATATGCATGTTCTAGTTATCATGACGGATATGACTAACTATTGTGAAGCGTTACGTGAAGTCTCGGCAGCTCGCCGTGAAGTTCCAGGTAGACGAGGCTATCCGGGATATTTATATACAAATTTATCAACTCTATACGAAAGGGCTGGTCGCTTAGTTGGTAAAAAAGGTTCAGTGACACAGATTCCTATTTTAACAATGCCAGAAGATGACATAACACATCCAATTCCTGATTTAACTGGATACATTACTGAAGGGCAAATTATTTTGTCGCATGAGTTGTATAATCAAGGTTATCGTCCACCAATCAATGTTTTACCTTCTCTCTCTCGATTAAAAGATAAGGGATCTGGAGAAGGTAAAACTCGTGGAGATCATGCTCCAACTATGAATCAACTGTTTGCAGCCTATGCCCAAGGGAAAAAGGTTGAAGAGTTAGCAGTAGTATTAGGAGAATCGTCTTTATCTGATATAGATAAATTGTATGTGAAGTTTACAAAGCGTTTTGAAGAAGAGTACATCAACCAAGGATTTTATAAAAATCGAAATATAGAAGATACGTTGAATCTTGGGTGGGAATTACTATCAATTCTTCCTAGAACAGAGTTAAAACGTATCAAAGATGATTTGCTAGATAAATACTTACCTTTGGTAGAAGTTTAATCCAGAAATGGAGTGATTATCTATGGTGCGTTTGAATGTAAAACCAACTCGTATGGAATTGAATAACTTAAAGGAACGTTTGAAAACAGCTGAACGTGGACATAAGTTATTAAAGGATAAAAGAGATGAATTGATGAGGCGATTTATTTCTTTGATTCGTGAGAATAATCAACTTCGGAAAGAAGTAGAAAGTTATCTAATTGATAATCTAAAATCCTTTGCAGTTGCTAAATCATTAAAGAACTCTCTAATGGTGGAGGAATTATTTTCAATTCCATCGAAAGAAATTGAATTATTTGTTGAGAAAGAAAATATCATGAGTGTAACAGTTCCTAGAATGCATATGAATATTACTTCTCAAAATGAGAACAGTGAATACAGCTATTTATCTTCTAATAGTGAAATGGATGATGTATTTGCTACAATGAATAGTTTAATTGATAAATTACTAAGACTGGCAGAAGTTGAAAAAACGTGTCAGTTAATGGCTGATGAAATAGAAAAAACACGTAGACGTGTAAATGGATTAGAATATTCGATTATTCCAAACTTGTCAGAAACTATTCATTATATAGAATTGAAACTAGAGGAGGCAGAAAGAGCCAATTTAGTTCGTATTATGAAAGTGAAGTAGATCCTTTATTTAGATTTTTAATGAGATGAACAAATATCAGCTTGGATAAGGCGTTAAGCCTTTCTAAGCTTTTTTTATTTTAGGTGGCTCAGCCTTCCTGCTTTTTGGGTTTGGACTCTTGGTCTTTATCCAAACTGGATTGATGGAGAAAATTTTCGCAAAATACCAATAGGATGACTTGTTTCTGAAACTACTTTCAAGCCATAAACATTTCAAAATTCATATCGAAACTAAAATCTAAGTGTACACAAGATATTGAAAGCGTTTTTCACAAGGTGTATACTAAACACGTAAAGAATAAATCCTGCCTTTAGCAGAAAAAAAGAAATCTTAGGAGAAAATCTATGTCAGATTTAAAAAAATACGAAGGTGTCATTCCAGCCTTCTACGCATGTTATGATGATCAAGGAGAAGTAAGTTCAGAACGTACGCGTGCCTTGGTGCAATACTTCATTGATAAAGGTGTTCAAGGTCTTTACGTCAATGGTTCTTCTGGTGAATGTATCTACCAAAGCGTTGAAGACCGTAAATTAATCTTAGAAGAAGTCATGGCAGTTGCCAAAGGTAAATTGACCATCATTGCTCACGTTGCTTGCAACAATACCAAAGATAGTATGGAACTTGCTCGTCATGCTGAAAGCTTAGGAGTAGATGCTATTGCAACGATTCCGCCGATTTATTTCCGCTTGCCAGAATACTCAGTTGCTAAATACTGGAATGACATTAGTGCTGCAGCACCAAACACAGACTACGTGATTTATAACATTCCTCAATTGGCAGGGGTTACTTTGACTCCAAGTCTTTACACTGAAATGTTGAAGAATCCACGTGTTATAGGTGTTAAGAACTCTTCTATGCCAGTCCAAGATATCCAAACCTTTGTGAGCCTTGGTGGGGAAGACCATATCGTCTTTAACGGTCCAGATGAACAGTTCTTAGGTGGTCGTCTCATGGGAGCTAAAGCTGGTATCGGTGGTACTTATGGTGCTATGCCAGAACTCTTCTTGAAACTCAATCAGTTGATTGCTGACAAAGACTTGAAAACAGCGCGTGAATTACAGTATGCTATTAACGCAATCATTGGCAAACTGACTGCTGCACATGGAAATATGTACGGTGTGATTAAGGAAGTCTTGAAGATCAATGAAGGCTTGAATATTGGTTCTGTTCGTTCACCATTGACGCCAGTAACTGAAGAGGATCGTCCAGTTGTAGAAGCAGCTGCAGCCTTGATTCGTGAAACCAAGGAGCGCTTCCTCTAATCCATAAGGAGGTATTTATGACACACTACGTTGCAATTGATATCGGTGGAACAAATATCAAATATGGTTTGATCGACCAAGAAGGCCAACTTGTTGAATCACATGAAATGCCAACAGAGGCGCATAAGGGTGGACCTCATATCTTACAAAAGACCAAAGATATCGTAGCTAGTTATTTAGAAAAAGGGCCAGTAGTAGGTGTTGCTATTTCTTCTGCAGGAATGGTGGATCCTGACAAGGGTGAGATTTTCTATGCTGGGCCTCAGATTCCAAATTATGCAGGAACTCAGTTCAAGAAGGAAATCGAGACTAGCTTTGCGATTCCTTGTGAAATTGAGAATGACGTCAACTGTGCAGGTCTGGCTGAGGCAGTATCTGGTTCAGGTAAGGGAGCGAGTGTCACCCTTTGCTTGACTATTGGAACAGGTATCGGTGGTTGCTTGATTATGGATGGGAAAGTTTTCCATGGTTTTAGTAATTCAGCCTGTGAAGTCGGTTATATGCATATGCAGGATGGAGCTTTCCAAGACTTGGCTTCTACGACAGCCTTGGTAGAGTATGTAGCAGCAGGTCATGGTGAGGAAGTGGAACACTGGAATGGTCGTAGAATTTTCAAAGAAGCCACTGAAGGAAACAAGATTTGCATGGCTGGTATTGATCGGATGGTAGACTATCTAGGAAAAGGTCTGGCAAATATTTGCTACGTTGCCAATCCAGAAGTGGTCATTCTCGGTGGCGGTATCATGGGACAAGAGGCGATTCTCAAACCCAAGATCCGCAAAGCCTTGGAAGAGGCTTTGGTGCCAAGCCTTGCTGAAAAAACACGATTAGAATTTGCCCATCATCAAAATACAGCAGGTATGCTGGGAGCTTATTATTATTTTATACTCAATGAAAATCAAAGAGCAAACTAGGAAGTTAGCCGTAGGCAGTACTTGAGTACGATAAGGCGAAGCTGACGTGGTTTGAATTTGATTTTCGAAGAGTATCAAGACAAAACAATCCTAGTTTGGCTCAGCCAAACTAGGATTTTCTAATCAAAGCCTCTTGACTTTCTTTATAATTGTGAGATAATAAATAAAATATATAAAGGAATTATATAAAATGGCTATAGCAAATTCGAGTAAAGTTGTGACCTTCCAAGCTAATAGAGAATTAGTAAATGATGCCATGGAAGTGTTAAAAGAACAAAATCTCTCTCTTTCATCGGCACTCAGATTATTTTTAAAGAATGTTGCCGTAACAAATGAAGTAGATTTACTGAGTGAAGAGGAATTAGAGAAGGAGTATTTGTTTAGGCAATTACAAGCAGAAGTTCAAGAAAGTTATGCCAAAATTGAGTCTGGAAATTACTTGACAGATGAGGATGTCGTGACACGCTATGAATTATAAAAGATATAGGATTTTGTATTCTCCTAGAGTGATTGATAGTCTGGACAAAATATATCAGTATATAGCGGAGGAAATTGGTTCTGTAGAGGCTGCGAGACGAAAAGTAGCCAGTATTAGAAAAGATATTAATCGTCTAGAAATTTTCCCCCAAGCTGGATTTGATGCCGATGAAAAATTTGGTAAGAAATTAGACTCTCGCTACCAAACGCGAGGATTGACCTTGAGTAAGGATTACATCGTATTATATACAATTGTTGAGGATACCGTCAGACTTGCTTATTTACTCCCTTCAAAAAGTGATTACATGAAATTATTTAAGACTAAATCAAGATACGACTAATTCATAATCTAGAAGAGGTGTGTTTGGTGATGAATAAAAATCCTAGTTTGACTCAGCCAAACTAGGATTTTCTTATACGTTTTTGTCTACGATAGCCATTGAGTTTTTTATTTTCCCAGTAACTATTAAAGATTTTTTCCTTACTTTCTCGATTGATTTCCAAAAAGTAGGCATAAATCAAATCGATAAAGAAGAGCATAGGAAGTTGAGCGGATATTCGTTGGATGTAGGATGACTGGCTGTGGGTGGCTACAAGAACAGTCTCTGTATAGGCCTGACTATCTTTATTGGGAACACTTGTAAAAAGTACAGTCTTTGCCCCCATCTCCTTAGCGTCTAATAGACTATCTAAAATAGAAGGGGTTGTGCCAGAAAGAGAGAAACCGAGTACGAGACAATTCTCATCCATAATACTGGTTGTCCAAGCAAAACCGTCTTGATCGGTTAAAGCCTCGCAGACCACACCTAGACGCATGAAGCGTAATTTCATTTCATGAGCTACTAGGCCAGAACTCCCTGTTCCGAAGAAGTAGACACGCTCAGCATCTTCGATTAACTGGGCAATTCTTTCTAGTTGGACTTCGTCAATCAAGTCCTGTGTTTGTTCCCGCATATTGCTATAGCTTCTGAGGACTCGTTTTGTCAGTGGACTGTGTTTGTGAGAATGGGTGTCTTGTTTCTCTGCTTGGTGTTGGTATTGGAAAATAAATTCTCGATAGCCTGTAAAACCACACTTTTTAGCAAAGCGGGTCAAAGCAGCTTGGGAGATATGTAATTTTTGAGTGACTTGCTGGGATGATAAATCATCTACAAGGGTTTCTGTTTGTAAAAAATAGCGAGCGATTTCTTGCTCTAAATCTGTCATTTCTTCGAAGTGGGAATCAATGATGGTTGCTATATCTGGTTTGTCCATAGGGAAGGCTCCTTTAAATGAGTCGTATTGGAAAAAGACTGGGTCATCGAACTTTTACATTTATTATATCATATAATATAGGGATGGATAAATAAAATCGTATTTTCCCGTAAAAAGGAAAAAAGCTTTTTCCTTTTCCATAATTTTCTTCTCAAATTGTGGTACAATGAAGAGTAAGATTTTAAATAGAAATGAGACTGATTTGTATGAGAAAATTTGATAGCCATTCGATTCCGATTCGGCTTAATTTATTGTTTTCAATTGTCATTTTGCTCTTTATGGCCATCATTGGTCGCCTGCTTTATATGCAGGTTTTGAACAAGGATTTTTATGAGACAAAATTAGCATCTGCTAGTAAAACAAAGGTGACCACTAGTTCGGCTCGGGGCGAAATTTATGATGCCAGCGGCAAGCCCTTAGTTGAAAATACTGTGAAACAAGTTGTTTCCTTTACTCGAAACAACAAAATGACGGCTGCAGATTTAAAAGAAACAGCCAAGAAGTTGCTGGCTTATGTGGGAGTTACTTCTCCAACATTGACTGATCGACAGTTGGCGGACTATTATCTAGCAGATCAAGATGTCTATAAGAAAGCAGTGGAAAGTTTACCACGTGAGAAGCGACTTGATTCTGATGGCAATCAATTATCTGAATCCGAGCTTTACAATAATACTGTTGAAAGTATCGATCCAAGTCAATTGACCTACTCGGATGACGAAAAGAAAGAAATTTATCTTTTTAGCCAACTCAATGCAGTTGGAAATTTTGCGACAGGGACCATTGCGACAGATTCCTTGACAGATACACAGATTGCCTTGATTGCTTCAGCTTCTAAGAATTTACCTGGGATCAGTATTTCAACTTCGTGGGATCGAAAGGTCCTAGAGACTTCTCTTTCGTCTATAGTAGGAAGTGTATCCAGTGAAAAAGCTGGTCTACCAGCTGAAGAAGCAGATGCTTATATCAAAAAGGGTTATTCTTTAAATGATCGTGTTGGGACTTCTTATCTAGAAAAACAATATGAAGAAACCTTGCAAGGAAAACGCTCAGTTAAGGAGATCCATCTAGATAAGTACGGTAACATGGAAAGTGTCGAAAATATCGAAGATGGTACCAAAGGGAATAATATTAAACTGACTATTGATTTGGCCTTTCAAGATAGCGTAGACAATCTGCTTAAGAGTTACTTCAATTCCGAACTGGGAAATGGAGGAGCCAAGTATTCAGAAGGTGTGTATGCAGTCGCCCTTAACCCAAAAACAGGTGCGGTTTTGTCTATGTCAGGGCTAAAACATGACTTGAAAACGGGAGATTTAACACCTGATTCCTTGGGAACAGTAACCAATGTCTTTGTCCCGGGTTCTGTTGTCAAGGCGGCGACCATCAGCTCTGGTTGGGAGAATGGAGTCTTATCAGGGAATCAGACCTTGACAGACCAACCGATTGTCTTCCAAGGTTCAGCTCCGATTAATTCTTGGTACACTCAGGCTTACGGTTCATTCCCGATTACAGCGGTGGAAGCCTTGGAGTATTCTTCTAATACCTATATGGTCCAAACGGCTTTGGGCATCATGGGTCAAACTTATCAACCTAATATGTTTGTTGGAACCAGCAATTTGGAATCCGCTATGGGGAAACTTCGTGCGACATTTGCGGAATATGGTCTTGGAGCCTCAACAGGCATTGACCTTCCAGATGAGTCAACTGGTTTTATACCAAAAGAGTATAATTTTGCTAATTACATTACCAATGCATTTGGTCAGTTTGATAACTACACCCCAATGCAATTGGCCCAGTACGTTGGAACTATTGCCAACAACGGTGTTCGGATTGCACCTCACATTGTCGAGGGGATTTATGGAAACAACGAACAAGGTGGCTTAGGGAACTTAATCCAATCTGTTGAAACCAAGGAAATGAATAAAATTAATATTTCTGAGTCTGATGTTTCCATCCTCCAACAAGGATTTTATCAAGTTTCTCACGGAGGGAGTGCTCTGACGACAGGTCGTGCCTTTTCAAATGGTGCAGCTGTATCCATTAGTGGTAAAACAGGTACTGCCGAAAGTTATGTTGAGGGTGGTCAAAAAGCTAACAATACCAATGCTGTGGCCTATGCACCATCAGATAATCCTCAAATCGCTGTAGCTGTTGTCTTCCCTCATAACACCAACCTTACAAATGGTGTCGGACCTTCCATTGCGCGCGATATTATCAACCTTTATAACCAACACCATCCAATGAATTAGAAAGGAACATATGCTTTATCCAACACCTATTGCTAAGCTAATTGACAGTTATTCGAAGTTACCGGGTATCGGGATTAAGACGGCTACCCGTCTGGCCTTCTATACTATTGGAATGTCTGATGACGATGTCAATGAATTTGCTAAAAATCTCCTTTCTGCTAAGAGAGAGCTGACCTACTGTTCTATTTGTGGACGTTTGACAGACGACGATCCTTGTTCTATCTGTACCGATCCGACTCGTGACCAGACAACGATTTTGGTGCTAGAGGATAGTCGTGATGTGGCGGCCATGGAAAATATCCAAGAATACCATGGACTCTATCATGTCCTGCATGGCCTCATTTCTCCTATGAATGGTATCAGTCCGGACGATATCAATCTCAAGAGCCTTATGACTCGTCTTATGGATAGTGAAGTTTCAGAGGTAATCGTAGCAACAAATGCTACAGCAGATGGTGAAGCGACATCCATGTATCTTTCACGTTTGCTCAAGCCAGCTGGTATCAAGGTTACGCGTCTAGCGCGAGGTCTCGCTGTCGGAGCGGATATTGAGTATGCGGACGAAGTGACACTCTTACGAGCCATTGAAAATCGAACAGAGTTGTAAGTCTAGACAAATTAACACACTCAATTCATTTAGACAAAAATTAAGGAGACCGACAGTTGTTTTATCGGTCTCTTTTTAGATTTATTGAAGACCAGTATCAGGTTCAAGTTTCAAAAAAGAAGCAAATATGATATACTAAAGAACGAGTATTCTATTAGAATTGGAACAAATAATATGAAACAAACGATTATTCTTTTATACGGTGGACGTAGTGCAGAGCGTGAAGTCTCTGTTCTTTCAGCTGAGAGTGTGATGCGTGCGGTCAACTACGACCGTTTCACAGTCAAGACTTTCTTCATCAGCCAGTCGGGTGATTTTATTAAAACGCAAGAATTTAGCCATACTCCAGGTCAAGAGGATCGTCTTATGACCAATGAAACCATTGATTGGGATAAGAAAGTTGCACCAAGTGCTATATACGAAGAGGGAGCAGTGGTCTTTCCAGTCCTTCATGGTCCGATGGGAGAGGATGGCTCAGTTCAAGGATTCTTGGAAGTTTTGAAAATGCCTTATGTTGGTTGTAACACATTGTCATCTAGTCTTGCCATGGATAAAATCACCACTAAGCGTGTCTTAGAATCTGTCGGGATTGCCCAAGTTCCTTATGTGGCCATTGTCGAAGGTGATGATATGACTGCTAAAATTGCTGAAGTTGAAGAAAAATTGACTTATCCAGTTTTCACAAAACCATCTAACATGGGTTCTAGTGTCGGTATTTCTAAGTCTGAAAATCAAGAGGAACTCCGGCAAGCTTTGGAGCTTGCCTTCCGATATGACAGCCGTGTCTTGGTAGAGCAAGGGGTGAATGCCCGTGAAATCGAGGTTGGTCTACTAGGCAACTACGATGTCAAAAGCACGCTTCCAGGAGAAGTTGTCAAGGATGTTGCCTTTTATGACTACGATGCCAAGTATATTGACAACAAGATTACCATGGATATCCCAGCTAAAATCAGTGATGATGTGGTAGCTGTCATGCGTCAAAATGCAGAAACTGCCTTCCGTGCCATTGGTGGCCTGGGTCTATCTCGTTGCGATTTCTTCTATACAGATAAGGGAGAGATTTTCCTCAACGAGCTCAATACCATGCCAGGATTCACCCAGTGGTCTATGTACCCACTACTTTGGGACAATATGGGAATCAGCTACCCAGAACTAATTGAGCGTTTGGTTGATCTTGCCAAGGAAAGTTTTGACAAGCGCGAAGCGCATTTGCTATAAAAATGAAAGAGAGGGTAGGAGCCAGAACCATCACTGTAAGGTGACTAGAGTTCTCGAGCTTCGACCCTTTTTAAAGGAGTAGAAATGAAATTAACAATCCATGAAGTGGCTCAAGTTGTAGGAGCTAAAAATGATATCAGCATCTTTGAGGACGCCCAGTTAGAAAAAGCTGAGTTTGACAGTCGTTTGATTGCGACAGGAGATTTATTTGTCCCCCTCAAAGGTGCGCGTGACGGTCATGACTTTATCGAAACAGCCTTTGAAAATGGTGCAGCAGTAACCTTGTCTGAGAAAGAGGTCGCAAATCATCCCTACATTCTAGTAGATGACGTATTGACTGCCTTTCAATTCCTAGCAGCCTACTATCTTGAAAAAACGACTGTTGATGTCTTTGCTGTCACAGGTTCAAATGGTAAGACAACGACCAAGGATATGTTAGCTCACTTGCTATCAACAACCTACAAAACTTACAAAACACAAGGTAACTACAATAATGAGATTGGCCTTCCCTACACAGTTCTCCATATGCCTGAAGGAACAGAAAAGTTGGTCTTGGAGATGGGACAGGATCACTTGGGAGATATTCATCTCTTGTCAGAATTGGCTCATCCAAAAACAGCCATCGTGACCTTGGTTGGAGAAGCCCATTTGGCCTTTTTCAAAGACCGTTCTGAAATTGCTAAAGGAAAAATGCAAATTGCAGACGGGATGTCTTCGAATTCCTTGCTTTTAGCGCCAGCTGACACTATTGTAGAGGACTACTTGCCAACTGATAAAAAGGTAGTTCGTTTTGGCCAAGGAGCAGAGTTGGAAATTACCGACTTGGTTGAGCGTAAGGATAGCTTGACCTTTAAGGCCAATTTCTTGGAGCAAGCCCTTGATTTGCCAGTGACTGGTAAGTACAATGCCACCAATGCTATGATTGCATCCTATGTTGCCCTGCAAGAAGGAGTTTCAGAGGAGCAAATTCGTCAGGCCTTCCAAAATCTTGAATTGACGCGTAACCGTACCGAGTGGAAGAAAGCGGCCAATGGAGCAGATATTCTGTCTGACGTATACAATGCCAATCCAACTGCTATGAAGCTGATTTTAGAGACTTTCTCTGCCATTCCAGCCAACGAAGGTGGCAAGAAAATCGCTGTCTTGGCGGACATGAAGGAACTTGGTGACCAGTCTATTCAACTCCATAATCAGATGATTTTGAGCCTTTCTCCAGATGTGCTTGATACAGTTATTTTCTATGGAGAAGACATTGCTGAATTAGCCCAATTGGCTAGTCAAATGTTCCCAATCGGCCACGTTTACTACTTCAAGAAAACAGAAAACCAAGACCAATTTGAAGACCTAGTTAAGCAGGTCAAAGAAAGCCTTGGAGTGCATGACCAAATCCTGCTCAAGGGCTCTAACTCTATGAATTTGGCCAAGTTGGTAGAAAGTTTAGAAAATGAAGCTAAGTGATTTTGTCAAACATTTACGTATTTCTAAATTCATTTTTCTTAAGTAGCATGGTATAATAAAATGCAGGAAAATTTTGAAACATGAGGAAGACTAGATGAATTTATGGGATATTTTCTTTACGACCCAAGCAACAGAGCCACCCAAATTTGACCTTTTTTGGTATGTCAGTATATTTACACTTTTAGCCTTAACTTTTTATACAGCCTATCGTTATCGTGAAAAGAAGGCTTATCAACGATTTTTCCAAATCTTGCAGGCAGTTCAGTTAATCCTTCTTTATGGATGGTACGGGGTTAATCATATGCCATTGTCAGAAAGCTTACCCTTTTACCATTGCCGTATGGCTATGTTTGTGGTGCTCTTGCTTCCTGGTCAGTCTAAATATAGGCAGTATTTTGCATTACTAGGAACATTTGGGACATTAGCTGCCTTTGTTTATCCAGTGCCAGATCCCTATCCTTTCCCACATATTGCCATTTTGTCCTTTATCTTTGGGCACTTAGCTCTCTTGGGGAACTCACTAGTTTATCTATTGAGACAGTATAACGCGCGATTGCTGGATGTGAAGGGAATTTTTCTCATGACCTTTGCACTAAATGCCTTGATTTTTGTGGTCAATTTAGTAACAGGTGGAGATTACGGATTCTTGACAAAACCACCATTGGTTGGAGACCATGGCTTAGTAGCTAATTATTTAATCGTTTCCCTGGCCTTATCAGCAGCGATTACGTTAACAAAGAAAATCTTGGAACTATTTTTAGAACAAGAAGCAGAAAAAATGATTGCAAAGAAAGCTTAGAAATGAGCTTTCTTTTTTTCATAAATCTGATTTTTTATAATTTGTTTGGAAAATAAAAAAAGCTAAGGAAAGAATGTGAAAAAATGGTAAGTAAATTTAGGAAAAACTAAGCACGATTGGATTTTTTGTGTTATAATATTCTGTGAATAGCTATGCCCTATTTTAGCTATATTGAATAGAAGTTTGAAACTTGGAAGAGAGAGGATGCGATGTAATGGCTAGAGATGGTTTTTTTACAGGCTTAGATATCGGAACTAATTCGATTAAAGTATTGGTTGCCGAGCATAGAAATGGTGAACTAAACGTAATTGGTGTAAGTAATGCCAAGAGTAAAGGTGTAAAGGATGGGATTATCGTTGATATTGAAGCAGCAGCAACTGCTATCAAGTCAGCTATTTCCCAAGCAGAAGAGAAAGCTGGCATTTCAATCAAATCAGTGAATGTTGGTTTGCCTGGAAATCTTTTGCAAGTAGAACCAACTCAAGGTATGATTCCAGTTACATCTGATACAAAAGAAATTACAGATCAAGATGTTGAAAATGTTGTTAAATCAGCCTTGACAAAGAGTATGACACCAGATCGTGAAGTCATTACGTTTATTCCAGAAGAATTTATCGTAGATGGTTTCCAAGGTATTCGTGACCCACGTGGTATGATGGGGGTTCGTCTTGAAATGCGTGGTTTGCTTTACACAGGTCCACGTACTATTCTTCACAATTTACGTAAGACAGTTGAGCGCTCAGGTGTTCAGGTTGAAAATATTATTATTTCACCATTGGCTTTGGTTCGTTCAGTCTTGAACGAAGGAGAGCGTGAATTTGGAGCTACTGTGATTGATATGGGAGCAGGTCAAACAACTGTTGCTACAATCCGTAACCAAGAACTCCAGTTTACAAATATTCTTCAAGAAGGTGGAGATTATGTCACAAAAGATATCTCTAAAGTCTTGAAGACTTCACAAAAACTAGCTGAAGGATTGAAATTGAACTATGGTGAAGCCTACCCTTCGCTTGCAAGCAATGAAACCTTCCAAGTTGAAGTGATTGGTGAAGTAGAACCTGTAGAAGTTACAGAAAGCTACCTAGCAGAGATTATTTCAGCCCGCATTAAGCACATTTTTGAACAAATCAAACAAGAGTTGGAAAGAAGACATTTGTTGGATCTTCCAGGTGGGATTGTTCTGATTGGTGGAAATGCTATTTTACCAGGTATTGTAGAACTTGCACAGGAAGTCTTTGGTGTTGGTGTCAAACTTTACGTTCCAAATCAAGTTGGAATCCGTAATCCTGCCTTCGCTCATGTGATTAGCTTGTCTGAATTTGCTGGTCAATTGACTGAGGTGCATTTGTTAGCACAACGAGCAGTCAAGGGTGAAGATACTTTGCGTCACCAACCAATTAATTTCGGTGGGATGATTCAACGTGTTACGCAGGTAGCACAACCTACCCCTATTCAACCAGTTCAAAATACTGAGGTTGAGCAATCAGCTTCTACAAACGTAGTTGCTCCGAAAGAAGATAAAGTATCTTCTCAAAATAAACCAAAAATCGCAGATCGCTTCCGTGGTTTAATTGGAAGTATGTTTGATGAATAAAAGAGGAAAAATAAACTATGACATTTTCATTTGATACAGCGGCTGCTCAAGGTGCAGTGATTAAAGTAATCGGTGTTGGTGGAGGTGGCGGAAACGCCATTAACCGCATGGTTGACGAAGGTGTTGCAGGCGTAGAATTTATCGCAGCAAACACAGATGTACAAGCTTTGAGTAGTACAAAAGCTGAGACTGTAATTCAGTTAGGTCCTAAATTGACTCGTGGTTTGGGTGCTGGTGGTCGACCTGAAATCGGTCAAAAGGCAGCCGAAGAAAGCGAAGAAGCCTTGACTCAAGCTATTACTGGAGCAGACATGGTCTTCATTACTGCAGGTATGGGAGGTGGCTCAGGTACTGGTGCTGCTCCTGTTATTGCCCGCATTGCTAAAGATTTAGGTGCTCTTACAGTTGGTGTTGTGACACGTCCTTTCGGTTTCGAAGGAAGCAAACGTGGTCAGTACGCTGTAGAAGGAATCAATCAGCTTCGCGAACATGTAGATACTCTATTGATTATTTCAAACAACAACTTGCTTGAAATTGTTGATAAGAAAACTCCACTTCTTGAAGCTCTTAGCGAAGCAGATAACGTACTTCGCCAAGGTGTTCAAGGAATTACGGACTTGATCACAAATCCTGGTTTGATTAACCTTGACTTTGCCGATGTGAAAACAGTTATGGCAAATAAAGGAAACGCCCTAATGGGTATCGGTATCGGCAGTGGTGAAGAACGTGTGGTAGAAGCAGCTCGTAAGGCAATCTACTCACCACTTCTTGAAACAACTATTGATGGTGCTGAGGATGTCATCGTCAACGTTACTGGTGGTCTCGACTTGACTTTGATTGAGGCAGAAGAAGCTTCAGAAATTGTCAACCAAGCAGCTGGTCAAGGAGTGAACATCTGGCTCGGAACATCTATCGATGAAAACATGAAAGATGAAATTCGTGTGACAGTCGTTGCAACTGGTGTTCGTCAAGATCGTGTTGAAAAAGTTGTGGGCCATGCACCAAGACAAACTGTTCGTCATGAACAAGTAAGCCCAAGTCATGCACACAATCATAATCGTCAGTTTGATATGGCTGAAACTGCAGAAATTCCAAGTCCAGCGCCTCGTCGCACAGAAACTTCTCAAACTTCAGCATTTGGTGATTGGGACTTGCGTCGTGAGACAATTGTTCGACCAACTGATTCAGTGGTATCACCAGTTGAACGTTTCGAAGCGCCATCTTTACACGATGAGGATGAATTAGACACTCCTCCATTTTTCAAAAATCGTTAAGTAAATGAATTTGAAAGAAAATACAGAACGTGTTTTTCAACAAATAAAAGATGCAAGTCAGCAGGCAGGAAGAGAAGCTAATTCTGTTTCGGTTGTTGCTGTTACAAAATATGTAGACGTACCGACAGCGGAGGCCTTGCTTCCGCTAGGTGTGCATCATATTGGTGAAAATCGTGTAGATAAATTTCTTGAGAAATATGAAGCTTTAAAAGATAGAAATATTACCTGGCATTTGATTGGAACTTTGCAAAGACGCAAGGTCAAAGATGTCATTCAGTATGTTGATTATTTTCACGCTTTGGATTCATTAAAGCTAGCAAAGGAAATTCAAAAAAGAAGTGACCGAGTTGTTAAGTGTTTCTTACAAGTAAATATCTCAAGGGAAGAGAGCAAACATGGTTTTTCAAGGGAAGAACTATTGGAGCTCTTACCAGAATTGGCCACCTTAGATAAAATTGAATATGTCGGCTTGATGACCATGGCTCCTTTTGAAGCTAGTAGTGATGAGTTGAAAGAAATTTTTAAAGCTACGCAGGATTTGCAACTAGAAATTAGAGAAAAACAAATTCCCAATATGCCAATGACGGACTTGAGTATGGGTATGAGTCGTGACTACAAGGAAGCGATTGAATTTGGCTCAACATTTGTCAGAATTGGTACAGCATTTTTTAAATAGGAAAGAAATATGTCTTTAAAAGATAGATTTGATAAATTTATAGATTATTTTACAGAAGATGGAGAAGATGTTGGTACTGCATATCAGCCTAAAGCTGAAGAGCCGATTGTGACTCCAGTCCCTTCTGTTCAAGAGTTGCCTCAGCAAGCTGGTAGCACGCCATCTAAAGATAAAAACATCACTCGTCTTCATGCCCGTCAACAAGAGTTGGCTATGCAAAGTCAACGTTCTACTGATAAGGTGACAATTGATGTTCGTTATCCACGTAAATACGAAGATGCCACAGATATTGTTGATTTATTAGCTGGTAACGAAAGTATTTTGATTGATTTTCAATATATGACAGAAGTTCAAGCTCGTCGTTGTTTGGACTATCTGGATGGGGCGCGTCACGTTTTAGCTGGTAACATGAAAAAGGTAGCATCTACTATGTACCTGCTGACACCAGTTGATGTTGTCGTCAATATTGAAGATATCAAAATTCCAGATGAATCACAAAATGGTGAATTTGGCTTTGATATGAAACGTACGAGAGTAAGATAATGATCTTTCTCATTCGTTTTGTTCAAAATGCAGTGGATATCTATTCACTGATTTTAATCGTGTTTGCTCTGATGTCTTGGTTTCCCAATGCTTATGAATCACGTCTTGGACGCTTGATTATTAGTTTAGTGAAACCGATAATAGCTCCCTTGCAACGTTTACCCCTCCAGATTGCAGGTCTTGACTTGTCTGTCTGGATTGCGGTATTACTAGTTCACTTCCTAGGGGAGCAGTTGATCCGACTTTTAGTGATCTTTCTATGAACAAGATGATTTATCAACACTTTTCTAAGAATGATTCGTCTTTTATTGATAAGGGAGTAGAATGGATAAAAAAGGTAGAAGATTCTTATTCTCCTTTTTTAACACCCTTTGTAAATCCCCATCAAGAAAAGATTTTAAAGGTTCTAGCATCAACCAACGGCATCTCCTACATGAGCAGTCGGCAGTTTCTTGAAACTGAATATGTACGGGTAATCCTGTATCCTGATTATTTTGAGCCGGAATTCTCTGATTTTGAACTATCCTTGCAAGAAATTGTCTACCCTAATAAGTTTGAACGCTTAACGCATGCAAAAATATTAGGGACTGTTTTAAACAAGCTGGGAATTGATAGGAAGCTATTTGGTGATATCTTAGTCAACGAAGAGAGAGCACAGATTATCATTAATCGACAGTTTATGCTCCTTTTTCAAGACGGCATTACGAAAATTGCTCGTTTACCGGTTCGTCTAGAAGAACGGGATTTTACTGAGAAAATTGCTACAGTAGAAGATTATCAAGAATTAGATATTTGTATTTCTAGTTCTAGATTAGATGTTTTTCTGGCAGGTGTCTTCAAGCTGTCTAGAAATCAGGCAAGTCAGTTAATTGAAAAACAGGCAGTCCAAGTGAATTACCATTTAGTTGAAAAATCAGATTATGCAGTTCAAGTTGGTGATTTGATTAGTGTTAGGAAATTTGGTCGATTGAAACTCGTTAGAGATAATGGGCAAACAAAAAAAGATAAAAAGAAATTAACGGTCCAATTGTTATTAAGTAAGTGAGGAAAAATATGCCAATTACATCGTTAGAAATCAAAGATAAAACCTTTAGCACACGCTTTAGAGGGTTCGATCAAGAAGAAGTAGATGAATTTTTAGATATTGTAGTCCGTGATTATGAAGATTTGGTTCGCTCTAATCATGATAAGGATTTACATATTAAGAGTTTGGAAGAGCGTTTGTCTTACTTTGATGAGATGAAAGATTCATTGAGTCAATCTGTATTGATTGCACAGGATACAGCTGAGCGAGTAAAACATGCTGCAACTGAACGTGCAAATAATATTATCCACCAAGCAGAGCAAGATGCACAACGCTTGCTGGAAGAAGCTAAGTACAAGGCAAATGAAATTCTTCGTCAAGCAACTGACAATGCTAAGAAGGTTGCTGTTGAAACAGAAGAATTGAAGAACAAGAGTCGTGTCTTCCATCAACGTCTTAAATCTACAATTGAGAGCCAGTTAGCAATTGTTGAATCTTCAGATTGGGAAGATATTCTTCGCCCAACAGCTACTTATCTTCAGACAAGTGATGAGGCCTTCAAAGAAGTGGTCAGCGAAGTCTTAGGTGACTCTGTCTTGCAACAACATCCAGAGGAAGAACCAATTGATATTACTCGCCAGTTTTCTCCCGAGGAAATGGCTGAGTTGCAAGCGCGTATCGAAGCGGCTAATAAGGAACTTGCAGAAGCCGAAGCAAGAGCTGAGCAAGAACAAGTGGTTTCACCAGCTCCGGTTGTTGAAGAAAGTCCAGCTCATCCAGTTGGTCCAATGTATGAAGAGCCAGAAGTAGCTCCAAGCCATTATTCAGGACCAACACCAGCTACTGAAGCTGTAAACTCAGAACCAGGTTTTGCGGCACCGCAAGAATCTGTTACAATTTTATAAGAAATAATCTGAGAACAATATCTTATCCTTATATTTCCAGCGAGCAGGAGATGGTGTGAGTCCTGCATTCCCTAACGATAAGATTATCCTCTCAAAAACTCAAGTCTGAATGAAGTAAGATTTGACGTTCCCCACGTTACGGGATAAGAGGGAGAAAGACTAAATCTTTTTCCGAATAAAGGTGGTACCACGATTTTCGTCCTTTTTGGCAGTCGTGGTTTTTAATTTGTTATTATTTATAAAGGAGATACCATGAAACTCAAAGATACCCTTAACCTTGGGAAAACAGCTTTCCCAATGCGTGCAGGCCTTCCTACCAAAGAGCCAGTTTGGCAAAAGGAATGGGAAGATGCAAAACTTTACCAACGTCGTCAAGAATTGAACCAAGGAAAACCTCATTTCACCTTGCATGATGGTCCTCCATACGCGAACGGAAATATTCACGTTGGACACGCTATGAACAAGATTTCAAAAGATATCATTGTTCGTTCTAAGTCTATGTCAGGATTTTATGCTCCTTATATTCCAGGTTGGGATACACATGGTCTGCCAATCGAGCAAGTTTTGGCAAAACAAGGTATCAAACGCAAAGAAATGGACTTGGTTGAGTACTTGAAACTTTGCCGTGAATACGCTCTTTCTCAAGTAGATAAACAACGCGAAGACTTCAAACGTTTGGGTGTTTCTGGTGACTGGGAAAATCCATATGTGACTTTGACTCCTGACTATGAAGCAGCTCAAATCCGTGTATTTGGTGAGATGGCTAATAAAGGTTACATCTACCGTGGTGCTAAACCAGTTTACTGGTCTTGGTCATCTGAGTCGGCTCTTGCTGAAGCAGAGATTGAATACCATGATTTGGTTTCAACTTCCCTTTACTATGGCAACAAGGTAAAAGATGGCAAAGGTGTTCTAGATACAGATACTTATATCGTAGTCTGGACAACTACTCCATTCACCATCACAGCTTCTCGTGGTTTGACTGTTGGTGCAGATATTGATTACGTCTTGGTTCAACCTGCTGGTGAAACTCGTAAGTTTGTCGTTGCTGCAGAATTATTGACTAGCTTGTCTGAGAAATTTGGTTGGGCTGATGTTCAAGTGTTGGCAACTTACCGTGGTCAAGAACTCAACCACATCGTAACAGAACACCCATGGGATACAGCTGTAGATGAGTTGGTTATCCTTGGTGACCACGTTACCACTGACTCTGGTACTGGTATTGTCCATACAGCCCCTGGTTTTGGTGAGGATGACTACAATGTTGGTATTGCTAATGGTCTTGAAGTCGCAGTGACTGTTGACGAACGTGGTATCATGATGGCTAATGCTGGTCCTGAGTTTGAAGGTCAATTCTATGAAAAGGTAGTTCCAACTGTTATTGAAAAACTTGGTAACCTCCTTCTTGCCCAAGAAGAAATCTCTCACTCATACCCATTTGACTGGCGTACCAAGAAACCAATCATCTGGCGTGCAGTTCCACAATGGTTTGCCTCAGTTTCTAAATTCCGCCAAGAAATCTTGGATGAAATTGAAAAAGTGAAATTCCACTCAGAATGGGGTAAAGTCCGTCTTTACAATATGATTCGTGACCGTGGCGACTGGGTTATCTCTCGTCAACGTGCTTGGGGTGTTCCACTTCCTATCTTCTATGCTGAAGACGGTACAGCGATTATGACTGCTGAAACTATTGAACACGTAGCTCAACTCTTTGAGGAACATGGTTCAAGCATTTGGTGGGAACGTGATGCTAAGGACCTCTTGCCAGAAGGATTTACTCATCCAGGTTCATTAAATGGTGAGTTCAAGAAAGAAACAGATATCATGGACGTTTGGTTTGACTCAGGTTCATCATGGAATGGAGTTGTAGTAAACCGTCCTGAGTTGACTTACCCAGCAGACCTTTACCTAGAAGGTTCTGACCAATACCGTGGTTGGTTCAACTCATCACTCATCACATCTGTTGCCAACCATGGCGTAGCACCTTACAAACAAATTCTGTCACAAGGTTTTGCCCTTGATGGTAAAGGTGAGAAGATGTCTAAATCTCTTGGAAATACCATTGCTCCAAGTGATGTTGAAAAACAATTTGGTGCAGAAATCTTGCGTCTTTGGGTAACAAGTGTAGACTCAAGCAACGACGTGCGTATCTCTATGGATATCTTGAGCCAAGTCTCTGAAACTTACCGTAAGATCCGTAACACTCTTCGTTTCTTGATTGCCAATACCTCTGATTTTAACCCAGCTCAAGATTCAGTAGCTTACGATGAGCTTCGTTCAGTTGATAAGTACATGACGATTCGCTTTAATCAGCTTGTCAAGACCATTCGTGATGCTTATGCAAACTTTGAATTCTTGACAATCTACAAGGCCTTGGTGAACTTTATCAACGTTGACTTGTCAGCCTTCTACCTTGATTTTGCTAAAGATGTTGTTTACATCGAAGGTGCCAAATCACTGGAACGCCGTCAAATGCAGACTGTCTTCTATGACATTCTTGTGAAAATCACCAAACTCTTGACACCAATTCTTCCTCACACAGCAGAGGAAATTTGGTCATATCTTGAGTTTGAAGCAGAAGACTTCGTTCAATTGTCAGAATTGCCAGAAGCAGAAACTTTTGCTAACCAAGAGGAAATCTTGGGCACATGGGCAGCCTTCATGGACTTCCGTGGACAAGCTCAAAAAGCCTTGGAAGAAGCGCGTAATGCAAAAGTTATCGGTAAATCACTTGAAGCACACTTGACAGTTTATCCAAACGAAATTGTGAAAACTCTACTCGAAGCAGTAAACAGCAATGTAGCTCAACTTTTGATTGTATCTGACTTGACCATCGCAGAAGGACCAGCTCCAGAAGCTGCCGTTAGCTTCGAAGATGTAGCCTTCACAGTAGAACGCGCTGCAGGTGATGTATGTGACCGTTGCCGTCGTATCGACCCAACAACAGCAGAACGCAGCTACCACGCAGTTATCTGTGACCACTGTGCAAGCATCGTAGAAGAAAACTTCGCGGACGCAGTCGCAGAAGGATTTGAAGAGAAATAGGGTTGTTGTATGATACTAAGAAGGAAAAGGATTGCCAAACAGTCCTTTCCTTTTTGGTTTTGACTAGCTTTTTTGTGAAAAATTGTGTAAAATAGAATAGATAAACGAGGGAAAACCTCGGAAAATTTAAAGGAGAATCCATCTAATGGTAAAATTGGTTTTTGCTCGCCACGGTGAGTCTGAATGGAACAAAGCTAACCTTTTCACTGGTTGGGCTGATGTTGATTTGTCTGAAAAAGGTACACAACAAGCGATTGACGCTGGTAAATTGATCAAAGAAGCTGGTATCGAATTTGACCAAGCTTATACTTCAGTATTGAAACGTGCGATTAAAACAACTAACTTGGCTCTTGAAGCTTCTGACCAATTGTGGGTTCCAGTTGAAAAATCATGGCGTTTGAACGAACGTCACTACGGTGGTTTGACTGGTAAAAACAAAGCTGAAGCTGCTGAACAATTTGGTGATGAGCAAGTTCACATCTGGCGTCGTTCATACGATGTATTGCCTCCAAACATGGATCGTGATGATGAGCACTCAGCTCACACAGACCGTCGTTACGCTTCACTTGACGATTCAGTTATTCCAGATGCTGAAAACTTGAAAGTGACTTTGGAACGTGCCCTTCCATTCTGGGAAGATAAAATCGCTCCAGCTCTTAAAGATGGTAAAAACGTATTCGTAGGAGCTCACGGTAACTCAATCCGTGCCCTTGTAAAACACATCAAAGGTTTGTCAGACGACGAAATCATGGACGTGGAAATCCCTAACTTCCCACCATTGGTATTCGAATTCGACGAAAAATTGAACGTAGTTTCTGAATACTACCTTGGAAAATAAAAATTGTAAGTCTAGAATTGATTTCTAGGCTTTTTATGTTAGTATGGTAGTATGATAAGGAATAAAAAACAAGATTATGTATTGGCCTACAAGCAACCAGCGTCAACGACATATAAGGGTTGGGAAGAAGAGGCCTTACCGATAGGCAATGGTTCTTTAGGAGCAAAAGTATTTGGCCTTATAGGGGCTGAGCGGATTCAATTCAATGAAAAAAGTCTCTGGTCTGGTGGTCCACTTCCTGCTAGTTCAGATTATCAGGGTGGAAATCTTCAGGATCAGCATAACTTTTTAGCTGAGATTCGGCGGGCTTTGGAAAAGAGAGATTACAATCGGGCTAAGGAACTGGCTGAACAGCACCTAGTTGGGCCCCAAACGAGTCAATATGGGACCTATCTGTCCTTTGGAGATATTCATATTGAGTTCAGTCAGCAAGGTACGACTTTGTCTCAGGTGACGGATTACCAGAGACAGCTGAATATCAGTAAGGCGCTTGCGACGACTTCTTATGTCTATAAGGGAACGAAATTTGAACGTGAAGCTTTTGCGAGTTTTCCAGATGATCTCTTAGTTCAGCGCTTTACTAAGGAAGGGGCGGAAACTCTAGATTTTACTATAGAACTGTCGCTAAGTCGTGATTTGGCTTCTGATGGAAAGTATGAGCAGGAGAAATCTGATTACAAGGAATGCAAGTTGGATATTACTGATTCTTATATCTTGATGAAGGGAAGAGTTAAGGACAATGACCTGCAGTTTGCTAGCTGTTTATCTTGGGAAACAGATGGGGATATTAGAGTTTGGTCAGATAAGGTTCAGATATCAGGAGCCAGTTATACCAATCTCTTCTTGGCGGCTAAGACGGATTTTGCCCAAAATTCTGCTAGCAATTATCGCAAGAAACTAGATTTAGAGCAACAGGTAAAAGACTTGGTGGAGATAGCTAAAGAAAAGGGCTATACCCAATTGAAATCAAGGCATATTGAGGACTACCAAGCATTATTCCAGCGTGTTCAATTGGATTTGGAAGCTGATGTTGACGTATCCACTACAGATGATTTGCTAAAAAATTATAAGCCACAAGAGGGGCATGCTTTGGAGGAATTGTTCTTCCAGTATGGACGGTATTTATTGATTAGTTCTTCTAGAGATTGCTCAGATGCTCTACCAGCTAACCTACAGGGAGTCTGGAATGCGGTCGATAATCCTCCTTGGAATTCGGACTATCACCTGAATATCAATCTGCAGATGAATTATTGGCCAGCCTATGTTACTAATCTTCTAGAGACGGCTTTTCCAGTCATCAACTATATCGATGATTTGCGTGTCTATGGTCGTCTAGCGGCTGCAAGGTATGCAGGAATCGTCTCTCAGGAAGGGGAGGAGAATGGTTGGTTGGTTCATACTCAAGCGACTCCTTTTGGCTGGACGGCACCTGGTTGGGATTACTATTGGGGTTGGTCACCAGCTGCCAATGCATGGATGATGCAAACCGTTTATGAAGCCTATACATTTTACAGGGACCAAGACTATCTCAGGGATAAAATTTATCCCATGTTGAGGGAAACGGTTCGTTTTTGGAATGATTTTTTACATGAGGATAGGCAGGCGCAGCGTTGGGTGTCTTCTCCGTCTTATTCTCCAGAACATGGGCCGATTTCGATTGGCAATACCTATGACCAATCTCTGATTTGGCAGTTATTTCATGATTTTATTCAGGCTGCTCAGGAATTGGGACTGGATGAGGCTTTGTTGACTGAGGTCAAGGAGAAGTTTGACTTGCTTAATCCTCTTCAAATCACTCAATCTGGTCGAATCAGGGAGTGGTATGAGGAGGAAGAGCAGTATTTTCAAAATGAGAAAGTGGAGACCCAGCATCGGCACGCTTCCCATCTAGTGGGACTCTATCCAGGCAATCTCTTTAGCTATAAGGGACAAGAGTATCTTGAAGCGGCGCGTGCTAGCCTCAATGATCGTGGAGATGGTGGCACAGGCTGGTCCAAGGCTAATAAGATCAATCTCTGGGCGCGTCTAGGAGATGGCAATCGAGCCCATAAATTATTAGCAGAGCAATTAAAGTCATCGACCTTGTCAAATCTTTGGTGTAGCCACCCTCCTTTTCAGATAGATGGCAATTTTGGTGCTAGCAGTGGAATGGCAGAAATGTTACTCCAGTCTCATACAGATCATCTGGTGCCTCTAGCTGCCCTACCTGATGCTTGGTCAAGAGGTTCTGTTTCAGGCTTAATGACACGTGGACATTTTGAAGTTAGCATGAGTTGGGCAGATAAAAAACTCTTACAGTTGACCATTTTATCAAGGAGTGGGGGAAATTTGCGAGTTTCTTATCCAGATATTGAGAAGAGTGTGATTAAAATGAATCAAGAAAAAGCAGAAGTGAAATGCATGGGGAAAGATTGTATTTCGGTGGCAACAGCAGAAGGTGATCTGGTTCAATTTTATTTTTAAGAAGGTGATAGAAGGCAGTAGTTTGAGACTGCCTTTTAATAAGGATTTGAGAATGTAAGCAGTTTCCAACTAGTTGAAAAAGCGTTATAATGGTAATATGAAGTAATTTGTTTAAGAGAGGGTAGCACTAATGGCTTATATTGAGATGAAACACTGTTACAAGCGTTATAAGGTTGGGGACACGGAGATTGTGGCTAATCGTGATGTGAATTTTGAGATTGAAAAGGGTGAATTGGTTATTATTCTAGGTGCATCTGGTGCAGGCAAGTCAACGGTTCTTAACCTTCTTGGGGGGATGGATACTAATGATGAAGGGGAAATCTGGATTGATGGTGCCAATATTGCAGACTATAGTTCGCACCAGAGAACCAATTACCGCCGCAATGATGTAGGCTTTGTTTTTCAGTTTTATAATCTAGTTTCCAATCTAACCGCTAAGGAAAATGTGGAGTTGGCTTCAGAAATCGTGACAGATGCCTTGAATCCTGAACAGGTCTTGACAGATGTAGGTCTGGCTCATCGTCTCAATAACTTTCCAGCCCAGCTTTCTGGAGGGGAGCAACAGCGAGTCTCCATTGCACGCGCGGTAGCTAAAAATCCTAAAATTCTCCTTTGTGACGAACCGACAGGCGCCTTGGATTATCAGACGGGCAAGCAGGTTTTGAAAATTCTGCAAGATATGTCTCGTCAAAAGGGAGCGACGGTAATCATCGTGACTCACAATGGAGCTTTGGCGCCCATTGCTGATCGCGTGATTCATATGCACGATGCCAGTGTCAAGGATGTGGTGAGGAACCAGTATCCTCAGGATATCGACAGTTTGGAGTACTAGCATGATCAAGCGAAAAACCTATTGGAAGGACTTAATTCAGTCCTTTACAGGCTCCAAGGGACGCTTTTTATCTATCTTGACATTGATGATGCTGGGTTCTTTAGCCCTAGTAGGCCTCAAAGTGACTAGCCCCAACATGGAGGCGACAGCTAATGATTATTTAACAACTGCTAAAACCTTGGATTTGGCAGTCATGTCTAACTATGGCTTGGATCAAGCAGATCAAAAAGAACTAGAACAGATAGAGGGCGCAGAGGTCGAGTTTGGCTACTTGACAGATGTGACTATGGATAATGGGCAAGATGCTATTCGGCTGTATTCCAAGCCAGAGCGAATTTCAACCTTTCATCTCAGAGAGGGACGACTTCCTCAGTCAGACCAGGAAATCGCTTTGGCCAATCATCTGCAGGGGCAATATCGATTAGGACAGGAGATTAGTTTTAAAGAAAAAGAAGGCGGTCATTCCTCTTTAAAAAATCATACATATACCATTACTGGTTTTGTGGATTCGGCTGAAATCCTTTCCCAGCGAGATATGGGCTACGCAGGAAGCGGAAGCGGGACTCTGACAGCATACGGGGTGATTTTGCCTAGCCAGTTTGATCAGAAAGTCTACAATATAGCTCGTTTGAAATATCAAGATTTAGCAGGCTTAAATGCATTTTCATCAGTTTATGAAGAAAAATCCAAGCAACATCAGGAAGAACTTGAACAAGCTTTGTCAGATAATGGCAAGGCACGTCTGCAACTCTTGAAAAAAGAAGGCCAAGAGTCTCTCGATAAGGGGCAAGAAACTCTTGACCGAGCTCAGGCTAATTTGCAGGAAGGCAAGAGTCGTTTGGCAGCTGCTCAAGCTCGTATACAGGCTCAAGAAAGTCAACTGGCCTTGCTTCCTCAAGCCCAGAGAGAGCAGACCAGTGCTCAACTTACTCAAGCCAAGCAGGAATTGGGCAAGGAAGAGGACAAACTAAAGCAGGCTGAACAAAGTCTAGCTCAAGAAAAGGAAAAATTAGAAAAACATCAGCAAGTCTTGGATGATTTGGCTGAGCCCAAGTATCAAGTCTATAATCGTCAGACCATGCCAGGTGGTCAGGGCTACCTCATGTACAGTAATGCTTCAGCCAGTATTCGGGCAGTGGGCAATATCTTTCCTGTAGTGCTTTATGCCGTAGCAGCTATGGTGACCTTTACAACTATGACTCGTTTTGTGGATGAAGAGCGAACACATGCAGGTATTTTTAAGGCCTTGGGCTATCGCAGTAAGGATATTATCGCTAAATTTCTCCTCTATGGTCTAGTAGCTGGGACTGTCGGAACGGCTCTAGGTAGTATACTTGGCCATTATTTACTAGCTAGTGTGATTTCAAGTGTCATTACAAAAGGTATGGTGGTGGGAGAAAACCAGATTCAGTTCTATTGGAGCTATAGTTTACTAGCTCTTGGTTTGAGTTGGTTAGCTAGTGTTCTACCAGCCTATCTGGTGGCTCGGAAGGAACTGCACGATGAAGCAGCCCAGCTTTTACTGCCTAAACCACCTGTTAAGGGAGCTAAAATCTTACTGGAGCGTATCAGTTTTATCTGGCGCCGTCTCAGTTTTACCCATAAGGTAACAGCTCGCAATATTTTCCGTTATAAGCAACGGATGTTGATGACGATCTTTGGTGTGGCAGGTTCAGTCGCTCTGCTCTTTGCAGGTTTGGGAATCCAATCATCTGTAGCAGGAGTTCCGTCTAGACAGTTTCAACAAATCCAACAGTATCAAATGATTGTCTCTGAAAATCTTAGTGCGACCAATCAAGACAAGGCAAATCTAGAAGAAGTGTTGAAAGGGCAGGCCATCCAAGCCTATCAGAAAATCTATTCTAAAACGCTAGACAAGGATTTCAAAGGTAAGGCTGGTCTTCAGACTGTTACTCTTATGATGACAGAGAAGGAGGATTTGACTCCCTTTATCCATCTGCAAAATCGTCAGCAGGAGCTGACATTAAAAGATGGCGTCGTTATTACAGCTAAACTTGCCCAGCTGGCAGGTGTCAAGGTTGGACAAACTCTAGAAATTGAAGGTAAGGAATTAACGGTTGCTGCTATTACTGAGAACTACGTTGGTCACTTTATTTATATGAGTCAGGCTAGCTATGAGCAAATTTACGGCCAGCTACCCCAAGCCAACACTTATCTGGTTTCGCTAAGGGATACCAGTGCAACTAGTATCGAAAGGCAGGCCGGCTTACTTATGAATCAAGCTGCGGTGTCCAGCGTTGTCCAAAATGCTTCAGCCATTCGACTCTTTGACTCCGTCGCTAGCTCCCTCAATCAGACCATGACCATCTTGGTCATCGTATCGGTTCTGTTGGCTATCGTTATCCTTTACAATCTAACCAACATTAACGTAGCTGAGAGAATCCGTGAACTCTCCACTATCAAGGTTCTCGGTTTTCATAATAATGAAGTCACTCTCTACATTTACCGTGAGACGATTGTGCTGTCCCTTGTGGGAATCGTACTTGGTTTGGTATCTGGTTTCTATTTACATCAATTTTTGATTCAAATGATTTCGCCTGCTACTATTCTCTTTTATCCGCAGGTAGGCTGGGAAGTCTATGTAATCCCAGTGGCAGCAGTAAGCATCATTTTGACCTTGCTTGGTTTCTTCGTCAATCATCATCTGAGAAAGGTTGATATGCTTGAAGCCTTGAAATCTGTAGAGTAAGGTAGTTGCTTTTATCTGATTGAACTTATATATACTCGTAAACAAAAAATCCTCCGTTTCAAAGAGTAGGGAACTCTTTGTGACAGAGGATTTTTTCTATAGGGCTTTAGCAGCTGCAATTGCGGCTTCAAAGTTTGGTTCAGAGTTGATATTGTCCACGTATTCAACGTAGCGAATAGTATTGTCAGTATCGAGGACAAAGACTGCGCGTGCCAATAGATGCCACTCATTGATTAAGAGAGCATAATCACGTCCAAAGGAATGGTCGAAATAGTCTGAGAGCATGATGGCATTTTCAATACCTTCAGCACCGCACCAACGTTTTTGGGCAAAAGGGAGGTCCATTGAAACAGTCAAGACAACGGTATTATCCAGTCCAGTCAGTTCTTCATTAAAACGACGCGTTTGAGTTGAGCAAATACCTGTATCGATAGAAGGCACGACACTCAAGACTTTTTTCTTGCCATCAAAATCAGCCAGAGATTTTTTAGAAAGGTCTGTTGTAGTGAGTGAAAAATCAAGTGCCTTGTCGCCGACTTGTAGCTGTTTACCTGTAAAGCTCACAGGATTTCCGAGAAAAGTTACCATAGGATACTCCAATCTTTTTTCTTCCATTTTAGCTGAAACAGTCAGAATTTTCCAATGATTTGACTGGAAATATGGGCAGAGAAAAAACGCCAGCTCATGTGAGAATGACGTTTTTCAGAGGCTTATACTCAATGAAAATCAAAGAGCAAACTAGGAAACTAGCCGCAGGCTGTACTTGAGTACGGCAAGGCGACGTTGACGTGGTTTGAATTTGATTTTCGAAGAGTATTATTTTGCCAATCCTTCAGCAATCTTGTCAAGGTTGTATTTCATCATGTTGTAGTAGCTGTCGCCTTCTTTACCTTGTTCTGCGATAGAGTCAGTAAAGATTTGTGCGTAGATTGGGATGTTTGTGTCTTGAGAAACAGTTTTCATTGGACGGTCATCCACGCTTGATTCTACAAAGAGGGAAGGAGTTTTTGTTTGGCGAAGTTTTTCAACCAAGGTCTTGATTTGGTCAGGTGTTCCTTCTTCTTCAGTGTTGATTTCCCAGATGTAGGCACTTGGGACACCATAGGCTTTAGAGAAGTATTTGAAGCATCCTTCGCTGGTTACGATAAGTTTTTTCTCAGAAGGGATGTTGTTAAATTTCTCCTTAGCTTCCTTATCAAGCTTGTCTAGTTTTTCAGTATATTCTTTGAGATTTTTTTCGTAGAATTCCTTATTGCTAGGGTCTTTGGCGCTCAATTGTTTTGCGATATTTTTAGCAAAAATCATACCGTTTTCAAGGTTAAGCCAAGCGTGTGGATCTTCTTTGCCTTTTTCGTTTTGGCCTTCAAGGTAGATAACATCAACGCCTTCGCTGACTGCAAAGTAGTCTTTGTTTTCAGTTTTCTTGGCATTTTCTACCAATTTTGTAAACCAAGCATTGCCACCTGTTTCAAGGTTGATACCGTTATAGAAAATCAAATCAGCTTGAGAAGTTTTCTTGACGTCTTCAGGTAGTGGTTCGTATTCGTGTGGGTCTTGACCAACAGGAACGATACTGTGAAGATCAATCTTGTCACCAGCAATATTTTTAGTAATATCAGCGATGATTGAGTTTGTAGCAACAACTTTTAGTTTTTGACCAGAAGCTGCATCTTTTTTTCCGCTAGCACATGCTACAAGAACAATGGCGGAAAGAAAAAGAACCAATAATGTACCTAATTTTTTCATTAGATCCTCCAATTTATTGGGGCTTTGCCCCTTATTTTAACAAATGTTTATTTTTCAGTTTCAAATATCGTTGTTTTGGAGCGATAAAGAAGCTAATGAGAAAGAAACTAGCGGCTGTGAGCACGATACTAGAACCTGCCGCAACGTTAAAGCTATAACCGATAAAGAGTCCCAAAACTGAAGCTGTAGCTCCAAAGGTTGAGGAAAGGAAAATCATACTTTTCAGGCTATTAGCATAAAGATAAGCAGTTGCAGCTGGGGTAATCAGCATGGCTACAATCAGGATAGTTCCGACACTTTGCATGGCTGTCACAGACACGAGAGTCAAGAGTACCATGAGAAGGTAGTGATAGAAATTGACAGGCATTCCCATGGCTTTAGCCAAGAGTTCATCAAAGGAAGTTATCAAGAGTTGCTTGAAGAAAATCCAGATTAACAAGAGAATGACTGCCCCAACACCCATAGTAATAAACATATCCGTATCTTGGACGGCTAGGATATTACCAAAAAGGATATGGAAAAGGTCAGTTGAACTTTTAGCGACACTAATCAAGATGATACCGAGGGCTAAGAAAGAAGAAAAGGTAATGCCGATGGCGGTATCGCTTTTGATAATCGAGTTTCCCTTGATGTAGGTAATGATGATGGCAGCTAGCAATCCAAAGACAATGGCTCCGATAAAGAAGTCAACGCCCAAGATGAAGGAGAGGGCTACACCTGGTAAGACAGCATGTGAAATGGCATCTCCCATGAGTGACATCCCGCGTAGGATGATGAAACATCCTACAGCTCCAGCTACGACCCCGACGACAATAGCTGTTATCAAGGCATTTTGTAAGAAATGGAATTTTTGCAATCCATCGATAAATTCTGCAATCATAGGTCACCTCCATTGAAAAAGAGTCGATTACCGTAAGCTTCTTTGAGATTGGCTTCGGTAAAGGTTTCTTTGGTTGGACCAAAGGCAATCACTTCTCGATTGACAAGCAAGACTTGATCGAAGTAGTGGGGAACCTTGCTGAGGTCGTGGTGGACGATGAGAACCGTCTTTCCAGCTTTTTTCAGATCTCTCAGCGTATTCATGATGATTTCCTCACTGACTGAGTCAATCCCAACAAAGGGTTCATCCAAGAGGATATAGTCGGCTTCCTGCACCAGACATCTGGCAATCAAGACCCGCTGGAATTGACCTCCAGACAGTTGACTGATTTGACGTTCAGCGTAGTCAGCTAGACCGACAATTTCAAGGGCCTCTTGCACTTTCTTCCAATGTTTAGCTTTTAAACTGTGAAAGAGAGGAATAGAGGGAAATAGTCCTAGCGAGACACATTCCTTGACCTTGATGGGAAAGTTGTAGTCGATATTGATTTTTTGTTCGACATAGGCGATTCGATGTAAGGATTTTTTAACTTCCTTGTCATCGAGAAATGCCTGACCTTGATGTGGGATAATTCCCAGCATCCCTTTTAATAATGTTGATTTCCCAGCACCGTTTGGACCAATGATACCGGTAATTGTTGGTCCTTGGAGCACTAGTGAAATATCCTTAAGTGCCAACGTTTCTTTGTAGGAGACACTGAGGTTTTCGATACGTATCATACAGTTGTATTCCTCCTGTCTCTTAATATACCTTAAAAAAAAAATTAAGTCAAGTTAATTTTTGAAAAAATTAAAATAATAACTGAAAAACAATAGAAAATATCAGTTCATTTTTAATTGCATTCCCAGGTAATTTTTGTTAAGCTAAAAACAAGTACAAATGAAAGCGAGAACAAGATGACACGTTATCAAGACGATTTTTATGATGCTATCAATGGAGAATGGCAGAAGACAGCTGAAATTCCAGCAGATAAGTCTCAAACGGGAGGTTTTGTTGATTTAGACCAGGAAATTGAAAACCTGATGCTAGCGACAACAGACAAGTGGTTGGCAGGAGAAGAAGTGCCTGAGGATTCTATCTTGGAAAATTTTATCAAATACCACCGCCTAGTTCGTGATTTTGATAAGAGAGAGGCTGACGGTATTACACCTGTTTTGCCTCTTCTTAAAGAATTCCAAGAATTGGAGACTTTTGCAGATTTTACAGCTAGACTAGCAGAGTTTGAGCTTGCAGGAAAACCAAACTTCCTTCCTTTTGGTGTATCGCCAGACTTTATGGATGCCAGAATCAATGTTCTGTGGGCTAGTGCTCCAAGCACAATCCTGCCAGATACGACCTACTATGCAGAAGACCATCCTCAGCGCGAAGAGCTCTTGACTCTTTGGAAAGAAAGTAGCGCAAATCTCCTCAAGGCTTATGATTTCTCTGATGTAGAAATTGAAGACTTGCTTGAGAAAAGACTAGAATTGGATCGCCGAATTGCAGCAGTGGTGCTTTCTAATGAAGAAAGTTCAGAGTATGCTAAACTTTACCATCCATATGATTACGAAGATTTCAAGAAATTTGCGCCTGCCCTACCTTTGGATGACTTCTTCAAAGCCGTTCTTGGACAAGTGCCAGACAAGGTTATCGTAGACGAGGAACGTTTCTGGCAAGCAGCAGACCAATTCTATAGTGAAGAGGCCTGGCCTCTCCTCAAGGCAACCTTGATTTTGAGTGTTGTGAATCTTTCAACCAGCTATTTAACAGAAGAAATCCGTGTCTTGTCAGGTGCCTATAGCCGTGCGCTTTCAGGAGTTCCAGAAGCTAAAGACAAGGTCAAGGCAGCCTACCAGCTAGCACAAGGGCCTTTCAAACAAGCCTTGGGTCTTTGGTATGCACATGAAAAATTCTCTCCAGAGGCTAAGGCAGACGTAGAGAAAAAAGTGGCAACCATGATTGATGTCTATAAGGAACGCTTGGCTAAAAATGACTGGTTGACTCCTGAAACTCGTGACAAGGCCATCGTCAAACTCAATGTCATTAAGCCTTATATCGGTTACCCAGAAGAATTACCAGAACGCTACAAGGACAAGGTAGTGGATGAGACTGCTAGTCTTTTTGACAATGCTCTAGCCTTTGCGCGTGTTGAAATCAAGCACAGTTGGAGCAAGTGGAACCAGCCTGTAGATTACAAGGAATGGGGCATGCCTGCTCATATGGTCAACGCCTACTACAATCCACAGAAGAACCTGATTGTCTTCCCAGCGGCTATTTTACAAGCGCCTTTCTATGACTTGCATCAGTCATCTTCTGCTAACTACGGTGGTATTGGGGCAGTTATTGCCCATGAAATTTCCCACGCCTTTGATACCAACGGAGCTTCCTTTGATGAAAATGGTAGTCTCAAGGATTGGTGGACAGAGAGTGACTATGCTGCCTTCAAGGAGAAAACACAAAAAGTTATTGACCAGTTTGATGGACAAGATTCTTATGGAGCAACCATTAATGGTAAATTGACTGTGTCAGAAAACGTGGCTGACTTGGGAGGAATCGCTGCAGCGCTTGAAGCAGCTAAGAGAGAACCGGACTTCTCAGCAGAAGAATTCTTCTACAACTTCGGTCGCATCTGGCGCATGAAAGGTCGTCCAGAATTTATGAAACTCTTGGCTAGCGTCGATGTGCACGCACCAGCCAAACTCCGTGTCAATGTACAAGTACCAAACTTCGATGATTTCTTTACAACCTATGATGTCAAAGAAGGAGACGGTATGTGGCGTTCACCAGAAGAGCGCGTGATTATTTGGTAAGGCAAAAAATCTAGTCATCAGAAAAAAGGCATCCAATCAGGAGTGAAAACCTTGATTGGATGCCTTTTGTAATGAAAAGACTTGCTGGATAGTTTACTTAAAATGCGATAGTCATTGTCACCATTCTGTTAGAAAAAGGGATTGAAGGTCTTTTCGTGAGCAATAGTAGTAGCTGGACCATGTCCTGGATAGACATCGTAGTTTGGTAGGGTGAAGAGTTGAGTCTGGATACTATGGAGGAGTTGCTCCATGCTACCAGTCGGAAGGTCCGTTCGTCCGATTGTTTCACGGAACAGAGCATCACCTGTCAAGACCAAATGAGCTTGCGGAAAGACGATAGAAACACCGCCGATAGAGTGACCTGGTGTTGGCAAGACAGTGAAACGAAATTCCTCCAGTTGGTATTCTTCGTGAAAGATAAAGGTGTGTTCAGCCGGTTTTGCGACTACATCTGCCATATCATCGTGGCGAGGGAGACCAGAGAGATTATCGACAGGAGTATAGAGCCAGCTGGCTTCACTCTCTGCGATATAGACAGGAGGATTGTCAAAAGTCTCGCGAACCAAGTCCAGACTCATGATATGGTCATAATGGGCATGGGTCAAGAGAATAGCGCAGATTGGTTTGTTGATCTTCTCTATTGTCTGACGAATGGCTTCCCAATGGCTACCAGGGTCAACCACCATAAGGTGCTTTTCACCTTCCAAGTAATAGGTATTTTCATAAGCAACAGGATTCACGGTTTTATGGATTTTCATATTAGCTCCAATCTCAAAGAATGTACTAATACTCTTCGAAAATCTCTTCAAACCGCGTTAACTTTATCTGCAACCTCAAAGCAGTGCTTTGAGCAACCTGCGGCTAGTTTCCTAGTTTGCTCTTTGATTTTCATTGAGTATAGATTAAGTATAGCACAGTTGGGGAGAATAAGCTGGAAAAGGAAATAGGTCTAGAAAGAAGATGGTTTGGATAAAAAATAAGCCTCGAGTTAGTTCGAGGCTTAAACTGTTTTAATTGCCAGCATAATATTTTTGGATTCCCTTAACAATCCCTTCAACCAGTTTATCTTGGTAGTCACTGCTGCGGATTTTTTGGTTTTCTTCTGGATTATCCATATATCCCATCTCTAGCAAAACAGCTGGTTTAGCTGTTTCACGTAGAACAGCAAAGGTTGCTTGCAAGAGCCCAGCATCTCTAGCTCCAGTTTCAGCTAGCAGTGAAGAATGGATATCGGCTGCGAGACGATTACTTTCACTCATCCGTTCAGGATTGTTGTGCCAATCTTTGTTAATCTTGCTAGGGAAACCAGGTTCATCCTTGTAAGAATAGGTCTGGATACCAAGATTAACGGTCGTATCATTCCCTTTTGCATTGAAATGAAGGCTAATGAAAAAGTCAGCATTGGTCTTGTTGACCATACGAGAACGCTCGGTAATAAAATCAACGTCTATATCACTATCTCGAGAGGTGAGAACGGTATAGCCGAGTCCTTCTAGTCGTTTACGTAGCTTACGATAAACTTGTAGGTTCAATTCTTTCTCAGCTATGCCATAGTAATAAGCCCCGCGATCCTTACCACCGTGTCCTGGATCGAGAAAGATGGTTTTAGAGTAATGTCCTTTTTGAAAACCTTGTGCTAATTCACGAACCCATTTTCCATTTCCTTGGAAGAGCTGGTTTTTACCATCCACAGCATAGGTTCCTGTAACATACACACCATCGTCCTTAAGATAGTACCAAGCTTGATAGTCTGGGTCATAAATCCATTCCTTGTGGGCCATGTAGCCACCAGATTTTAGATAGTAGGAACCAATCCATTGTTTTTGGGCATAGCGTCCGCCAGATTTTAGGTAAAACCAACTAGAGTAGCTTTGGTCGTAGACCCATTCCTTATCTGCCATAGCACCACTGGATTTGAGGTAGTAATCGCCTTTCCAGACATTGGCCAACATTCTACCATAGCCATCAAAAGCATACCACTTGCCATTGATTTGGCTCCATTGGTTGGATAAATATTTACCTGAACCATTGATATAGTACCAATTATTGCCCATTTGGTACCAGCTGTTTTCAAGCAAGTAGCCATGACTATCAAAGAGATAACCATCATAGAGGGTATCTGTAAATTTGACACCAGTTTGACTATAAAAAGTCCACTTGTTCCCCTCTTTTACCCAGCCAGTTTGTATAGGTTGATTATGTTGGGTTTCCCTAGAAAGAGAAGGTTTACTTTCTTGTTCACTTGAACTAGCTGTACTTGTCGAAGTTTCTGTACTAGCTTGAGAACTACGAGCAGAAGTATTTGTAGAACTGTTAGTAGAATGACTAGTGGAAGTATTTGTTGAGCTACTGATTGAACTAGTCATAGGGGTAGTAGTGGAATGACTCGTATCATCAGCCAAAACGACTTGATTTGTTAGTCCAAGAACAGCTAAGGCTAAAAGTGTCAGTCTTTTGTGTGATTTCATGTGAGATACCTTTCTAGAGAGATGAAAATTCAGTAATTATCGTAAAATACTGTTCTTATTACCATTATACACTAAAAAAATCAGAAAATTACCAAAATATCAAACCTTTTCTTATTTAAGCAGAAGAAAAGATTTTCATTTCACTAACTTTTAGAGTAGCCTATATTTCAAAAAAGTTAGATGAAAATCAGATAATTTTATTTTTTAAGTTTGAATCTTATTCTATCATACGTTCCAACAAATTGAATAGCTTCAGAATCCTCTTTTTCTAGTTTTCATATTCTTAAAAAAGTGATAAAATGGTAGGAAGAATTGGAGAGTATAGATGCCAAAAGAAGTGAATTTAACAGGCGAAGAAGTTGTCGCTTTAACCAAAGAATATTTAACGGAAGAGGATGTCCATTTTGTCCATAAGGCCTTGGTCTATGCGGTTGAATGCCACAGTGGTCAATATCGTAAATCAGGTGAACCTTATATTATTCACCCTATCCAAGTGGCAGGTATTTTAGCTAAGCTCAAGCTGGATGCTGTAACGGTAGCTTGTGGTTTCTTGCATGATGTGGTGGAAGATACAGATGCGACCTTGGACGATTTGGAAAGAGAGTTTGGACCTGATGTGCGGGTAATCGTAGATGGGGTTACCAAGCTTGGTAAAGTTAAATACAAGTCTCACGAGGAGCAGTTGGCTGAAAATCATCGCAAGATGCTCATGGCCATGTCTGAGGACATCCGTGTTATCTTGGTCAAACTGTCTGACCGCTTGCACAATATGCGAACTCTGAAACATCTTCGAAAAGACAAGCAGGAGCGCATTTCCAAAGAAACTATGGAAATCTATGCACCTCTTGCTCACCGTCTGGGGATTTCTAGCGTCAAATGGGAATTGGAAGACCTATCTTTCCGTTATCTCAATCCAACAGAGTTTTACAAGATTACCCATATGATGAAGGAAAAACGCAGAGAGCGTGAAGCCTTGGTGGATGAGGTGGTCACAAAATTAGAGGAATATACGACAGATCGTCATCTAAATGGGAAGATTTACGGTCGTCCCAAGCATATTTACTCGATTTTCCGCAAAATGCAGGATAAGAGAAAACGTTTTGAGGAAATCTATGACCTGATTGCCATTCGCTGTATTTTAGATACCCAAAGTGATGTTTATGCCATGCTTGGTTATGTGCATGAACTTTGGAAACCAATGCCAGGTCGTTTCAAAGACTATATCGCTAACCGCAAGGCCAATGGTTATCAGTCTATCCATACGACTGTCTATGGGCCAAAAGGGCCGATTGAATTCCAGATTCGGACCAAGGAAATGCACGAGGTGGCTGAGTACGGGGTTGCGGCTCACTGGGCTTATAAGAAGGGCATCAAGGGGCAGGTTAACAGCAAGGAATCAGCCATTGGTATGAACTGGATCAAGGAGATGATGGAGCTCCAAGACCAGGCTGATGATGCCAAGGAATTTGTGGATTCAGTTAAGGAAAACTACCTGGCTGAGGAGATTTATGTCTTTACCCCAGATGGAGCTGTCCGTTCACTTCCAAAAGATTCAGGACCGATTGACTTTGCCTACGAAATCCATACAAAAGTCGGTGAAAAAGCGACGGGTGCCAAGGTCAATGGCCGTATGGTTCCTCTGACAACTAAGCTCAAGACAGGGGATCAGGTTGAAATTGTCACCAACCCGAACTCCTTTGGACCTAGCCGTGACTGGCTCAATATGGTCAAGACCAGCAAGGCCCGCAACAAGATCCGTCAGTTCTTTAAAAATCAAGATAAGGAATTGTCTGTCAACAAGGGTCGTGAAATGCTGATGGCTCAGTTCCAAGAAAATGGCTATATGGCCAATAAATTCATGGACAAGCGTCATATGGACCAAGTTCTGCAAAAGACCAGCTACAAGACAGAAGAATCCCTCTTTGCGGCTATTGGTTTTGGAGAAATCGGTGCGATTACTGTCTTTAACCGTCTGACTGAAAAGGAACGCCGTGAAGAAGAACGTGCCAAGGCCAAGGCGGAAGCAGAAGAGCTTGTCAAAGGTGGCGAGATCAAGGTTGAGAACAAAGAAACCCTCAAGGTTAAGCATGAGGGTGGAGTGGTCATTGAAGGTGCCTCAGGTCTCCTAGTGCGGATTGCCAAGTGTTGTAATCCTGTTCCTGGCGATGATATTGTCGGCTACATTACCAAGGGTCGTGGTGTGGCTATTCACCGTGTGGACTGTATGAACCTGCGTGCCCAAGAAAACTACGAGCAACGTCTCCTTGATGTGGAGTGGGAAGACCAGTATTCAAACTCAAATAAGGAGTATATGGCTCATATCGATATCTATGGTCTCAACCGTACAGGACTGTTGAACGATGTACTGCAAGTTCTTTCAAACACAACCAAGAATATCTCAACTGTTAACGCTCAACCAACCAAGGATATGAAGTTTGCTAATATCCATGTATCCTTCGGTATTGCCAACCTCTCGACACTGACTTCGGTTGTGGACAAGATTAAGAGTGTGCCAGAAGTATACTCTGTCAAACGGACTAACGGTTAATTGCCCTAGCCCTTACTAGAAAGGCTATTATGAAAATCATTATCCAACGGGTTACAAAAGCCCAAGTGAGTATCGAAGGTCAGGTTCAGGGAAAAATCAATCAGGGACTCTTATTGCTGGTTGGTGTTGGACCAGAGGACCAAGAGGAAGATTTGGACTATGCTGTGAGAAAACTGGTCAATATGCGGATTTTTTCAGACGCAGAAGGCAAGATGAACCTGTCTGTCAAAGATATTGAAGGAGAAATCCTCTCTATTTCTCAGTTTACCCTCTTTGCGGATACTAAGAAAGGCAATCGTCCAGCCTTTACAGGTGCAGCCAAGCCTGATAGGGCATCAGACTTCTATGATACTTTCAATCAAAAACTAGCGCAAGAAGTGCCCGTTCAGACAGGTATTTTTGGAGCGGATATGCAGGTTGAGCTGGTCAATGACGGACCAGTCACCATTATCCTTGATACTAAAAATAGATAAGAAAGACCAAGCCCAGCCGGCTTGGTTTTTCTTATCTATCATAAAATACTCCAAAATGAAATCAGTTCCTGATAGGCTTTTGGGAAGTCTCTTTTCAGGCTTTGGCTTATGCGATAGGAAGGGATGAGGTGTCCTAGGATGAGGAGAGTTCCCTGAAGGAAAAGTGGCATACCACTTAAAAACAGCAAGGAGAGAATGATCAGGCTATCCCATAGAAGGATTTGTAAGGTAAAACGCCAGAATCTCGGTCTAATCTGGGAATAGAGGTGACTAAAGTGGTCACAAAGTTGGTTGGAAAGATAGGTCAATAGCACAGGATGAAAGAAAATGAGCCAACCGCTATAAATCAACATCCAATCCCAAGTAAGCCCCTTTTTAAATGCCAAAAATGCCAGCATGATTCCATCAATGACAAGGAGTTGAATGGTTTTGATGAAGATGATTTTTTTCATGCCAAAACCTCCTTTTCCTTAGAGACACTCCCATAAAGTGATGTGTTTGTCGTAAAAGTCTGGATAGTTTTCTCTTAGGTGGTCAGTTGTCATATAATAAAAAGTAGAATGGCAAGCAGTGATGATTGGCATAAGAGATGAAAAACGATGAGAACTAACGAAGGCTAAAAGGACAAAAAATAGAAAGTCGCTGATGAGCACCCCTAAATAGTAGAAGCGAATCTTTTTATTGATTTGAGGATAAATCTCAGCGAATTGATGTTTGAGTCGGACAACCAAGCGAAATAACAGGAGTCCTTGAGTAAGGAGGAAAATAAAACCAGATAGCAAGAGCCACCTCAAAGATGTATCGGGTCTTTTGCTGAAAAATGCGAATAGTAGCAAATCGATAACCGCAATTGCTGTAAAATGGATTCTAAAGAGATTTTTCATGACAAGACCTCCCTCTTTTATCTAGCTTCATTCTACTCCAAAAGAATGGAAGTTACAAGTAAAATGATAAAAAATTTTAGTAAGGAGATTCTGATAGATTTCTTTATTTGAGTTTCCTCCTATTGTTCCACTTCTTCATCATTCCAGACAAATAAAGCTCCGATTGCATTGAGGATATAAAAGATGTATTTTCCGATATTGGCAAAATTTCCTTGAATACCAGCTTTTGTCAGCTGAACGAAATTGTAAATCAACCAAAAGCCCCACTGAGTTGTTAGTTTCAATGCGTTAAAAGCATTTGCAATGAGGGACAGTGCAAAGGCAATAGTTGTTACGTAGGCAAGGAGATTCATCTTTCCTCCATAGCCGATATAGTTGGCCACAAAGGCAAAGAGGAAGGCGATGATGGAAATGATGATGGCCGCCAATTTTAGCTGTTTTTGGCTCATTTGGTTGGGTCTGCCTTCTTGCGAAGCTTCCCATTTCTTAATAGCAAAGGTATAAATGAGGAAGGTGACGGGATAGGTGATAATAGCCGCCTTATTTCCAAGGATATAATCAATAGCACCGGACAAAATGGTATTAACAATACCAAAGTAATTTCCCCATTTGCTTAATTTCCCCGTGAAACGAGTGGACAACATGGAAATCCCAACGTTGGTTACGGAAATCAATCCAAAGGGTACAAGAGCTGTCCATGGTCCGCAGTCTACGAATTTATCGAGACGGGAGTTGAGGTAACCAGATGCAATCGCAATCCCAACGACTAAAGCAACCCCGAAGAGGTCAAACCATTTAGATGTAGCAAAAATTTTTAGTGATTTTTTCATAGTTTAAACTATCTTTCTTTTTTTTTACAAATATTCTACAATTAAATGAAAGCAAAATCAAATGATAGAAATAAAACCCTGAAAATAAAACTTTCAGGGTTGGTTGGGGGACTTGAGAAATTAGTTGATTTTCTCGACATAGAGTTGTTTTGCAATGTCCATATTCACTTGTAAATCCTCGTCTTTACTAAGGATAGTAAAGGTGTTACTGAAGCCATCAAACTGCTTGACTTGGAGCGGATCACCGATGCGAAGTGAGTGCTTATCCAGATAATGGAGAATGTCAAAACTATCGTGCACCCGAGTCAGGCGGTAGGCGCCAGCTTCCTTGATATCAGCTAGTGGCAGGTTATTGATTTCAACTAAGAGTTCTCCCTTGACAGGAATAGTTCCTCCATGAGGACAGGTCTTGGGAAATCCTAGCAATTTATCCAGTCTTTCCACGAACAGGTCAGAGACAGTATGTTCCAAGACCTCAGCTTCCTCGTGAATCTGGTCACTTGTATAGTCTAAATGATGGACTAGAAAAACTTCAATCAAGCGATGCTTACGATAGAGCTCAGAGACCAATTTGAGGCCGAGGTCAGTCAGTAGATAGCCACATTCCTTGTCCTTAAGGATGAGGTTTTCGCTCTTCATCCGTTTAATCATTTCAGTTACGGCAGGGGGAGAGACTTGCATGCGAGCCGCAATTTCCTTGTTGGTGATTTTATGCAAATCTATGCCAATTTCATAAATACATTTTAGATAGTCTTCTTTATTCGGGGTCATTCGCTTCCTCTTGTCTAATATCTATATCTAGTATATCAAAAAAAGCTAGATTTCTCTAGCTGTGACTTTTTATGTTATACTTATTGCAAGAGAAAAAACGAGGAGATGGATATGACGAAAATAGCTCTTCTTTCAGATATTCATGGTAATACCACTGCTTTAGAGGCAGTTTTAGCAGATGCGCGGCAGCTAGGAGTGGATGAATACTGGCTTTTGGGAGACATTCTCATGCCAGGGACAGGGCGTAGAAGGATTTTGGACTTGTTGGCTCAACTACCGATTACGGCTAGAGTTTTGGGAAACTGGGAAGACAGTTTGTGGCATGGTGTCCGCAAGGAATTGGATAGTACTCGTCCCAGTCAACGCTATCTCTTGCGCCAGTGTCAGTATGTTTTAGAGGAAATTTCCCTAGAAGAAATTGAACTGCTCCACAATCAACCTCTCCAGATTCATCGTCAGTTTGGGGATTTGACGGTGGGAATTAGCCATCATCTTCCTGATAAGAACTGGGGGAGAGAGTTGATTCACACTGGAGAACAAGAGGATTTTGACCGCTTGGTGACCAATCCGCCTTGTGATATTGCTGTCTATGGTCATATCCACCAGCAGTTGCTTCGTTACGGGACTGGTGGGCAATTGATTGTCAATCCAGGTTCGATTGGGCAACCTTTCTTTCTAGATGCCCAGTTGCGGAAGGACTTACGGGCCCAGTATATGATTTTGGAGTTTGATGACAAGGGCTTGGTAGATATGGACTTCCGACGGGTGGACTACGATGTGGCAGCTGAATTGCAGCTAGCTAAAGACCTCAAACTTCCCTATTTTGAGGTTTACTATGAAAGTCTGGTCAATGGTATCCACCATACTCATCATCAAGAATTTCTGAGAGAATTGGCCCAGAAAGAGGGCTATGACAGGGAATTAGATGCCTGGTTAAAGGGTGGTAATGATTGACATTACAACTGAAAAGGGTATAATAAAAGAAAAAGAAGAGTAGAGGCAGGGTAGCCTCGTAAAAAGGAGAAGAGAATGCAAATTCCAAGTAGATTTACCATTGCGACTCATATGCTGATAATCATTGCCCTCAAGGGGAAGGAAAGCAAGGTGACCAGTGATTTTCTGGCTGCTAGTGTCGGGGTCAATCCTGTCATTATCAGAAAAACCTTGTCCCAGTTGAAGAAGGCAGAGTTGATTTCAGTCGCGCGCGGAACAGGTGGGACAGAGATTGTCAAGGATCTCAAAGACATTAGTCTATTAGATGTTTATCAAGCGGTTGAGTGTCTTGGTAAGACTGGTCAACTCTTCAGTTTTCATGACAATCCAAATCCAAATTGCCCAGTTGGAGCTCATATTCATGATGTTTTGGATCAAAAATTGGAGAGAATCCAGCTGGCTATGGAGGCTGAGCTTGGTCAGACCAGTCTAGAACAGGTCGTAGCCGATGCAGAGAGTCAAATGAAGGAGTGAGAGGGGTAGATGCCCTCTTTTTCTCTATGTAAAATTGTGATAAAATAGAATCATTAAAGGAGGAAGAAATGTATCTTGTTATAGGAATTGTATTAGCCTTTATAGTGTCATTTTGGAAAGATAATAGAAGTTTGTGGAATCCAGTATTATTCTTATTATCCCTCATTTCCAGTTATTTTTATCTAGGCTACCTTTTTTATCAAAATGGGTATGAGAAGATTCATTTCGCTTTTTTTATATTTCCCTTTATTTTACTTCCTTTTTTGCTTTTTCTGAGTGGTATCTTTTTAATCTATAATGGGGTCATTTTGTTGAAGCGAGAGGGACGTTCAAAGGCCAATTATCTCTCCATGCTCCTTGGAATAGTCATTTTGGTATTTTTTGCCTTGATTTCATTTCGATTGGGAGTTCAAAATGAATTATTTTACACCAATCACTTTCTAAACATTTTATTTGTATTCATTTTCTACTCTTATTTTATTTTTGGCTTTGCTTTTACGGGTTTTATGCTGTACTCTATCTTGTATCTCTTTATTCCTAAGAAGAAGCATTATGATTTTATTATCATTCACGGTGCAGGTTTGTTAGACGGAGAAAAGGTAACACCTTTGCTAAAGAGGAGAATTGATAAGGCAGTAGAAGCTTACTACAAGTCTAAAAATTCTAACATAAAAATTATTGCCAGCGGTGGAAAAGGAGCAGATGAGAAGATTTCTGAAGCGCAGGCTATTACAAACTATCTGCTTGAAGAGACAGATGTTCCCCAAGAAGCGATTATTCTGGAGGATCAATCAAGGACTACCTATGAGAACCTTCTCTTTTCTAAGGAACTTGGCGAGAAACTGGTAGCCAAACCTCAATTTCTCTTTGTTACAAATGACTATCATGTTTTTCGTACCAGTACCTATGCGCGTAAGTTAAATATGAAGGGAGATGGCCTCGGATGTAGGACGGCAGGCTACTACATACCATCTGCCTTTATTCGGGAGTACTTAGCGCTCTGTGTCAAGATGAAATGGCTTTTCCTTGCCTTTTATGTCCTACTATCAGTCCTCATTTTGATAGCCTACAAAGGGATTATTTGGTAGTTAGATTTTATTTAAAAAGACTTAGAATGCACATGAAAGTATGTATTCTAGGTCTTTTGTTTTGTATACATTTAATTTTCAAGAGTATTATCTATTCTTCCAGGCTTGGTAACGGGTATCAATCAATAATTGGGTAAGGCGACCCATAGTTTCCCTTTCTTCTGGAGTGAGGGATTGCGCTTGGATAAAGAGATGATGAATGTGTTCAAGCGCCTTTAAGGAAGACAAGTCATTGATAGATGTAATACCAGAATCAAGAATGGTGCCAAAGAAGAGGTCGAAGTAGAGCTGAAGTTCTTCGTCAGGGACTGTCGCCACCCACTCCTTGAAAGTTGTGTCTACTTGTTGACTATCACTGTTGGTCTTATCCAGTTGGACGAAGTGCTTGTCCTCAATCTGCCAACTAAAGGTATCGTGCTGGGCGATACCACCTAAGGCAGTACTTTGCACGATGATTTGATAGGCCGGAATTTCCAACATCATACCGATGATGGAACCTTGTGGGATGAAGACCTTGGTTTTATCCATTATCCTTTGATAGCCCTCGGTTTGTGTCAGTTCTTTGTGGAGACCAGGTGCATCAAAGGTATAAACTGCTGTGATTTGATTTTGCAAGCTTTGCTCAATTTGACTAGCAGCATAGATGGCTAGATTTCCTCCCTTGGAATGCCCAGCCAGAATGACCTTTTGCTTAGGATGGTGGGCAAAAAAGTTCTTTAAATAGCGAAGGGCGTGCTTTTGAGCAGGAATTTCCTTCATATAGGTCAGGTGGAAATCTTCCTTCCAGCCAATGATACTGTCATCTGTACCTCGAAAAACAATCAGATAGGTATCGAGAGTGAGGCGGTAGGTCATAGCTGCAAATTGCTTTTGCAGTCCAGGGTCGATGTCGTTGATAAAATGGGAGAGTTTGCAATTTTTGAAGCGCTTGTGTTGAGATAGCTCATCTAATAGCTGGAGGCGATTTTTGCTGGTCAACATGTTGGGCTCCCTTGGAACCTGAGGTGCCAGGTCTAAAAGTCGCTGAGGACTTGCGGAGACTAGATTATCAAAGGAGAGGTAGGTGGTTTCTGTTAGGGCTAAAATGTCTAATTCATTCAAAGGTAGGTCGTAAAAGGAATCGTATGCGACATCTTTCAGATAATCAAAAATATTGGTCATAAGAACTCCTTTCTTTTTATTTATCTTATCACAATCACATATAATTTACTAGTTGGTTTGTACGAGCTCTCTACATACTGACCTATAATGGTATGATTTAGATACATAGAAGACAGTTTGCTTTTATTTCAAACCTCTAAACATACTTGTTTGTATCTGTTTGTCGTCAATCCCATTCTCTTTTAAGAAATTTTTCATCTCATTTATATCATCAGGTTGGCCGGTTAAGAGATAAATAGCTTGGTTACCGTATTTCACAACCGCATTTTTTAAAAATGCTTGGCTTTGAGAAGAGTTTTCGCTAGTTTTATAAGTTAGATTCGGATTATTCTTACTAAGCTCTCTTAACTCATTATCAAAAATGTTTACTCCTTTGTCTAAATGATTAAGAATGATGGAGCGCTTACCAGCCCATTCTTTCACAACTGGACGTAGAGTAGAAATACCGACATCAGAGGCAAAACAAACCAGTGCTTGGTCATTGTCTTTAACAGATAAAGATGACTCCAGCCACCTCATTTCAATTTTACTACCAGCTGGTAAATGTGTTAAGGTTTCCTTAAACACGCTACCACTATTATGGGTTACAATAAGAATTTCATCCTCATCAGGAGTGGAAGCAAGGGTTAGCCATCGGCTAGCCTGATTCTCCTTTACTGGACTTTTGTCTGGACCAAACGCGCTGTCAGGAAGCTTAAACTGAGCAAAGGAGCCAGCTTTCCATATTTGATTTTTTGGTTTTGTGATGTGAACTAAATACAAATCTCCGCTGGGATTTTCAATGGATTTTATCGATAAAGTTTGACTTCGTCCCAGATAGGTAATGATTCCCCAAGATATAAAGCCGAGCACTCCAAGTGTAGTTAGAATAATTATGAACATTTTTTTCCCTCGTTTCATTTTTAACTCCTATAGTGTAGTAATTTTTCATGAATGAATAATATTTTTTTTCATTCAATAATTTCCAAAAAATAAAGAAAAGATTTCTTTATTTCAGTATTCCTTTAATGAAGTTGGTTGCTAGTATTTCTACAGTTTTGCTAATATCTGGAAAATCGTTTTCTGTGATATGCATATCCATGTAGTAAAATAGGTTGTAAACTTGTAAAATATCTTGAATTTTTTCTGGAGAATGGCCTTCAGCCTGCAAACGATGAGTAAAGTTTTTCACGAGAAATTGATGAAATGGATTCGTGACTTTCCCTTCTTCTGAGGAATAGTAGCTATGCAACTCATCTGCTATGGCAGGATTGTACCATTCTGCAAGGATTTTATTGGAAGAAACGAGTGCTCTGGATTGAGCAAAGAGTTGACTAATAAGATCAATCATATCAATTTCCCAATCTAGTTCTTCGATCATAGTTTGGCGAACACGGTTGTTTTCATCAATATAGATATCTAAAAAAATAGCTTCTTTACTTTCGTAATAGTTATAAAAAGATCCGACTGCCATATGAGCTTGTCTAGCAATTTCTGAAATTCCTGTCGCCTTGTATCCTTTTTTTGAAAAAACTTCATAAGCTGCGGATTTCAAAGCCTGTTTTTTGTCCAATTTGATTCACCTCTTTTCTGAATGAATATTAAATCTCGTTCATTCATATCTTAACAAATCTTTTTCAGATTGTCAATCTGAAAGCTAGAACTTTTTACGGATACAACTCGATAAGGAGCTTTTCAATGTTAGAAGAGTATAGAGTGTCGTTTTAACTACACTCAAGGTTTGGAAGAATAGATATAAATTTTGGTTAAGGGGATGGATAAAAGAACTGAAATGAAGGTTAAAAAAATTAAAAATAAAAGGGTAGGGCTGGCACTATGTCTGAAAATAGGGTATGATATCAATGGGGTTATTCACTATCTGTTTTTGAGCTGTTGTGACAAGGAAATGTCAAAAAAGTATTAGATACTAAGCCCTCTATTTATACTAAAGGATTTAAGACTCCTAAAATTAGCAAAGGAGAATCAGATGCACAAGATTTTATTAGTAGAAGATGATCAGGTTATTCGTCAACAGGTCGGGAAAATGCTCTCTGAATGGGGATTTGAAGTGGTTCTGGTAGAAGATTTTATGGAAGTTTTGAGTCTCTTTGTCCAGTCGGAGCCTCATCTGGTCCTCATGGATATTGGTTTGCCCTTGTTTAATGGCTATCATTGGTGCCAGGAGATTCGCAAGATTTCCAAGGTGCCGATTATGTTTCTGTCTTCCAGAGACCAGGCTATGGATATTGTTATGGCGATTAATATGGGGGCGGATGACTTTGTGACCAAGCCTTTTGACCAGCAGGTCCTTCTAGCCAAGGTTCAGGGCTTGTTGCGTCGTTCCTATGAGTTTGGACGAGACGAGAGTTTACTGGAATATGCTGGTGTTATCCTCAATACCAAATCCATGGATTTACATTATCAAGGGCAAGTGTTGAATTTGACCAAGAACGAATTCCAGATTTTACGCGTTTTATTTGAACACGCAGGAAATATCGTAGCGCGTGATGACCTGATGCGGGAACTTTGGAATAGTGACTTTTTCATTGATGACAATACCCTCTCAGTTAATGTGGCTCGTTTGCGTAAAAAGTTGGAAGAGCAGGGCTTGGTAGGATTTATCGAAACCAAGAAAGGGATAGGGTACGGACTGAAGCATGCTTGATTGGAAACAATTTTTTCTAGCCTATCTGCGCTCCCGTAGTCGTCTGTTTGTCTATCTGCTGACTTTAGCGTTTCTAGTTTTGCTCTTTCAGTTTTTATTTGCCAGTTTAGGAATTTACTTTCTCTACTTTTTCCTCTTGTGTTGCTTTGTAACCATCTTATTTTTCACTTGGGACATATTGGTGGAAATGCAGGTCTATCGTCAGGAAATTCTCTATGGGGAGAGGGAAGCCAAATCTCCTTTGGAAAGAGTCTTGGCTGAGAAATTAGAAGCGCGTGAGATGGAACTCTATCAGCAGAGGTCAGATTCAGAAAGAAAACTGACGGATTTGCTGGATTACTATACCTTGTGGGTCCATCAGATAAAGACCCCCATTGCAGCTAGTCAATTGTTAGTTGCAGAAGTGGCCGACCGCCAACTGAAGCAGCAGTTAGAACAGGAAATCTTCAAGATAGACTCCTATACAAATCTAGTCTTGCAGTACCTGCGTTTAGAAAGTTTCCATGATGATTTGGTCTTAAAGCAGATTCAAATTGAGGACTTGGTCAAGGAAATACTGCGTAAATATGCTCTTTTCTTTATTCAAAAAGGCTTAAGTGTCAATCTACATGACCTTGATAAAGAAATTGTGACGGATAAAAAGTGGCTGCTAGTGGTTATTGAGCAAATCATCTCCAACAGTCTCAAGTACACTAAGGAAGGTGGTCTGGAGATTTATATGGACGGGCAAGAGCTCTGTATCAAGGATACGGGAATCGGGATAAAAAACAGTGATGTGATCCGAGTCTTTGAACGTGGGTTTTCAGGATATAATGGTCGCCTAACCCAGCAGTCCTCTGGTCTTGGCCTCTATCTATCTAAGAAAATTTCTGAAGAACTGGGTCACCAGATTCGTATCGAGTCTGAGGTTGGAAAAGGAACGATAGTGCGGATCAAGTTTGCTCAAGCGAACTTAGTCCTTGAGTGAGAAGAGACAATGAGTTTTTACCCAATCTCTTTTTGCTATATTTCAGGATATTTGAAAACTGTTTTTTACAAAACTAATAATAGAATTTTTAATAAGGAGACTGCCATGATTGGAGACAATATAAAATTCTTACGAAAATCACATAATCTGATATAACCAGAATTTTCACGGATTGTGGGTGTGTCACGAAATAGCCTAAATCGTTAGAAAAACTGAAAAAGCTTACTTTCAATAGAAGTATTGGAAATATTCATTTTACATCTATCAAAGAAACATGGGATAGACCTATATTTTACAAAATAGCAAATTATATTTTGAATGATAGTAAAAACTGCAGTACTTGTGTGATTTACAATTATTGCACTCAATGTCCGAGTATCGCACTATCTGAAATAGGGAATAGTAGAGATTGTTCTGCGATATGTAAAAAAACGCATTAGCAAGGAGTATCGTATATGCTACCATATCTTAAAACTATTAGATGGTATCTCTTCTTTAATTTTCTTTTTGGTGTAGTATCGAATATCTGCACAGCTTTGTTACCGTATTTCACGCAGGCATTAATCAAAGGGGATTATCAAGTAGCTCTATATGGTTACTCTATGTCAGTGGCTGGCTATTTGAGTTGTAACTATATCCAAATGATACTTGATTGGAAGCAGGGGATTATCTTTTCGACTACTTTGAAAAATGAGTGGTTTCGTTCACTTCTGGGACTCAGTCACCACGATTTCAAGCAGAAAACAGTAGCAGAGTATATTTCCTATCAATCTAATGACCTAGATTCGTTGGAAAAGGATTACCTTCCTCCATTGATGAGTTTTATCAAACAAATTTTACGTATCATCATTTACGCTTTCATTATTAGCAGAACAATTAATCCTATTGTATCACTGATTTTAATCTTTTCTACTGGAATTAGTATTCAAATTCCTAAAATCGTTGGGAAGTTGACCGCTAATCGTAGACAGGTTTACTTGAAAAAACAAGGAGATTACTATCGAACTTTGGAGGATTTGCTCATGGGACATCATTTGGTAAATAAACTAACTATGTCGCATTTTTTAAATCAACAAAAGAGCTCTCTAAAGAATTTGCAGGATAAGTATTTTAAGTATGGTTTGACAAAAATTACAGGCATCTTATTGACAGGTGTTTCTTTTGAATTCATTAGTCTTGTTCTGTTTATTTATTTAGCCTACTCTCTATCTCACCAGCAACTCGGTATTCCTGAGGTGGTGGCGAGTTTCGGATATATTAATGCTTTTTCTGAACCAATACAGGAAATCCTTTATGATTTACAAATGTTAGAGTCCGTAAAGCCTGTAATCAAGAGTTTTCAAAACATTGTTGGGAGACCCGTTTCAGTTCAAGCACCTCAACATTCTTTTGATACGATTACTTTGAAAAACATTTCCAAACAACTGGGAGAATCAAAATTGATAATTACTTCCGCTACGATTCAAAAAGGGGATAAAATTGCGCTTATTGGTAAGAATGGGTCTGGAAAAAGTAGTCTTCTCAACATTTTAAATGGAACAGATGAAGATTTTGAAGGACAAATTGTGCTAGATGGGCTTGTTTTGGACCATCTTTGGGGAAGATTCGGTATGATTCTGCAACAAGAACATACATTTATTTCAAGTTATGAAAATAATGTAACGCTATTCAATAGTTTCAATGAAAAATTCAGAGAAGAAGATTTTGAAAAAATTCCACCACAATCCCTGTCAGGTGGTCAGCAACAACGAATGTATTTAAATCGTGAGAAAAATCGTAAAAATCCATTGCTTATCCTAGACGAACCTTTCTCTGCATTGGATACTAATCAGTTTAAAATGGAATTGGAAAGAGTTCTGGAACTACCAAGTGCCGTCATTGTTACTTTACATCGCCAAAACGAATTATTAAGTAAGTTTGACCAAGTTTGGGAAATTAAGAATGGAGAACTTGTAATTTTGAAATAGCTAAATTATAAAGAATAAAACGCATAGTATCAAGGTTCTTCTGATACCGTTTTTCCCTCTTCGGATAAGGAAACAAAAATTTCTTGCTTCCTCTATCTGTTCAATTGATAGATTTCTTCAGAGAAAGGTTGTAAAATTTTTGATATAATATCAAGGATGGACTGATGGATATTTAAAGGATTATTTTCAAAAGAATGACAGGTGAGAATTAAAATATGTAAAATTGAAAAGAACTCTCTCTACCATCATCCATGCAGAAACAAGATTATATGAAATAAAAGGAGTAACCAATGTCCGGAAACTATTCAACACGGGAATACCGTGAGAAATTATACGATGACCTTCATGTTCGATTGAGAGATACAGCGATTTTGATGTGTGCGATTTTTATTGCCTCTATCGGTCTAAATATGAATTCAACAGCTGTTATTATTGGAGCCATGTTGATTTCACCTCTCATGACACCGATTGTTGGACTGGGATTCGGTTTAGCTATTTTTGATACGCGTTTAATCAAGCAATCTCTAGAGGTTTTATTGACTCAAGTGTTGGTCAGTTTGCTTGTCTCGACTCTGTATTTCTGGATTTCTCCCTTGTCTTATGCAAGTAGCGAGTTGATCGCACGAACCTCTCCAACCATTTGGGATGTTCTCATTGCTATTGCTGGTGGGATTGCTGGTGTGATCGGTTCAAGGAAAAGAGTTAGAAAAACCAACAACACCAAGTCTTGAAGCTTTTTGGGATTTACGGCAAAATTTCTTTGCTTGTTTTCTTTCCTTTTTCTGGTTGGGATCGTTATGGATGGCACTAAACACATTATGGGAAAAGGTTGAGAAAATTTCCTCAGAAATTATTTGGTGGAATTTGTTTCTACTCTTGGAGCGGCAGGAGTTCTCTTTGGAGAATTTCATGCCATCCAAGATACCAGTCTGAATGATGTGGTGGACCGGATCTATATAAATGTCAAGGATTTACCGTTTCAGTCCTTGGGAGCTTTAGCTAATATCCTGTCTGATATTAAGAAGGGACTGATTCAAGACAGTCATATCTGGTCTTTCTTCCAGTCATTTTTCAAACAATATCAGTTGATAATCAGCTTAAATCAGATCTATCAGTTTGTCTATCTTTCTCTGATGGAGATCATGTCCTATCTTCACTTTGATTATTGGAAAAAAAACGGCTCGGTCAGGAGCTAGTATGAATAAGGAGAACAAATGAAACGTTTAAAAATGTTATGGCATATTATGCAGGTTACGGGTTTTACTCGGTTTGCTCTGAGTTTTGTGACCTTTGTTTTTGGGTCAGGAGGCGTGCTTTTCCTAGTTGAACCTGCTATCACAAATTACGGAGACGGTCTTTGGTATGCTTTTGTGACTTCGACGACTGTCGGCTACGGGGATCTCCTAGCTGTGACCTTGATTGGAAGGATTACCAGTGTCTTCTTGACGATTTATGGGCTCATATTTTTTGGCTGTTTATCAGCTGTTATTTTTAATTATTATACCAATTTAAATAAGGAAAGAGGAGAGGACAAATGACTGCCAATTATTCAACACGGGAATACCGTGAGAAATTATACGATGACCTTCATGTTCGATTGAGAGATACAGCGATTTTGATGTGTGCAATTTTTATTGCCTCTATCGGACTAAATATGAATTCAACAGCTGTCATTATAGGAGCCATGTTGATTTCACCTCTCATGACACCGATTGTTGGACTGGGATTCGGTTTAGCTATTTTTGATACGCGTTTAATCAAGCAATCTCTAGAGGTTTTATTGACTCAAGTGTTGGTCAGTTTGCTTGTCTCGACTCTGTATTTCTGGATTTCTCCCTTGTCTTATGCAAGTAGCGAGTTGATCGCACGAACCTCTCCAACCATTTGGGATGTTCTCATTGCTATTGCTGGTGGGATTGCTGGTGTGATCGGTTCAAGGAAAAAAGAAGCAAACAATATCGTGCCAGGAGTAGCCATTGCTACAGCTCTGATGCCGCCTATCTGTACTGCTGGCTATGGTTTAGCTAATGGGAATGTACGATTTTTATTGGGGGCTCTCTATCTTTTCTTGATCAACTGTGTCTTTATCATGCTAGCCAACATTGTTGGAACAAGAATTTTGATGAGAAAATCTCCTTTAACTTCATTTAAAGAGCTGAGCATTAAAATGAGAATTGGCTTGATATCTTTGATTGTATTGTTGATTCTTCCAGCTAGCTATTCGGCAGTTACTCTGACAATAGAACAAGCGCGCAAAGAAGGGATCAAACAGTTTGTAGGAAAAGAGTTCGCCAATTATACGGTTATTAATCAAGTCTACAAGTCAAGTAACAATGAATTGGTCTTGACGGTTGTTGGAGATCCGATTTCAGAAGAAGAATTAGAAACACTCCACCAAAAACAAGCCTCTTACGGTATTCAATCTGTTCAATTGAAAGTGAATCAAGTTCAGAACTCGCCAACATTAGATAGTGAAGCGACCAAGGAATTTTATGAAAACATTGACAAGTATATTGATCAAAAACTCTCTGAAAAAGATTCACAAAACGATCTCGTAAAAGAAAATGAAGCAGACAAGGACTGAGGATAGTCAACTTATCTAACTCATGGAAGCAAATCTTGGGAGGATATCCTATATCCAAAAGTTAATGGATAGAAAGGGTTGTTGATGAGGATACTATTTGTGGTGGTTTGATCAATCACTACTAACTCAGGTTAAACAAAATAGAAAAAGCAACAACTATTTTAGTTGTTGCTTTTTAGGTGGCTGGAATTCTTATCCCAGGTTAAACGTTTTATTTCTCAACACGAGATTTGTTGGCGATATCAGCTAGGATAGTTGCTACAAACTCATCTACTGACACAGTGTTTGTTTCTTTTTGTCCATAGCGACGAACGTTGACAGTTCCATCTTCCATTTCTTTGTCTCCAACGATTAATTGGTAAGGAATCTTGCTAGTTTGTGACGAACGGATTTTAAACTGCATTTTTTCATTGCGTTCATCTACGTCTGCACGGACACCACGGTCACGGAGCTTTTTAGCTACTTCCCAAGCGTAGTCCACGTGTTTTTCGTTAGATACTGGGATGAGGGTTACTTGGTGTGGTGCAAGCCATGTTGGGAAGGCACCCTTGTAGTTCTCAATCAAGATAGCTGTGAAGCGTTCCATAGTTGAGATAACTCCACGGTGGATCATAACTGGACGGTGCTCTTCGCCATCAGCTCCGATGTATTTAAGGTCGAAGCGTTCTGGAAGCAAGAAGTCAAGTTGGATAGTTGAAAGTGTTTCTTCTTTTCCAAGGGCTGTCTTAACTTGAATATCCAATTTTGGTCCGTAGAAGGCTGCTTCACCTTCGGCTTCAAAGTAGTCCACGTCCATTTCATCAAGAGCTGCACGAAGCATAGTTTGGGCATTTTCCCACATCTCATCGTTATCAAAGTACTTATGAGTATCTTGAGGGTCACGAAGAGAGAGGCGGAAGCGGTATTCAGTCAAGTTGAAATCTTCATAAACATCGATAATCAACTGAAGGGCACGTTGGAATTCTTCTTGGATTTGTTCTGGAGTCACAAAGAGGTGACCGTCGTTGAGAGACATTTCACGTACGCGTTGAAGACCAGTGAGGGCACCAGATTTTTCATAACGGTGCATCATACCGATTTCGGCAATACGGATTGGCAACTCACGGTATGAGTGAACATGGTGTTTGAAGACTTGGATGTGGTGTGGGCAGTTCATTGGACGAAGGACGAATTCTTCCCCGTCACCCATGTCCATAGTTGGGAACATGTCTTCTTGGTAATGATCCCAGTGACCGGAAGTCTTGTAAAGCTCAACAGAAGCAAGTGGTGGAGTGTAAACGTGTTGGTAGCCAGAAGTCAACTCCTTGTCGACAATGTAGCGTTCCAATTCACGACGGATAGTCGCACCATTTGGCAACCAGAATGGAAGTCCTTGACCAACCTCTTGTGAAATCATGAAGAGGTCAAGCTCTTTACCAAGTTTACGGTGGTCACGTTCTTTGGCTTCTTCACGCATTTGAAGGTAGTTTTTCAAGTCTTTCTTGTCAAACCAAGCTGTACCATAGATACGTTGCATCATAGCGTTGTCGCTATTTCCACGCCAGTAAGCACCTGCTACATGGAGAAGGTGGAAGATTTGGATGCGGCCTGTTGATGGGACGTGAGGGCCACGGCAAAGGTCTACATATTCCCCCTGACGGTAGATGGTCAAACCACCTTCGTCTTCTGAGTGTTCTTCAATCAATTCCAACTTGTAAGGGTCGTTCTTGAAGATTTCACGTGCCTCGTCTTTAGTAACTTCTTCACGGATTGATGGGAAGTTTTCTTTGACAATTTTTTGCATTTCTTCTTCGATACGAGGAAGGTCTTCGTTAGAGATTTGACCAGCTTGGTTGTCTGTATCGTAGTAGAAGCCGTCTTCGATGGCTGGACCAACTCCCAAGTGAATGTCTGGGAAAAGACGACGAGCTGCTTGGGCGAACAAGTGAGCAGCTGAGTGACGCAAGATTGGAAGGGCATCTTCGTGATCAGGTGTCACAATTTCGATGCTTCCATCTTCAGTGATAGCACGAGTAGTGTCGATGAGTTTGCCGTTGAATTTACCACCCAAGGCCTTTTTAGCTAGGGAATTGCTGATAGATTGGGCAATTTCAAAAGTTGTAACGCCAGATTCGAATTCACGAACAGCGCCATCTGGGAAAGTAATGTTAATCATGATGTTCTCCTTACTTATATTATTGACGAATGTGTTAACCCTATTCTGAAAACAGGGACAGAGGACTGTGAAAGCTAGAAAAACAAAAAGCGACATCCTCGAAAGGACGTCGCAACGTGGTTCCACCTTCATTTATGTTCCTCAAAAAAGAGGGACACCTCTGATTGGCTCTAACGTGGCCACCGTTTTATGTTTTCATAAAAAACTCAAGAGTAGTATCAGTTTAGGCTTCCTATGCGTTTCCAGCAACCACGCACTCTCTAGTAGAAAGGGACTAAGTGACTTGTCTCTATGGATTATTATAGCATGATTGTGAGATTTTTCAAGGATTTTGTGAAAGTTTTTTGTTTTTCATTTTTTGTAGAATATACTTGATACCAATACCGGAAGCCATGCCCACCAGAGCAAAGATTTCATAGGCTAAAAAGTAAAACCAGATAAATTCACCAAAGGTTATGATAGTAAAGCAAAAGAGCAGTCCGTTACCAATTAACCACCAAAGTGAGAAACGGAAACGGTAGCTATAGAGTAGCGATATAATCAAGATTACCAGAGGTGTAAAGAAGAGAATATTATTTACGTAGAGACTCTTGAGCAAAAGGGGGTCAGAAATAATTAGTGATAACAACTGATAAAGTGGCCAATAAAAGAAAAATATGACCAGATAGTAGGGGAGATGGGAATAGAATCTAGGCATGATAATCACCTCGTTTAAAAACAGACAACTTAGATTTCTTGTTATAATCATTATAGCATATTTAAAACAAGAAAGTAAATCTGTTGACAAAGAAGTTAGTTATTGGTAGAATAGGGATTGTCGTAAAGACAAATAACTTCTTCTTGGTTACAGGCATGCCAACCTGTCACTCGGATGAAGCCAAATAAAAAGGAGAAACATCATGGCAATCTCAAAAGAGAAAAAAAATGAAATCATTGCACAATATGCACGTCACGAAGGTGATACAGGTTCAGTAGAGGTTCAAGTTGCTGTCCTTACTTGGGAAATCAACCACCTTAACGAACACATCAAACAACACAAAAAAGACCACGCTACTTACCGTGGATTGATGAAAAAAATCGGTCGCCGTCGTAACTTGCTTGCATACTTGCGTAAAAACGACGTTAACCGTTACCGTGAGTTGATCAACTCTCTAGGACTTCGTCGCTAATCTGCTTTATTTTCCACTTACATTGCGTTGTCACCTTACCTCGATATACTCAAGTATAATCTTCGGTTACGGTTCCTAGCACTGTAAGGTAAAATAAACCAGATCTTCTCCCTTCGGGGAGATTTTTTTTTGTTTCACTGAAAGTTTCGTACAACCTTCGCCTCGTCTATAAACGTTTTATCCAGCAAGAATCATGATGCTAAGGGTGTAAGAAATCCGTATGAAAATAGGGAAATGACACAGTGTTCGATCAATGCAAGGAGTTTCATCTTTTTCACTAGGATTTTATCCCAATCTCAAATTAGCTCTCGGACTTCAGAGGACTTTTTTATTTAGGTTTTATCGGTCACAATTTTGGAGACTACAAAAACCTCAAATGGTATCAGCTAATTACACCATAAGGGTGCGTAGCTACTCGGCTTGAAAAGCCGAGTAGCTGTCTGCAAGCCCCTTCAGAGAGCCCACACTTTACGAAGTAAAGTATAGTATGTTATACTTTACATGGAAGTAGTCACCGAATTCCAGTTAGAAATTACTTTGTAACTACGTTTTGAGGAGGAGTAAAATGCTTTCCTATGTTCGACATTACCCACTAGCGATAGCTAAATTAATGTGTCTGTGCTCTCCTAAAATCTGCTGATTTATTACTGACCAATACAGGAGGTTTTTTATGGGACAGACAATTATATCTGCTATTGGTGTTTATATTTCCACCAGTATCGATTATTTAATTATTTTATTTATTTTATTTGCACAGCTATCACAGAATAAACAAAAATGGCATATTTATGCGGGGCAATATCTAGGCACAGGCTTACTTGTAGGGGCGAGTTTAGTTGCTGCTTATGTCGTTAATTTCGTGCCTGAAGAATGGATGGTTGGATTGCTTGGTTTAATCCCTATCTATTTAGGGATTCGCTTTGCAATTGTTGGAGAAGGTGAGGAAGAAGAGGAAGAAGAGGAAGAAATTATTGAAAGATTAGAACAAAGCAAGGCAAATCAACTGTTTTGGACAGTTACATTGCTGACAATTGCGTCTGGCGGAGATAATTTAGGTATCTATATACCTTATTTTGCTTCGTTAGATTGGTCACAGACCCTCGTGGCGTTGCTTGTGTTTGTAATCGGCATAATTATCTTATGCGAGATTAGTCGGGTGTTATCCTCTATTCCGTTAATATTCGAGACAATTGAAAAATACGAGCGAATCATTGTGCCCTTAGTATTCATTCTACTTGGACTATACATCATGTATGAGAATGGCACGATAGAGACTTTTCTGATCGTGTAGATTTTTTTGTTTCACTAGGATTTTATCCTAATCTCAAATTAGCTCTCTGACTTCAGAGGGCTTTTTGCGTTGGCACCTTACCTCGATATACTCAAGTATAATCTTCGGTTACGATTATTAGCACTGTAAGACTAACTATATTTATTTTTCTCATCTTGTTCCATTGTTGAAAATATGGTATACTTTTCATGAGAATTTTCTAAATTTTTAAGATTCTATCAAAGGAGGTTTGCATGCTTTCCAAATTTTCTGGAAGCCGACAAGACCAGCAATTTGTGCTACTTTTAGTTGTTTTGCTAGGTATTTTAGGGATTTCTCTCTTTCTAGCAGTTTCAATGGGATCTGTTGCGATTGATCTAGGAGATACCTATCGGATTATTTTGAGCAGGCTGGGATTTCCTCTTGAGATAGGAGAGGTTTCCAAGTCTACTCTTGCCATTGTATGGAACATGAGATTCCCTCGAGTATTGTTAGGTCTGATAGTAGGAGCAGGCCTTTCTATGTGTGGTAGTGTGATGCAGTCCACGGTAAACAATCCCATCGCTGAGCCCTATGTCTTAGGCATCTCTGCGGGTGCAACTCTAGGAGCAACCTTGAGCATCATTCTTGGTTTAAAAGTGATGATTAGCCTTGGAGCTTTTCTTGGGGCTATTTTGGCAACAATTGCTGTCCTCATCATTGCCTCTATGCAGGGAAGGATGACGACTTCTAGTCTGATCTTATCAGGAACGGTGGTCAACGCTCTCTTTCTGGCTTTTTCAAACTTTATTATCTCAGTCGGCGCTAATGCGGACAGTGTGATGACCATTAAGTTTTGGACCATGGGCTCGCTCGCTGGGACTTCCTGGGCAGACTTGGTCCTGCCAACTATAGTAGTAGGAATAGCCTTTCTATTTTTCTCTACTCAGTATCGTGTTTTCAATGCGATGATGATGGGAGATGAGGCTGCTTTAACTTTGGGGATTCCCTTACGCTTTTATTGGTATCTTTATGTGACCATGGTGGCTGTGCTGACAGCAGTCTTAGTGGCAACCTGTGGGATTATTGGATTTGTCGGTCTGATTACTCCACATTTAGCTCGAGGATTAGTAGGAACGAATTACAAGAGGCTTTTTCCTGTTGCAACCTTGCTAGGTGCCCTCTTTGTCATCTGGGCAGATGTACTCTCTCGCATCATCATTCCAAACGCAGAGCTTCCTATTGGTATTTTCACAGCCTTGGTAGGTGCTCCCTTCTTTATCTACATTGTTGGAGGTAGGCGAAGGGAGGTGAGGGTCTGACATGGACTTGATTTGTCAGGATATCCATTTTGGACTAGGAGAGAAAAAAATCCTCAAAGGAGTCTCTCTTAAGGTTGAAGGGAATCAATTTCACACGATACTAGGACCAAATGGAAGTGGAAAAACCAGCCTGCTTAAACTCCTCTATCGTCAGGAAAAGGCAGACAAAGGTTTGATAAGCCTAGATGGGAAACCTCTTGAACAATGGACGCTCAAAGAAACAGCCAAGCAAATGGCGGTCGTCACCCAGTTTAATCAATTGCAGTTTGATTGTACAGTTGAGGAAATCGTCTTGCTGGGAAGAACTCCCCACCTCTCTTTTTTACAGAAGGAAAGGGAAAGGGATTATGCGCTTGTTCAAGATGCCCTTGTCAAGGTGGATATGCTCGAGAAGAAAACTCGTCTCTATTCGTCTCTGTCAGGGGGAGAGAAACAGCGAGTCTTGTTAGCACGTGCCTTGGCGCAAGAACCGACTCTTTTACTCCTAGACGAACCAACCAATCACCTGGATATCAGGTATCAGCTAGACTTGTTGGCCATTGTGAAAAATCTCAAGGTCAATGTTCTAGCTGTCCTACATGATATTCAACTTGCTTGTCGCTATTCGGATTATCTCTATTTGATGAAAGAGGGAGAAATCCTTTACCAAGGTACTCCAAAGGAGACCATCACCCCTGAGTCATTGCAAACTGTATATGGAGTTCAATGTCAGGTGACTTGGACCGAGGATCAGCAAGCTATGATTCACTATTTATAAGAATGAAAAGGAAAACAAGATGAAAAAAACACTCAGTATTTTACTCGTGACAGTAGCTACCTTAACTTTGGCAGCTTGTGGTAACACTACTACAGAAAAAGCTACCACACAATCTAGCACAGAAACAAGTCAAAAGGCGAGCAAAGAGACGACTTATCCACTAACGGTCAAAACCTATGACGCGAAAGGGAATGAAGTCGAACAAGTCTTTGACAAGGCACCTGAAAAAGTTATCACCAACAATCTTTCAACCACGGAAATCTTATTGGAGTTAGGCTTGAAGGATAAAATTGCTGGCATGCTTAACCCGGACAATGCTGTGACGGACAAATACAAGGATGCGATTGTGACGATTCCTCAAATTGGGGATAAAAAAACAGTCTCACAAGAGACAGTCCTTTCTTATGAGCCAGACGCTGTGATGGGTCGAAACATGATGTTTTCTGAAAAATCCTTGGGGACAGTTAGCACTTGGAATGAAAACAAAATCCCAGTTTATACGCAAAAAGCTTCTCTCTCAACAATTCAGCAAGATTTGGGGAATATTGTAGAAGATGTCAAAAATCTGGGAATGATTTTTAATGTTCAGGACAAGGCTAATGAATACGCAGCCCAATTACAAACTAAAATTGACGCTGTTAAGAAAGCAAATCCAGCAAGTCAAGGTGAAAAGAAAAAGGCTTTGATTATGGTTGCTTATAATGATGAAACCTTCGGTGCCTACAAGTCTGCTTTGCAAGAAAGTTTGCTGAACCAACTTGGTTATACAAACGTTGCTACGGGGACATCAGGCTTGACCTTGGAAAACCTCGTGTCAATGGATCCTGAATTGATTATCTATGTAACCAGCGACCGCAATAAAAAATTGGATGGAAAAGCAGTAGAGTTGATGAAGGCAAATGCTGTTTTGGAAAGCGTTGCTGCTATTAAGAATCAAAAAATCATGACTATCTCTTACGATGAATTGATGGACTATGGTCCAGCAGTGATTGATTCCCTTGAGAAAATCAATGACTTTATCAATAAATAATGAGTTTGATTGGGAAGGAATTCAAGTCAAAATCAGCCTTCCTTCTAACTACGACCCCAATCAAACCTATCCGGCTATTTTATTGAATGATGGAAACTTGGATTTCCTATCGTCCCTTTCCGAATCTGTGATTTTAGTGGGCTTGACCTCTAAAAATCGCTTAGACGACTACACTCCCTGGAAGGCATCAGCTCTGAGAGATGGAGCTCCAGATTTTGGAGGTCAGGCCAACGCCTATCATGATCATTTATTTGGAGGTCTTTTAGACAAGCTGCAGTCGCTTTATCGCCTGGACGAAACTCGCCTTGCTTATGGAGGATACTCACTAGGTGGTTTGGCGGCAGTCTACAGTCTTTTCGGCTTTGACAAGGTTTCCTGTGTCTTTTCCATCTGCGGTTCCTTTTGGTATCCTGATTTTGTGACTTACTGCAAGGCGGAGACAGTGAAAAATCTAGACTGCTTGCTGTATTTACAGAATGGTCAAACAGAAGGAGCCTATCATACTAATCGTTTGGCTCAAGCACCAGCCTATGCTGAGCAGATTCATACTAGTCTTCAGAAACGCTATCCGAATGGTCAGTTTGTCTTTGATCCTTATGGGCATCATGACCAAGTGGCTGAACGCTTTCTGGCCTTTTCCAGTTGGTTGGCTCAAGAATGGAAAATAGAATAAAAGAATTATCCCTTGGCTTTTGCCAAGGGATTGTTGTATTTATTTTAACTAAGTGCTTCTCTTTTCTTATCTGGATTCCATACGAAGCTTGCGATAAAGCTAAAGATGATTGTTAGGATAGCGAGGATAATCGCAAGGATGAGGGCAGGGATGCGGATAAACCACCAGAGTGGGTTTGGTTTTTTATCATTGTGCCATTGTTTCGTTTCTTCGTCCAGACGTTGGAATTCTGTTTGGATACGATTGGCGACTGTTTCAATGCCTTCATCATTTATTTTTTTGATATCTGAGATATCGATAGGATTTCCAAAGTTCATATCGACACGCTCACGGCTAACCAAGCCTTTTAAGGTCATAGGACCTGTATAGGTAACCGGCACGATACGGACCTTGGCCATTTTGGCAATCAGAGCTACGCCACCCTTGACATCGTTTGAGTGACGGCTTCCACTTGGAAACATGATGAGAGAGCGATCACTTTTTTTAAGAACATTGATAGGGTATTTGATGGCAGAAGCACTAGGATTTTCACGGTCAATAGGAAAAGCCCCACACATACGAATCCACCAACCAAAGATACGGTTGATAAAGAGTTCTTTTTTGGCCATAAAGATAAATTGTTTTGGCTTGGTCGCAAAGGCCATATAAACTGGATCCCACCAGGTGCGGTGAGGCGCAACCAAAATATAATTTTCATCTTGATTAGGAATTTTATCAGTATTATGATAGTGGGCATTGCCATTGATGGACCATAGGAGCAAGACAACCAATCCACGTAAATAAGTATAAAACATGCGATCTCCTTCGATTATTTTCTTGTTATTATTATACCTTATCAAAGGAGGGCTGGCAAACTTTTCCTTTGATAAGGTGCATATTTAGGATGAGATTAGAATTCTTTTAGAAAAAATGATATGATAGAACTTATGGATAAAAATAAGATTATGGGATTAACCCAAATAGAAGTCAAGGAAAGACAGGCTAAGGGCTTGGTCAATGATTTTACTGCTTCGGCCAGTACCAGTACTTGGCAAATCATCAAACGAAATGTCTTTACCCTTTTTAACGCTTTGAACTTTGTCATTGCTTTGGCATTAGCATTTGTGCAGGCTTGGAGCAATCTGGTCTTCTTTGCCGTTATCTGCTTTAACGCTTTTTCTGGGATTGTGACCGAGCTACGAGCCAAGCATATGGTGGACAAGCTCAATCTCATGACCAAGGAAAAGGTCAAGACTATTCGTGATGGTCAGGAAGTTGCTCTTAATCCAGAAGAATTGGTGCTAGGAGATATCATTCGTCTGTCTGCAGGAGAGCAGATTCCCAGTGATGCCTTGGTTTTGGAAGGCTTTGCGGAAGTCAATGAAGCCATGTTAACGGGAGAAAGTGATTTGGTGCAAAAGGAAGTTGACGCCTTGCTTTTGTCTGGAAGTTTCTTAGCCAGTGGATCAGTTTTGGCTCAAGTTCACCATGTCGGTGCAGACAACTATGCTGCCAAACTTATGCTAGAAGCCAAGACTGTGAAACCCATCAACTCCCGTATCATGAAATCACTGGACAAACTAGCAGGTTTTACTGGGAAGATTATCATTCCCTTTGGTCTAGCTCTCTTGCTGGAAGCCTTACTTTTAAAAGGCCTGCCTCTCAAGTCATCTGTTGTAAATTCGTCGACAGCCCTTCTGGGAATGTTGCCCAAGGGAATTGCTCTTTTGACCATCACTTCGCTCTTGACTGCGGTTATTAAGCTGGGCTTGAAAAAGGTCTTGGTGCAGGAGATGTACTCTGTTGAGACCTTGGCGCGCGTGGATATGCTCTGTTTGGACAAGACGGGTACCATCACCCAAGGAAAGATGCAGGTGGAGGCTGTTCTTCCGCTGACGGAAACTTATGGTGATGAGGCTATTTCCAGCATCCTGACCAGCTACATAGCCCATAGTGAAGATAAAAATCCAACAGCTCAAGCTATTCGCCAGCGTTTTGTGGGCGAAGTTGCTTATCCTATGATTTCCAATCTGCCTTTCTCAAGCGACCGCAAGTGGGGAGCTATGGAATTGGAAGGATTAGGGACAGTTTTCTTAGGAGCGCCTGAGATGTTGCTAGATTCTGAGGTCCCAGAAGCTAGAGAGACCTTGGAGAGAGGTTCACGTGTCTTGGTCTTAGCCCTCAGTCAGGAAAAATTAGACCACCACAAACCACAGAAACCATCTGATATTCAGGCTCTAGCCTTGTTGGAAATTTTGGATCCTATTCGAGAAGGAGCAGCAGAGACATTAGACTATCTCCGTTCTCAGGAAGTGGGCCTCAAGATTATTTCTGGTGACAATCCGGTCACTGTATCCAGCATTGCCCAGAAGGCTGGTTTTGCGGACTACCATAGCTACGTAGATTGCTCGAAAATCACAGATGAGGAATTGATTGCTATGGCTGAAGAGACAGCTATTTTCGGACGTGTTTCCCCTCATCAAAAGAAACTCATCATCCAAACGCTGAAAAAAGCGGGTCATACAACAGCTATGACAGGGGATGGAGTTAATGATATTCTGGCTCTTCGTGAGGCGGATTGTTCTATCGTGATGGCTGAGGGAGATCCGGCGACTCGTCAGATTGCCAATCTGGTTCTCTTGAACTCTGACTTTAATGATGTTCCTGAGATTCTCTTTGAAGGTCGTCGCGTGGTCAATAACATTGCCCACATTGCACCGATTTTCTTGATAAAGACCATCTATTCTTTCTTGCTCGCAATTATCTGTATCGCCAGTGCTTTACTAGGTCGGTCAGAGTGGATCTTGATTTTCCCATTCATTCCAATCCAGATTACCATGATTGACCAGTTCGTGGAAGGTTTTCCACCATTCGTTCTAACTTTTGAGCGAAATATCAAACCTGTCGAGCCAAACTTCCTCAGAAGATCCATGCTTCGTGCTCTACCAAGTGCTCTCATGGTCGTCTTCAGCGTTCTTTTTGTGAAAATATTTGGAAGTAGCCAAGGTTGGTCTGAGTTAGAAATCTCAACTCTACTCTATTATCTCTTGGGATCAATTGGTTTCTTATCCGTATTTAGAGCCTGCATGCCATTTACCCTATGGCGTGTCCTCTTGATTGTTTGGTCAGTAGGAGGTTTCCTAGCCACAGCTCTCTTCCCAAGAATTCAAAAACTGCTTGAAATTTCAACCTTAACAGGACAAACACTACCTGTTTATGGTATCATGATGCTGTTCTTTACCGTGATTTTCATTTTGACCAGTCGCTACCAAGCTAGAAAATAAAGAAAGGCTGCAATCTGTGGATTGCGGTCTTTTTAGGTACAAGATTGCCAGTTGAAATGTGGTATAATAAGAGGTAATAGAGTTTTGGAAAGAGAGAGAGAATGATTTCAAAGAGATTAGAATTGGTGGCTTCCTTTGTTCCCCAAGGGGCTATTTTACTAGATGTGGGGAGTGACCATGCTTATCTGCCTATCGAGTTGGTTGAGAGAGGCCAAATCAAAAGCGCCATTGCAGGTGAGGTGGTGGAAGGTCCCTACCAATCTGCAGTCAAAAATGTTGATGCGCACGGTCTAAAGGAGAAAATCCAGGTTCGTTTAGCCAATGGCTTGGCAGCTTTTGAAGAGCCTGACCAAGTGTCGGTCATCACCATTGCAGGTATGGGCGGTCGTTTGATTGCTAGGATTTTAGAAGAAGGCTTGGACAAGTTAGCTAATGTAGAACGATTGATTCTCCAGCCCAATAATCGTGAAGACGACTTGCGTATTTGGTTGCAAGACAATGGTTTTCAGATTGTAGCAGAAAACATCCTAGAAGAAGCGGGTAAGTTTTATGAGATCTTGGTGGTGGAAGCAGGACAAATGAAGTTATCAGCAAGTGATGTCCGTTTTGGCCCCTTCTTGTCTAAAGAAATCAGCCCAGTCTTTGTCCAAAAATGGCAAAAAGAAGCTGTTAAGCTAGAGTTTGCCCTCGGACAAATCCCAGAAAAAAATCTGGAAGAACGTCAAGTTCTAGTAGATAAAATTCAAGCCATCAAGGAGGTTGTCCATGCTAGCAAGTGAAGTAATTAACGCATATGAAGCCTTTTGTCCTCAGGAATTTTCCATGGAGGGAGACAGTCGTGGTCTGCAAATCGGAACTCTAGACAAGGATATCCAAAGGGTCATGGTTGCTCTGGATATTCGTGAAGAGACGGTGGCAGAGGCCATTGAAAAGGGTGTGGACTTGATTATCGTTAAGCACGCGCCGATTTTCCGTCCCATCAAGGACTTGGTAGCTAGCCGTCCGCAAAATCAGATTTACATCGACCTGATTAAGCATGACATCGCAGTTTATGTTAGCCATACCAATATTGACATCGTTGAAAATGGCCTCAATGACTGGTTCTGCCAGATGCTAGGCATTGAGGAAACGACTTACCTACAGGAGACAGGTCCAGAACGTGGAATTGGTCGTATTGGGAATGTTCAGCCTCAGACATTTGGGGAATTGGCCCAACATGTCAAGCAAGTCTTTGGTCTAGATAGTCTTCGAATGGTGCATTATCAAGAGAGTGATTTGAAGAAGCCTCTTTCAAGAGTTGCCATCTGTGGTGGAAGTGGGCAGTCATTCTATAAGGATGCTTTGGCAAAGGGGGCAGATGTCTATATCACTGGTGATATTTACTACCACACTGCCCAGGATATGTTGTCTGATGGGTTACTGGCATTGGACCCAGGTCACTATATTGAAGTGCTTTTTGTGGAAAAAATTTCTGCACTCCTTACTCAATGGGAGGCTGAAAAAGGCTGGACTATCGATATTGTACCTAGTCAAGCATCGACCAATCCTTTCCACCATATCTAGTTAGAAAGTGAAAACAATGAAAAAAGTTGCCATTATCGGAGCAGGGATTGTAGGTGCAACAGCTGCCTACTACCTCTCTAAAGAAAGTGACCTAGAGGTGACCGTTTTTGACCATGGACAAGGTCAAGCTACCAAGGCCGCAGCAGGAATTATCAGCCCTTGGTTTTCCAAACGCCGCAATAAAGCCTGGTACAAAATGGCGCGCTTGGGGGCTGACTTTTATGTGGATTTATTAGCTGATTTAGAGAAGTCAGGACAAGAAATCGACTTTTACCAGCGTTCGGGAGTCTTTCTCCTGAAAAAGGATGAAACTAAGTTGGAAGAACTCTATCAACTAGCCCTCCAGCGTAGAGAAGAATCTCCTTTGATAGGGCAATTAGCCATTCTGGACTCAGCATCAGCTAATGAATTATTCCCTGGCTTGCAGGAATTTGATCACCTGCTCTATGCTTCTGGTGGAGCGAGAGTAGATGGCCAACTTTTAGTGACTCGTTTGCTGGAAGCCAGTCACGTCAAGCTGGTCAAAGAAAAAGTGACTCTGATACCTTTAGCATCAGGTTACCAGATTGACGAAGAGGTGTTTGATCAGGTTATTTTGGCGATGGGAGCTTGGTTGGGACATCTGTTAGAGCCTTTAGGTTATGAAGTAGATGTTCGTCCCCAAAAGGGGCAACTCCGAGATTATCAACTTGCCCAAGACATGGAAGCTTACCCTGTTGTTATGCCAGAAGGGGAGTGGGATTTGATTCCTTTTGCAGGTGGGAAATTATCCCTAGGCGCTACCCATGAAAATGATATGGGATTTGATTTGACGGTAGATGAAACCTTACTCCAACAAATGGAGGAGGCAGCCTTGCCTCACTATCCAGTCTTGGCAGTAGCGACTTCAAGAGCTGAGCGTGTGGGAATCCGTGCCTATACCAGTGATTTCTCTCCTTTCTTTGGACAAGTACCTGGCTTATCAGGTGTCTATGCTGCTAGTGGACTAGGTTCCTCAGGCCTCACAACTGGTCCTATCATTGGTTACCATCTAGCTCAACTGATCCAAGACAAGGAGTTGACCTTGGACCCTCTAAACTACCCAATTGAAAACTATGTCAAACGGGTAAAAAGCGAATAAGCATTTTACTGAAATTTTATCCTACCCTCTAGGATGGCAAATGACATTCCCTATCAAAAATGGTAAAATAAGAAAAAATAATCTGAGAATCGAGGAAAGAAGATGCAAGAAAAGATTTTGGTAACGGGTGGAGCAGGTTTTATCGGAACCCACACTGTTATTGAGTTAATCCAAGCAGGTCATCAAGTTGTTGTGGTGGATAACCTTGTTAATAGTAACAGAAAAAGTTTAGAAGTTGTTGAAAGAATCACAGGAGTTGAAATTCCGTTTTATGAGGCAGATATCCGTGACACAGATACACTCAGAGATATTTTCAAGCAAGAAGAACCAACAGGGGTCATTCACTTTGCTGGTTTGAAGGCTGTTGGTGAATCTACTCGTATTCCTCTTGCTTATTATGACAATAATATCGCTGGAACTGTTAGTCTTTTGAAGGTCATGGAAGAAGCCAACTGTAAAAACATTATTTTCAGTTCTTCTGCGACAGTTTACGGAGATCCTCATACAGTGCCAATCTTGGAAGATTTCCCACTTTCAGTGACCAATCCATATGGCCGCACTAAACTTATGCTTGAGGAAATTTTGACGGATATCTACAAGGCAAATTCAGAATGGAATGTGGTCTTACTTCGTTACTTTAACCCAATCGGAGCCCATGAGAGTGGTGATTTGGGAGAAAATCCAAACGGTATTCCAAACAACCTCTTGCCATATGTGACTCAGGTAGCCGTTGGGAAATTAGAGCAAGTGCAAGTATTTGGAGACGATTACGATACGGAAGACGGAACTGGTGTTCGTGACTATATCCACGTTGTTGACTTGGCTAAAGGTCACGTTGCAGCTCTTAAAAAAATCCAAAAAGGTTCAGGTCTAAACGTTTATAACCTTGGAACAGGCAAAGGCTACTCAGTTCTTGAAATTATCCAAAATATGGAAAAAGCAGTGGGACGTCCAATTCCTTACCGCATTGTAGACCGTCGCCCAGGTGATATCGCAGCCTGCTATTCAGATCCTGCAAAAGCCAAAGCAGAACTTGGCTGGGAAGCAGAACTTGACATTACTCAAATGTGTGAAGACGCATGGCGTTGGCAAAGCAAGCATCCAAATGGATTTGAAGACTAAGATGGTGATGTCAATCATTGTCCCCTGTTTAAACGAAGAGGAAGTACTTCCTCTTTTTTATCAGGCTTTGGAAGCTTTACTTCCAGATTTGGAAACAGAAATCGAGTATGTCTTTGTCGATGATGGATCAAGTGATGGGACCTTGGAACTCTTAAAGACCTATCGAGAGCAAAATCCAGCAGTTCATTATATTTCTTTCTCGCGAAATTTTGGCAAAGAAGCAGCTCTCTATGCAGGCTTACAATATGCGACAGGAGATTTAGTGGTGGTGATGGATGCAGACCTCCAGGATCCTCCGAGTATGTTGCTTGAGATGAAAAATTTACTAGACCAGAATGCAGACTTGGACTGTGTTGGTACACGCAGAACTAGTCGGGAGGGAGAACCCTTCTTTCGTAGTTTATGTGCTGATCTCTTTTACCGCCTTATGCAAAAAATTAGCCCAGTAGCCTTGCCCTCAGGTGTCCGTGATTTTCGCATGATGAGAAGATCTGTAGTCGATGCCATTTTAAGCTTGACTGAGTCCAATCGCTTTTCGAAGGGACTCTTTGCCTGGGTCGGCTTTAAAATCCACTATCTGGACTATCCAAATGTCGAAAGGCAGGCTGGCAATACCAGTTGGAGTTTTAGGCAACTCTTTTTCTACTCCATTGAAGGGATTGTTAATTTTTCAGATTTTCCCTTGATTATCGCCTTTGTGGCAGGTCTCCTATCTTGTTTTATTTCTCTTCTTATGACCTTTTTTGTTGTGGTTCGGACCCTCATTTTGGGCAATCCGACATCAGGTTGGACCTCTCTGATGGCTGTTATTCTCTTCCTTGGTGGGATTCAACTCTTGACCATTGGGATTCTCGGCAAGTATATCAGTAAGATTTATCTAGAGACTAAAAAAAGACCACTTTATCTCGTCAAAGAAAAAAGTGACCTTCCTGATTTTACAGAAAAAAATAAAGAGAAAAGACTATAATTTTGCATGGAAATATGCTAAACTAGAAGGAGTGGAACGTTCTTGTCGATATTAGAGTTAATCTTTAATCAAGGCACGTGTCGGACAGTTTCTAACAGCTTCTATGACGTCCTGACTAGGAGAGATTTCTTTTTCTAGTTGGTCAGGGTCATCGTAAAAACGCACGATTCCATTATCGTGGTAATCAAATAATTCAGAATAAGTTTGGCAAAGCCCACAGGCAATGCAACGTTCAGGTATAAGTGTGATTTTCATATTTATATTGTAATAAGAAAAGTAAAAAAAAACAAGGAGTAAGGTATGGCAAAAGAACCGTGGCAAGAAGATATTTATGAGAATCAAGAAGAAACAAGATCAGAACGTCGTAAGAGAGAACAAGGTGGAGGAGTGCTGGCTAATCGTATCTTGACTATTTTAGCAAGTATTTTCTTTGTGATTGTAGTTGTGATGATTATTGTTCTTATCTATCTTTCATCGGGTGGGAGTAATCGCACAGCAGCCTTGAAAGATTTTCACGATTCAGATACAAAAGTAGAGCAAGTTTCTTCTACTTCTAGTAGTAGTTCAGAGCAGGCATCTTCTAGTTCAGAGGAGAAGGTAGAAGAGTCATCTAGTAGCTCAGAACATCCAAATGATCCAGAAGGAACTACAAAAGTTATGGCTGGAGAAGGAGAAGCCGCCATTGCCGCTCGTGCAGGAATCTCGATTGCTCAGTTAGAGGCTTTGAATCCTGGCCATATGGCTACAGGATCTTGGTTTGCTAATCCAGGTGATGTTGTCAAAATCAAATAGGAGTTGATATGAAAACAATTCAAATTGCTATTGACGGCCCAGCTTCAAGTGGTAAGAGTACGGTCGCAAAGATTATTGCTAAGGATTTTGGATTCACCTACCTAGATACAGGTGCTATGTATCGTGCAGCGACTTACATGGCTCTCAAGAACCAATTAGGAGTTGAACAAGTTGAAGAACTCTTAGACTTATTGGACCAGCATCCAATCAGTTTTGGGCGTTCAGAAACTGGAGAACAGCTTGTCTTTGTAGGAGATGTGGATATTACCCATCCTATTCGTGAAAATGAAGTGACCAATCATGTTTCAGCTATTGCAGCAATTCCTGAAGTACGTGAGAAACTAGTTTCTCTCCAACAAGAGATTGCCCAGCAAGGTGGGATTGTCATGGATGGTCGCGATATTGGGACTGTTGTATTGCCACAAGCAGAATTGAAAATTTTCCTAGTAGCTTCGGTAGATGAAAGAGCAGAGCGCCGTTACAAGGAAAATATTGCCAAGGGAATTGAAACAGACCTTGAAACCCTAAAAGAGGAAATTGCTGCGCGTGACTACAAGGATAGTCATCGTGAGACTTCGCCTCTCAAACAAGCAGAGGACGCTGTCTACCTTGATACAACTGGCTTGAACATTCAAGAAGTAGTTGAAAAAATCAAAGCAGAAGCTGAAAAAAGAATGTAGATGTAGAAAAGCCGATAGATTGATATCGGTTTTTTTCTATATTTGTCAAAATAATGATTTTAAGGTATAATAGTTGCTGTTCGAGAAATTTTGATTTTCAAAGAATAGTGAATGATGATAAGGAGAAACCATGAACAACCTACCAAATTGCCCAAAATGTAACTCAGAGTATGTCTACGAAGACGGTGCCCTACTGGTTTGCCCAGAGTGTGCTTATGAGTGGAATCCTGCTGAAGTTGCAGATGTAGAAGAGGGCCTTGTTGCTATCGATGCCAACGGAAATAAATTGGCTGACGGTGATACAGTAACTCTCATCAAGGATTTGAAAGTAAAAGGTGCGCCAAAAGATTTGAAACAAGGGACGCGCGTAAAAAATATCCGCATCGTAGAAGGTGACCACAATATCGACTGTAAAATTGATGGCTTCGGTGCTATGAAGCTCAAATCAGAGTTTGTGAAGAAAATTTAAGCATGATAAAGCACTATAAACTTGTATTTTATAGCCGTATCTTCTTGTTTCTAGCGGCTTTTACGGGAGTTTATCTTGAAATCGCTAAGCATGGTGGATTTGGGATGCTTCTCTATTATACGGTTCTGTCCAACCTCTTAGTAGCGATTTTTACGCTCTATCTCCTAAAGGTTATGAGCCATTTAGGTGAAAACTGGCAAAGACCAAGTCTCTTGCGCCTAAAAGGTGGGGTCACCATGAGTATCATGATTACCTGTGTGATTTACCATTTCCTCTTAGCGCCTATTGCGACTAATTTCTATACCCTAGAAAATTTTCTTTGCCACTATATCGTTCCCCTCTGGTTTTTAGCAGATACCCTCTTATTTGATAAACAGGGTCAATACAAAATATGGGATCCAGTTGTGTGGACGATTTTACCCTTGCTTTATATGATTTTTGCTCTTTTTAATGGCTTGGTATTAAAACTTGAAGTTCCTAATTCTAAGGTCAGCCCCTTTCCTTACTTCTTTTTGAATGTGAACAAGGGTTGGGATGTCGTGTTCAAGTGGTGTCTGATTATCTTTGTTGCCTATATGGTGGCAGGATTTATCTTCTACTTGATCAAGCAAATCAAGAGAAAGTCATCCTAAGATACAAGGGATTCATTTTCTAGTTTAAGAAGGAGTCTATATACCAATGAGGCTTCTTCTTTTCTTGCTTGTTTGATGACTATCAAAAAGTAGAATATTAAGAGAATATAGAAAGAGATTTCATGAAACAATTTTTAGAACGGGCCAGTATTTTGGCTCTCTCCCTCGTTTTGATTACCTCCTTTTCCATCTCGAGTGCCCTGCCGGCCATGTTTGACTATTATCAAGGTTATCCTAAGGAACAAATTGAGCTCTTGGCGAGCTTGCCATCCTTTGGAATCATGATTATGTTACTACTAAATGGTTTATTAGAAAAAATATTTCCTGAGCGATTACAGATTAGTTTGGGATTGTTGATTTTATCACTGAGTGGGACGGCTCCCTTCTGGTATCAAGCCTATCCTTTTGTCTTTGGAACACGGATTCTTTTTGGCTTGGGAGTTGGGATGATCAATGCCAAGGCCATTTCTATTATCAGTGAACGCTATCAAGGAAAAACGCGAATTCAGATGCTAGGGCTACGCGGTTCTGCAGAGGTCGTTGGGGCTTCTCTCATTACCTTGGCAGTCGGCCAATTGTTGGCCTTCGGTTGGACAGCTACCTTCCTAGCCTATAGTGCTGGATTTTTGGTGCTGACCCTCTATCTGCTCTTTGTCCCTTATGGAAAAGAAAAGAAAGAAGTCAAGAAAAAAACGAAGGAAGCAAGTCGCTTAACTCGGGAAATGAAGGGCTTGATTTTTATCCTAGCTATCGAAGCGGCGGTTGTAGTTTGTACCAATACGGCTATTACCATCCGTATTCCAAGTTTGATGGTGGAAAGAGGACTGGGAGATGCCCAGTTATCTAGTTTTGTTCTTAGTGTCATGCAGTTAATCGGGATTGTGGCTGGTGTGAGTTTCTCTTTCTTGATTTCTATCTTTAAAGAGAAACTGCTCCTCTGGTCTGGTATTACCTTTGGCTTAGGGCAAATTGTGATTGCCCTGTCTCCATCCTTGTGGGTTGTAGTAGCAGGAAGTATTCTGGCTGGTTTTGCCTACAGTGTAGCCTTGACAACGATCTTTCAACTTGTCTCTGAAAGAATTCCAGCTAAACTCCTCAATCAAGCAACCTCATTTGCGGTTTTAGGCTGTAGTTTTGGAGCCTTTACGACTCCATTTGTTCTAGGGGCAATTGGATTACTAACTCACAATGGGATGCTGGTTTTTGCCATCTTAGGATCCTGGTTGATTGTAACCTCTATTTTTGTCATGTACCTACTTCAAAAGAGAGCTTAGGATTGATTCTTAAGTTTTTCTTTTTTGAAATTTTGTACCCAGACAATATTTATTTTAGACCCTTGTTTACAGATTATTTTCTTGATAAAATAGAAATTATGACAAGATATAAAGCAACTATTTCCTATGATGGTTACGCCTTTGCTGGCTTTCAGCGCCAGCCTCATGCGCGGAGCGTTCAGGAAGAAATTGAAAAAACCTTGGCTAGATTGAATAAGGGGCAAGCCATTACCGTTCACGGTGCTGGTAGGACTGATAGTGGGGTTCATGCTTTGGGACAGGTGCTTCATTTTGACTTGCCCTATCAAATGGATGAGGAGAAACTTCGCTTTGCTCTGGATACCCAGTCTCCTGAAGATATTGATGTGATTTCAATTGAGCTTGTGGCGGATGATTTTCATTGCCGTTATGCTAAGCACAGTAAGACCTATGAGTTTATCGTGGATAGGGGCCACCCTAAAAATCCTATGCGCCGTCACTATGCCACCCACTTTCCTTATCCGCTTGATGTGGAACGGATGCGGGAGGCTATCAAAAAATTAGAGGGAACCCATGATTTCACCGGCTTTACAGCCTCTGGGACTAGTGTAGAGGATAAGGTTCGCACCATCACAGAAGCTAGTCTTAGGGTTGATGAGACAGGCCAGTTTTTGACCTTTACCTTTTCAGGAAATGGTTTCTTGTATAAGCAGATTCGTAATATGGTGGGGACACTGCTTAAAATCGGCAATAACCGCATGCCAGTAGAGCAGATTGACCTCATCTTGGAGAAAAAGGACAGGCAGCTTGCAGGTCCCACTGCAGCACCAAATGGTTTATATTTAAAGGAGATTCGTTATGAAGAATAATCGTATTTTAGCACTTTCTGGAAATGATATTTTTAGTGGTGGTGGTTTGTCAGCTGATTTGGCTACTTATACCTTGAACGGCTTGCATGGCTTTGTAGCAGTGACTTGTTTGACAGCCTTGACGGAAAAGGGCTTTGAAGTCTTTCCAACTGACGATACCATTTTTCAACATGAATTAGATAGCTTGCGTGATGTGGAGTTTGGGGGGATTAAGATTGGTCTTCTACCAACTGTCAGTGTGGCTGAGAAGGCCTTGGACTTTATCAAGCAATGCCCAGGAGTGCCTGTGGTTCTGGACCCTGTCTTGGTCTGCAAGGAAACACACGACGTAGCTGTAAGTGAACTCTGTCAAGAGTTGATTCGCTTTTTCCCTTATGTCAGTGTGATTACGCCTAATCTTCCTGAAGCAGAATTATTGACTGGTCAGGAAATCAAAACCTTGGAAGACATGAAAGCTGCAGCGCAGAAATTGCATGAATTAGGAGCGCCAGCAGTCATTATCAAGGGAGGCAATCGCCTTAGTCAGGACAAGGCTGTAGATGTCTTTTATGATGGACAAAACTTTACAGTCCTAGAAAATCCTGTCATTCAAGGGCAAAATGCTGGTGCAGGTTGTACCTTTGCCTCTAGCATTGCCAGTCACTTGGTTAAAGGTGATGAACTTTTACCAGCAGTAGAAAGCTCTAAGGATTTCGTTTATCGTTCTATTGCACAAGCAGATCAGTATGGAGTAAGACAATATGAAGCAAACCAAAACAACTAAAATCGCCCTTGTATCCCTCTTAACCGCCCTCTCTGTGGTTCTAGGTTATTTCTTAAAAATTCCAACACCGACAGGCATTTTAACTCTTTTAGATGCGGGTGTCTTCTTTACGGCCTTCTACTTTGGTAGTCGTGAAGGGGCTGTAGTAGGAGGACTAGCAGGTTTCTTGATTGACCTCTTATCAGGCTATCCTCAGTGGATGTTCTTTAGCTTGGTCAACCATGGCTTGCAGGGATTTTTCGCAGGATTTAAAGGAAAAACTCAGTGGTTAGGCCTTATCTTAGCAACGATTGCCATGGTAGGGGGTTACGCCTTGGGCTCTACATTGATGAATGGCTGGGCTGCAGCTCTACCAGAAATTTTACCAAATTTCATGCAAAATATGGTAGGGATGATTGTAGGATTTATCCTTAGTCAAAGTATCAAGAAGATTAAGTAATGAGGCTGAGTCAAAAGTCTTTCAAATAAGAAAAACGCATAGTATCAGGTGTTGAAAAACCTTGATACTATGCGTTTTATTGTGGGAAGATTTTATACTCTTCGAAAATCTCTTCAAACCGCGTCAACGTCGCCTTACCGTAGATATATGTAACTGACTTCGTCAGTCTTATCTACAACCTCAAAGCAGTGCTTTGAGCAACCTGCGGCTAGTTTCCTAGTTTGCTCTTTGATTTTCATTGAGTATTAGATGAATTTTAATCAAAATAAAGCAAGTCTTTGCTGGTGCTTGTAAAGAGGTCGAAGCCATCCTTGGTAACAACACCACAGTCTTCGATACGGACACCAACCTTACCAGGGATATAGATACCTGGTTCAACAGAGAAGCACATGCCTTCTTCGATGACCATGTCGTTTCCTTCCATGATAGATGGAAATTCGTGTACATCCATACCGATACCATGACCAAGACGGTGGTTGAAGTACTCGCCGTAACCAGCTTTTTCAATGACCTCACGGGCAGCGCGATCCACTTCATGGGCAGTCACACCTGGTTTGATAAAGTCAAGAGCAGCCTGTTGGGCTTCAAGAGTCAAGTTATAGATATCTTTCTTGAATTGGTCTGGCTTACCGACAGCGACTGTACGAGTCATGTCTGATGCATAGCCGTTGACCAGAACCCCTAGGTCAAAGAGGAGAAGAGCATCATTTTCAACTTTGTTTGCTGCTGGAATACCGTGTGGATTTGCAGCATTATCACCAGTCAAGACCATGGTATCAAAGCTCATTTCATAGCCTTCACGTTTCATGGCAAAGTCAATTTGAGCAATGATATCTGTCTCTGTCTTATCAAGAGAAATATTATCAAAACCAACTTTTACAGCTTTATCAGCATAGAGACCTGCAACCATCATTTTTTGCACTTCGTCAGCTGATTTGATGAGGCGCATGCGTTGGATACGAGGAGTGAGGTTTTCAAACTCAGCAGTTTCAAAGACTATTTTCAAGCCATGATATTTTGTCAAGATGAGATTGTCAAACTCAACAGCGACACGTTTGAAGTCAAGTTGTGGAAGAGCATCTTTCATTTTTTGCCATGGATTTTCAGAATCCACATAGCCCACAACTGGGAAGGAAACAGTGCTGCTTGCACGCTCAACCTCAAGGGCTGGGACAAAGAGGAGAGGTTCCTGATCTGCCAGGACAAAAAGGAACATTTGGCGTTCATGGGGATCACTGTAAAAACCAGTGAGGTAATTAATTGTGACGGGGTCAGATACGACAGCGACGTCTAGTTTTTCTGATTCAAGATATGTTACGATTTGTTGTAATTTAGACATATGCTACCTTCTTTCTACCCCTCTATTTTTGCAAAAAATGAGAGAAAATGCAAGGGAGAAGGGTAAAAGAAAAGATAAAAAGAACTCCGATAAGATAACGGAGCTCTTTGATATAAATTCCATTTGTTTAAGAAAAGTCAGCCTTGCTTTTGACGTCGCTGTATTCTTCAGCAATTTCTTGGCTGAGAATATCTTCATAGGCAGGGAGTTGGATGTCCTGACCATATTTCTTCTTGAGAGCAGTCGTGACTAGGCGATAAGCTAGATTGGCATTACGAGAGAGGATAGGCCCGTGGAAGTAGGAACCAAAGACATTCTTGTAATGAACTCCTTCGCCGACCTTTTCTTCGTTATTTCCATTTCCATAGACAACCTGTCCCAGTGGTTTTTGATCATCTGAGAGGAAGGTACGGCCCTGATGATTCTCAAATCCATAGTAGGTTTCATTGAAATCTTCATTATGAATCTTGATGTCACCGATAAAACGATTATTGGTCTGGTTGAGGGTGTAGTGGCCCATGACCCCTAGTCCTTCGATACGTCTCCCTGAAGCTTCAACATAATATTGCCCCAATAGTTGGAAACCACCACAGATAGCCAGAACCACACCGTCGTTTTGGATGTAGTTGTCAATGCTCTCTTTTTTAGCAGGTAGGTCGTCTGCAATAATACTTTGTTCAAAGTCTTGACCGCCACCGAAAAAGGCGATGTCGTAGTGATTTTCGTCAAAGTCATCATGGAGAGAAACGATGTCAACGGTCACATGGGCCCCTAGTTTTTCAGCCACATACTTGAGCATGAGGATGTTACCGTTATCCCCATAGGTATTCATGAGGTTTCCGTAGAGGTGGGCAATGTTGAGCTGATAAGGGTAATTGCCAGCTTTTGAGGAAAGTGAAGTATAAACCATTAGTTCATCTCCTTTCTAACAATCTGACGACTAGCCAGCAGTTCGCGGAATTCTAACATAGCAGTGTAGGTAGCAAGGATATAGGCATGCTTGCAGTCTTGATTCTCAATTGTTTTAAGAACTTGTTCCAGACTACTTGTTTCAGTTATTTTCTCAGCTGGATAGCCTGTCACTCGGAGACGACGAGCGATTTCAGAATGGCGAACACCGCCAGCGTTGATTTCGGGAATGTCCATGTCAGTGATTTGTTCAAAATCAGCATCCCAGATCCAGCTGGTGTCAATTCCATCTGCATAGTTGGCATTTAGGAGGACAGATAGGCTAAATGGATAAGGAGCTAGTTTAATCATCTCGATAGCTTGGGTCGCACCGACTGGATTTTTAATCAAGACGAGGGTGCATTCCTTGTCACCGATATGGAAGGTTTCCTGGCGTCCAAAGACAGCACGACTCTTATCAAATCCCTGCTTGATTAGTTGGGAATCTGCGCCGAGGAAACGGGCGATAGCCACAGCAGCTAGGGCGTTGTAGATGTTGTAAAGTCCACCGATTTGGATGCCGTATTCTTGGCCGTCAATGACAAAGCGAGAGCGATTGTTGGTTAACTCAACTAGTTCTGTCAAGCGATAGTCGAGATCAGGACGTTTACATCCACAACCTTCACAGATATAGGCACCCAAGTTTGCATAAGTATTGTGCTCATATTTGAGGATGCCTTGGCAGTCAGGGCAGAGGATTCCTTCGGTATTATAGTGAGCCAGCTGAGCTGGACCTTTCTCCAAGTCAAAACCAAAATACTGTACAGGATTTGGAATAGCTGGCTTGTAGAAAAGTGGACTGTCTCCATTAAGAAGAACAGTGGCAGTAGGCACCTTACGAATGGCATCCAAAATCATCTTGTAAGTTGTGTAAATCTCACCATAGCGGTCCATCTGGTCACGGAAAATATTAGTAATAACAAATAAGCTTGGCTTGATGTAGTCACAGATACGAGATAGACTGGCTTCGTCGATTTCTAGGACGGCAATATTTTTCCCAGTTTTAGAAGATTTGGCTGTTAAGAAGGTTGTCGCAATTCCTGTAATCATGTTGGCACCGCTTGGGTTGGTCAGAACTTGACCATAAACCTCTTTTAAAATGCCGACAGTGAGAGCAGTTGTCAAGGTTTTTCCGTTGGTTCCAGTCACTACGACAATCTCGTAGTTCTTAGCTAGGTTTTGTAAAATATCTTTATCGAATTGAAGGGCAAGTTTTCCTGGAAGCGTACTTCCACGGCCAAGACGGCTTAAAATGAAGTGGGAAGAACGCCCAGCAAGAAGGCCCAAAGTAGTTTTTAATTTCATGTTTCTATTATATCATAAAAGAAGGAAAAGACAGATTTGAGATTCCGCAGAAGTAAAAACAGCCCAAGGAGGGCTGTTCGATACGATTAAATCTCAACTTAAATCGCAAACAAGTCATTCAAGTTCTCAGCCAAGGTTGGGTGAGTGAAGATTTGTTTTGTGAAGTAAGTGTAAGGAATTTTGTTGTCCATAGCAACAGTGATGATGTTGATGATTTCTTGAGAACCTTCTGAGAAGATGCTTGCTCCAAGAATTTCTTTTGTTTCAGTATTAACAACAGCTTTGAAAGCTCCGCGAAGGTCTCCGTTTACGTGACCACGGGGCATTGCTGCAACAGGGATTTCTTTCACTGCGTATGGAAGTTTCAAATCAGCTGCTTGGCTTTCAGTCAAACCAACTTGTGAAAGTGCAGGTGTGATGAACATAGTATTTGGTACATTGAGACGGTCTTCAAGTGTGTAGCTGCCATCTCCAGCAAGGTAGCTGTAAACAACACGGAAGTCATCAAGTGAAATGTAAGTAAATTGAAGGCCACCGTTGACATCTCCAACTGCAAAGACACCAGGAACGTTTGTTTGACAATGTTTGTCTACTTTAATAGCACCACGTTCAGTTAGTTCAATATCTGTATTTTCAAGTTGAAGTGGTTCTACATTTGGTTTGCGTCCAGTTGCGTAAAGAAGGGCATCGAAACGGTAAGTTTCATTTTCAGTTACGACAAGGACTTGGTCACCGTCGTTTTTGATTTCAGTAGTACGGATATTTTGAAGCAATTCAATACCGTCTTCTTCCATGTATTGTTTAGCAAGAGCTGCGATGGAAGGTTCTGCACGAGGAAGGAAAGTATCCAAGGCATCTAGGACTGTAACCTTGCTTCCAAGTTTGTTGTATAGGCCGGCAAATTCAAGACCGATATTTCCACCACCAAGGACTCCAAGGTTTTCAGGTAATTTGTCCAAGTTTTGGATACCTGTTGAGTCAAAGACGTTTTTGCTTGTAGCAAGTCCAGGGATTGGCAAGACGTTTGAAACAGCACCAGTGTTGATGACGATTGTTTCAGCAGTCAGTTCTTTCTTTTCATCACCAGCTTGGATTTCGATGACTTTATTTGAAAGGAAGTGAGCTTCCGCATCAAAGATATCGACGCCTGTACCAGCAACAGTCGCATAGTTTTTACCGTTGAGGCGACTAGTGATAGTGTTTTTGGTAGCAATCACTTCTTCAAAAGACAAGTCTTTCTCAGCAGCAACCAGCAAAGTTTTAGTTGGGATACAACCGATGTTGATACAAGTTCCACCGTACATAGCTTTGCTACGTTCAACGAGGGCAACTTTTTTACCAGCTGAAGCCAATTTACCTGCTAGTGTTTTACCAGCTTTACCAAATCCGATAACGATTAAATCATAAGTTAACATTTAGAGTTCCTCCTATTCGAATTTCATTCTAGCACAAGAAAAAAACTTTTGCACAATTCTGCTACGCTTTAAAAAAGTTTATGAAATAGTGTAAATTTCAGCCTTATTTTATCAGAAAAATCGTTTACATGACATTATCGAAGGATTGGGCTATCTTTTGCTCTGGTCTTGTGTTATACTAGATAAGTTGCAAAGAAAACAGTACTTTTCTTTTGTGGAAAAGAAGCAACACGATTTTGTATCCAGTATATGAAAATACGTCATAAAAAGAAAAGTATAAACTAAGTCCTATAGGGTGGCTTCGCACCACCTTTAGAAAGAAGAATAACGTGAAATTTAATGAATTAAACTTGTCTGCTGATTTGCTAGCAGAGATTGAAAAAGCTGGTTTTGTAGAAGCCAGTCCTATCCAAGAACAAACTATTCCCTTGGCTCTTGAAGGCAAGGACGTTATCGGTCAAGCTCAGACTGGTACAGGAAAAACTGCAGCCTTTGGCTTGCCTACCCTTGAAAAAATCCGTACAGAAGAAGCGACCATCCAAGCTTTGGTTATCGCTCCAACACGTGAACTTGCTGTCCAAAGTCAAGAAGAACTCTTCCGATTTGGTCGTAGTAAGGGAGTCAAAGTACGCTCAGTATATGGCGGATCAAGCATTGAAAAACAAATTAAGGCTCTTAAATCTGGTGCCCATATCGTGGTGGGAACTCCAGGTCGCCTCTTGGACTTGATTAAACGCAAGGCCTTGAAATTACAAGATATTGAAACTCTTATCCTTGACGAAGCGGATGAAATGCTCAATATGGGCTTCCTAGAAGATATCGAAGCCATCATTTCTCGTGTCCCTGAAAACCGTCAAACTTTGCTTTTCTCAGCAACTATGCCAGATGCCATCAAACGTATCGGTGTTCAGTTTATGAAAGAACCTGAGCATGTCAAGATTGCTGCTAAGGAATTGACAACAGAATTGGTTGACCAATACTATATCCGAGTTAAGGAACAAGAAAAATTTGATACCATGACTCGTCTTATGGATGTGGAACAGCCTGAGCTTGCTATCGTATTTGGTCGTACAAAACGCCGTGTGGATGAACTGACTCGTGGTCTTAAAATCCGTGGCTTCCGTGCAGAAGGAATTCATGGCGACCTAGACCAAAACAAACGTCTTCGTGTCCTTCGTGACTTTAAAAATGGCAATCTTGATGTTTTGGTTGCGACAGACGTTGCAGCGCGTGGCTTGGATATTTCAGGTGTGACCCATGTCTATAACTACGATATTCCACAAGATCCTGAAAGCTATGTTCACCGTATCGGTCGTACAGGTCGTGCTGGTAAGTCAGGTCAGTCTATTACTTTCGTATCACCAAATGAAATGGGCTACCTCCAAATCATTGAAAACTTGACTAAGAAACGTATGAAAGGTCTCAAGCCTGCAAGTGCAGAAGAAGCCTTCCAAGCTAAAAAACAGGTAGCTCTCAAGAAAATCGAGCGTGATTTTAAAGATGAAACCATTCGTGCCAACTTTGAGAAATTTGGCAAGGATGCTCGTAAACTAGCTGCTGAATTTACTCCAGAAGAATTGGCAATGTATATCTTGAGTCTGACTGTTCAAGATCCAGATAGCCTTCCAGAAGTGGAGATTGCGCGTGAAAAACCACTGCCGTTTAAACCATCAGGTAATGGCTTCGGTGGTAAAGGCAAGGGAGGTCGTCGTGGAGATGACCGTCGTGATAATCGCCGAGGAGACAACCGTCGTGGTGGTCGTCGTGATGATTTCAAAAAAGGAAGTCGTAGCAACGATCGTTTCGATAAGGAAAAACGTTACCGTAAGGATAATAAAAAACCACGCAATACTTCAAGCGAAAAGAAAACAGGCTTTGTAATTCGTAACAAGGGCGATAAATAAGAAAAAGCGGTTCAAAATGAATCGCTTTTTTATATAAGGAGACCGAATGTAAAAGAAAGATAAATAAAATAGATATATTATCTTCTTGTAATATTATAATACACAAAAAAAGGGAGCTTGTCAATAGAAAAGAAGCAATTTAATTAAAAATATTCTTGTTTTTTTAAATTGCAATTAAATAAGCAATTTTCAGATAATAATTGAAAATTCAAGCTGTTTATGTTATAATGATAGCGATTATATTCGAGGTGAAAAATGGCACATTTATTAGAAAAAACTAGAAAAATTACTTCTATCCTGAAGCGCTCAGAGGAGCAGTTGCAGGAAGAACTTCCCTACAATGCAATTACCCGTCAATTGGCAGATATTATTGACTGTAACGCCTGTATCGTTAATAGCAAGGGACGTCTCCTTGGCTATTTTATGCGTTACAAAACCAATACAGATCGTGTAGAGCAATTCTTCCAAACTAAGATTTTCCCGGATGACTACATTCAAGGCGCGAACATGATCTACGATACAGAAGCCAATCTGACAGTTGATCATGATTTGAGTATTTTCCCTGTAGAGAGTCGTGCAGACTTTCCAGATGGTTTGACAACGATTGCACCGATTCATGTATCAGGGATTCGCCTTGGCTCTTTGATTATTTGGCGCAATGATAAAAAATTCGAAGACGAGGATTTGATCCTTGTTGAGATTGCGAGTACCGTTGTTGGAATTCAACTCCTTAATTTCCAACGTGAAGAAGATGAGAAAAATATTCGCCGCCGTACTGCTGTTACCATGGCGGTTAATACCCTTTCTTATTCCGAACTTCGTGCTGTTTCAGCAATTTTAGGGGAATTAGATGGAAATGAAGGGCAGTTGACTGCGTCTGTGATTGCAGACCGTATCGGAATCACCCGTTCTGTGATTGTCAATGCCCTTCGTAAACTTGAGTCGGCAGGGATTATTGAAAGTCGCTCACTTGGAATGAAGGGAACCTATCTTAAGGTCTTGATTTCAGATATTTTTGAAGAAGTGAAGAAAAGAGATTACTAATGACTAAGGCTTTAATTTCGATTGATTATACAGAAGATTTTGTTGCTGATAGTGGAAAATTGACAGCAGGCGCTCCAGCTCAGGCTATTGCGGAAGCTATTAGCAAGGTGACTCGACTAGCTTTTGAACGCGGAGATTATATCTTCTTTACCATTGATGCTCACGAAGAAAACGATTGTTTCCATCCAGAAAGTAAACTATTTCCTCCTCACAATTTGATTGGGACTAGTGGACGGAATTTATACGGAGATTTGGGGACCTTTTATCAAGAGCATGGTTCAGACAGTCGTGTCTTTTGGATGGATAAACGCCATTACTCAGCTTTTTCAGGGACTGACCTGGATATCCGTTTGAGAGAGCGGAGAGTGTCTACCGTTATCTTAACAGGTGTCTTGACGGATATCTGTGTCCTGCATACAGCTATAGATGCCTATAATCTAGGATATGACATCGAGATTGTTAAACCAGCTGTTGCTTCCATCTGGCCTGAAAATCATCAATTTGCCCTAGATCATTTCAAAAATACACTCGGAGCTAAGTTAGTAGATGAAAATCTAAATGAAATTTCAGAGTAACTTGGTTGATGAAATGAAAAAAATTGAAAAAAAGTGTTGACAAGCATCCCAAAAGTTGATATACTAGTAAAGTAATCGACGCGGGGATGGCGGAATTGGCAGACGCGCAGGACTAAGGATCCTGTGACCGCTTTAGGTCGTGAGGGTTCAAGTCCCTCTCTCCGCATAGGATAAGAGTTAGCTTAGGCTAGCTCTTTTTTTATCTAATTCAAGTAGAGCAAAAAATTTTTGCTCTTTTTTTGTATTTCATAAACATTTCATATTTGGATTTTATAATAGTCTTACAAATATGGAGGTGACGAATGAATCCAATCCAAAGAGCTTGGGCCTATGTCAGCAGAAAACGACTGAGAAGTTTTATTTTATTTCTGATTTTATTGGTCCTATTGGCTGGAATTTCAGCCTGTTTGACGCTGATGAAGTCCAACAAAACAGTGGAAACCAATCTTTACAAATCACTCAATACATCTTTTTCTATTAAGAAGATAGAAAATGGGCAGACCTTCAAGTTGTCAGACCTAACATCTGTCAGCAAGATTAAGGGGCTGGAAAATGTTTCTCCTGAACTCGAGACGATTGCAAAACTAAAAGACAAGGAAGCGGTGAGTGGCGAGCAGAGTGTGGAGCGTGATGATTTGTCAGCTGCAGACAAAAACTTGGTTAGCATAACGGCTCTTGAGGATTCATCTAAGGATGTGACCTTTACCAGCTCGGCTTTCAACTTAAAAGAAGGGCGACACCTTCAAAAAGGGGATTCCAAGAAAATCCTGATCCACGAAGAGTTGGCCAAGAAGAACGGTCTTTCTCTTCATGACAAGATTGGCTTGGATGCTGGTCAGTCCGAATCTGGTAAAGGGCAAATAGTAGAGTTTGAGATTGTCGGCATTTTTGCTGGTAAGAAACAAGAGAAATTTACAGGTTTGTCTTCTGACTTCAGTGAAAATCAGGTCTTTACAGACTATGAAAGTAGCCAGACCCTTCTGGGAAATAGTGAAGCTCAAGTCAGTGCAGCGCGCTTCTATGTAGAAAATCCTAAGGAAATGGACGGACTCATGAAGCAGGTGGAAAACTTGGCCTTGGAAAATCAAGGCTACCAAGTTGAGAAGGAAAACAAGGCCTTTGAACAAATCAAAGACTCAGTTGCAACCTTCCAAACCTTCCTAACCATCTTCCTTTATGGGATGTTGATAGCAGGAGCAGGGGCCTTAATTCTTGTTTTGTCTCTCTGGTTGAGAGAAAGGGTCTACGAAGTGGGAATTTTACTTGCACTTGGGAAAGGCAAGAGCTCGATCTTCCTACAATTCTGTTTAGAGGTAGTTTTGGTGTCGCTTGGAGCTTTGCTTCCAGCATTTGTTGCAGGAAATGCCATCACATCCTATCTACTCCAAACTCTACTAGCAAGTGGAGATCAGGCAGCCCTACAAGACACGCTAGCCAAAGCAAACAGTTTATCAACTAGTATCTTATCTTTTGCAGAATCCTATGTTTTTCTAGTTCTGCTTAGTTGCTTGTCTGTAGCCCTTTGTTTCCTATTTTTATTTAGAAAATCGCCTAAGGAAATTTTATCATCTATTAGTTAATACTCTTCGAAAATCTCTTTAAACCGTGTCAGCTTTATCTGCAACCTCAAAGCTGTGCTTTGAGCAACCTGCGGCTAGCTTCCTAGTTTAATCTTTGATTTTCATTGAGTATAAGAAGGAGAAATCATGACTTTATTACAATTACAAGATGTTACCTATCGTTATAAGAACACTGCTGAAGCAGTCCTATATCAGATCAATTATAATTTTGAACCCGGGAAATTTTACAGTATTATTGGGGAATCAGGAGCAGGAAAATCCACTCTCTTATCCCTACTTGCTGGTCTAGATAGTCCTGTTGAAGGTTCTATCCTTTTCCAAGGAGAGGACATTCGTAAGAAGGGCTATTCTTACCATCGTATGCACCATATTTCCCTGGTCTTTCAAAATTATAATTTGATAGATTATCTTTCTCCACTGGAAAATATCCGCTTGGTCAATAAAAAGGCAAGCAAGGATACGCTGCTTGAGCTTGGTTTGGATGAAAGTCAGATCAAGCGGAATGTTCTCCAGTTATCAGGTGGTCAACAACAACGTGTTGCCATTGCTCGCAGTTTGGTATCAGAAGCTCCAGTTATTCTAGCTGATGAGCCAACAGGAAATCTGGACCCTAAAACTGCTGGAGATATTGTCGAACTGCTCAAATCACTTGCCCAGAAAACAGGTAAATGTGTGATTGTCGTAACCCACAGCAAAGAAGTGGCGCAAGCATCAGATATCACACTTGAGTTGAGGGATAAGAAACTGACTGAAACTCGCAATACTAGTAAATAATTTAAGCTTGTTTTGATAGGATTATAAAACAAAATCTAGAAAGGGAACCTATGTTACACAACGCATTTGCCTATGTTACAAGGAAGTTTTTCAAATCGATTGTCATCTTCCTGATTATTCTCCTCATGGCTAGCTTGAGTTTGGTCGGCTTGTCCATCAAGGGAGCTACTGCCAAGGCTTCTCAGGAGACATTTAAAAATATCACCAACAGCTTCTCCATGCAAATCAATCGTCGCGTTAATCAAGGAACGCCACGTGGTGCTGGGAATATCAAGGGTGAGGATATCAAAAAAATCACCGAAAACAAGGCCATCGAGTCTTATGTTAAACGCATCAACGCTATTGGGGATTTGACTGGCTATGAACTCATCGAAACGCCAGATACCAAGAAAAATCTGACACCTGACCGTGCCAAACATTTTGGAAGTAGCTTGATGATTACAGGTGTCAATGACTCCTCTAAAGAAGACAAGTTTGTCTCTGGTTCTTATAAGTTGGTCGAAGGTGAGCACCTAACTAACGACGACAAAGATAAGATTCTCATGCACAAGGACTTGGCAGACAAACACGGCTGGAAAGTTGGAGATAAGGTCAAACTGGACTCAAATGTCTACGATGCAGACAATGAAAAAGGAGCCAAGGAAACAGTTGAAGTGACAATTAAGGGACTCTTTGATGGTCACAATAAGTCAGCAGTAACCTACTCACAAGAGCTCTATGAAAATACAGCTATCACAGACATTCACACTGCTGCAAAACTTTATGGATACACAGAAGACACAGCTATTTATGGGGACGCAACCTTCTTTGTAACAGCGGATAAAAACTTGGATGATGTCATGAAAGAGTTGAATGGTATCAGTGGTATCAACTGGAAGAGCTACACACTGGTGAAGAGCTCCTCTAACTACCCAGCTCTTGAACAATCCATCTCTGGCATGTACAAGATGGCCAACCTCCTCTTCTGGGGTAGCTTGAGCTTCTCAGTTCTTCTCCTTGCCCTCTTGCTTAGTCTTTGGATCAATGCCCGTCGCAAGGAAGTGGGAATTCTCCTTTCTATCGGTCTCAAGCAGGCAAGTATCTTGGGGCAATTCATTACGGAATCTATCTTGATTGCCATTCCTGCTCTTGTTTCTGCCTACTTCTTAGCTACTTACACAGCGCGTGCAATCGGAAATACTGTTCTTGCCAATGTCACTTCAGGTGTTGCCAAGCAAGCCAGCAAGGCTGCTCAAGCCTCCAACCTTGGTGGTGGTGCAGAAGTAGATGGCTTTAGCAAGACCTTGTCGAGCCTAGATATTTCCATTCAGACATCAGACTTTATCATCGTCTTTGTCCTTGCCTTGGTTCTAGTGGTTCTCGTTATGGCGCTTGCTTCAAGCAATCTCCTTAGAAAACAACCAAAAGAACTCTTGCTGGATAGCGAATAAATTTGAAAAAATTAGTCTAAAATAGAGACTACATCTTATTTTTCTATTCAAGAATGGTGGATAGAGAATGGCTATTTAACAATTCAAAATAGAGCCGAAAGCAGTGGTGAAAATCATTGCTTTCAGTTGCTTTCTTTGTACTTTAGTACTTGAATATGATATACTAAAGCTATTGAATTTATTAGAAAGGGATTTCACAACTTATATATGGGATTGTGCATAAAAATATATAGAAACCTTATCTTGAAAATAGATAGATAAATCTGTAGAAGCCTATCCATATTGTAAACATAGACTAGTAGACCTAGGAAGGGTCTACTTTGGAAAATATAGATTAGTGAGGAAAAATAAACATTATGAGACAAACAAATGTTAGAGGAACATTATCTCTCCGTGGCTTTAGAAAATTAAGAACTGGTGCAATTGTTGCGACAGGTGTGATTTTATTGGGGCTGGGCTTTTTAGCTCCAACTGTGTCAGCCAGTGAACAAGATGGTGTCTGGGTAGCCAGAACAGTTGCAGAAGTAAAGGCTGATATTCAAAAAGAAGGTGATTTATTTAAGTATGTTATTAAGTGGGGGGACACATTAAGTGTTATCAGCGAAGCAAGTAATATCCCTGTAGATGTACTCCAAGAAATGAATCAAACTTCAGGCAAGAATTTATTCTTACCGCACAATGAATTGTACTTTACTGAAGCTGAAACGATTTCAGATACAGTCACAAAACACAAGATTGTCATCAAGGAAAGTGGTGCAAGTGGCGAAGTTCGCACTTACGAAGTCTTGCTCAAGAAAGATCAAGAGACAAAAGCTGTTACTTTTGAATTAACAGATGTCACTGAGAAAGTTGAAAAAATGGCTGTGAACTATAGCCCAGTCTATCAGCCTGTATCAGCTCCAGTAGTGGAAAGAGCGGAAGAATCGGGTGAAGAACTTGCCTCAGAAGCACCAGCAGAGACAAGCCCAGAAGTTAAGGAAGAAACAGAAGCTCCAGTAGCGTCAAAAGCAGAAACAAGGTCAGAAACTTTAAATGCTCCATCTGCATATACTACAAATGGGTCAGGAAACTCAACTGAATCAAGTCCAGCAGCAGACAAGGCCCCTTCAAATATAGGAACTACAAATCAACCTGTAGCTTCAAATCCAAGTTCTGAAGCGCCAGCGCCAAAAGCAGAGGTACCAGTGACTCCGGCACCGAAAGTAGAAGCGCCATCGACTCCAATGCCAAAAGCAGAAGAACCATCGACTCCAGCACCGAAAGCAGAGGCACCAGCGTCTCCAATGCCAAAAGCAGAAGGACCATCGACTTCAGCACCAAAAGCAGAGTTACCATCGACTCCAGCACCGAAAACAGAAGAGCCAGCAACTCCAGCACCAAAGGTGGATGAGCCAGTATCTCCAGCACCGAAAGCGGATGAGCCAGTATCTCCAGCGCCGAAAGCGGATGAGTCAGTATCTCCAGCGCCAAAATCAGAAGAACCAGCGGTGCCAGCACCAAAGGTGGATGAGCCAGTATCTCCAGCACCGAAAGTAGACGAGCCAACTGCAACAGCGCCAAAATTAGAAGAACCAGCGACTCCAGCACCAAAAGTGGATGAGCCAGCGACACCCGCACCAAAAGTGGAGGAATCAGTATCTCCAGCACCGAAAGCAGAAGAACCAGCGGTGCCAGCACCAAAGGTGGATGAGCCAGTATCTCCAGCACCGAAAGTAGACGAGCCAACTGCAACAGCGCCAAAAGCAGAAGAACCAGCGACACCAGCACCAAAATCAGAGGAACCAACGACACCAGCACCGAAAGCAGAGGAACCAACGACACCAGCGCCGAAAGTGGAAGAACCAGCGACACCAGCGCCAAAGGTGGAGGAATCAGTATCTCCAGCGCCAAAATCAGAGGCACCAGTGTCTCCAGCGCCAAAATCAGAGGAGCCAGTAGCACCCGCACCAAAATCAGAGGAACCAACGACACCTGCTCCGAAAGCGGAAGAACCAGCGACACCGGCACCGGTAACCCCAAGCGAAGAAGCACCGGTCACATCAGGCGATACCAATTCCACTGCACAGCCAGCTGGAGAATCAGGTAAATCTGAAACAAAGTCAGAACCTTCTAATACTCCATCTGCGGAAGCTACAAATGATTCAGGTAATGTAGCAACATCAAGTCCGGTAACAGATGGTACTACTTCAAACACAGGGACTACAGAACAACCTGAAACTCCAGCTTCAAAACCAGAAGCAACAATACCCAAAGAGGATAAACTACCAACTAATCAAAATGGAGATACATCAAATCCAGTAGATTCAAAGGATGAAACACCAAATCCGGCTCCGGCACCTAAAGAAGATACTTCGTCTGAAGAAGTAGCACCTAAAGATGAAAAATTTGAGGAAGCGAAAAAAGAAGGAAAGGATATTATTGAAGGAATTGCATCTTCAAAACTTAGTGAAATAGAAAAAGTTAAAGACGAAGCCGAAAAAGAAAAATTAAAAGCGGAATTAAAAACATTAAAAGAAGACGCATTAGCCGCAATAAAAAATGCTAAGAATCATGATGCTGCAGTAGCTGCTACAGATGAGTATCAAACTAAAATTGATGGAATTAATGTTCCAGGGGAAGAGTTACCAGCACCAAATTATGATAAAGATAATTTAACGAATGGTCGTAATGAAGGTACTACTATTGACAATGGAAGTACAGCAATAGGTCATGGGTCAGGTGAAGCTACCTCGACAACTCCGACACAGCCTTCTTCAACTTCAGAAGGTACTTCAAGTTTTAGAAATGCTCCATCAGTTCAAGCAAGAGCGAGAAGAGTAGCACGTTCAACATCAGAACCAGATGGAACTGTAAATATTAGTTATAACTTCGCTGGAATGCCAGATATTCATGGTTTCCTATCTGACCCAGGAGAAGATAACACTGTTACAATTCCTGCTGGAACGAGTGAAGCACAGGCAAAAGAATTAGTAAAAGAAAAAATTCAAGCCAAGATAAAAGACTTAGCTGCTAGAGGGTATTATGTGAAAAATGACATTATTTTTGAACAAGATACTACTGTGAAAAATTATAACTACGTTGTCACATTCACTAAGGAGACTACAGGAACTTCAGGTTTCAGAATGGCTCCAGCAGTTCAACCGCGCGCTAGCAGAAATCGTAGAAGTCTAGAACAGCCAGCTCCTCAAAAGGTTAAAGTCAATGTTTTTTATAACTTTGATAAAATGAAAGATATTGCAGGTTTCCTAGGAGATATCAATGGAGCTTCTCTTGAAATCGCGGAGGGTTTATCAACTGAACAGGTGAAAGCAGCGGTCAAGAGCCAAGTTGATGCTAAGAAAGAAGAGTTGAGCAAACGTGGCTATACTTTCAAAGAGGACTATGTCTATCAAGCTAATGGGAAAGATTATAACTACGTTGTAACATTTTCAAAAGCAACTAAATAATTTTCATTCCATAGGGAGTGAAATGTGAGCAGAGAGAGCGATAGGCTCTCTTTGTTTTATCTAGAAGCAAGTTTCTTAAAGACAAAAGGCCAATAAGAGATTATAATAAATAGAGTAGGTATTTATTCTAAGAAAAATAAAAAAAGAGAGCAGTTAAAGTATGAAAATTTTAATTGTAGAAGATGAAGAGATGATCCGTGAGGGGGTCAGTGACTATTTGACGGATTGCGGTTACGAAACTATTGAGGCGGCAGACGGGGAGGAAGCCTTAGAAAAATTTTCCAGCTATGAGGTGGCTCTAGTTTTACTGGATATCCAGATGCCCAAGCTCAATGGACTAGAAGTCCTAGCTGAGATTCGCAAAACCAGCCAGGTCCCTGTCTTGATGCTGACCGCTTTTCAGGATGAAGAATACAAGATGAGTGCTTTTGCTTCGCTAGCAGATGGCTATCTGGAAAAACCTTTCTCCCTCTCCCTCTTAAAAGTGAGGGTAGACGCGATTTTCAAACGCTACTACGATACGGGACGAATTTTCTCTTATAAGGATACCCAAGTGGACTTTGAGAGCTACAGTGCTAGCCTAGCAGGTGAGGAAGTAGCCATCAATGCCAAAGAGTTGGAAATTCTGGACTATCTGGTGAAGAATGAAGGACGGGCCTTGACCCGATCTCAGATAATTGATGCCGTCTGGAAAGCGACAGATGAGGTTCCCTTTGACCGAGTCATTGATGTTTATATCAAGGAATTGCGGAAAAAGCTAGACCTGGACTGCATCCTCACTGTGCGCAATGTTGGTTATAAATTGGAGCGAAAATGAAACGAACAGGTTTATTTACAAAGATATTTATCTATACCTTCTCGATTTTTAGTGTTCTGGTTATTTGCCTTCATTTAGCCATTTATTTTCTTTTTCCTTCGACTTATCTGAGTCATCGTCAGGAAACCATCGGCCAGAAAGCGACAGCCATTGCCCAGTCCTTAGAAGGGAAAGACAGGCAGAGTATCGAGCAAGTGTTAGAGCTGTATTCCCAGACTAGTGATATCAAGGGGGCCGTTAAGGGAGAGATGACTGAGGACAAGTTAGAAGTTCAGGACAGCCTTCCTCTGGATACGGACAGCCAGACCACCTCTCTCTTTATCGAGGAGCGGGAGGTGACAACGCAAGACGGTGGCACCATGACTCTTCAATTTCTAGCTTCCATGGATTTGCAAAAGGAGGCAGAGCAGATCAGTCTCCAGTTTCTTCCCTATACCTTGCTGGCGTCCTTTCTGATTTCCCTTTTGGTGGCCTACATCTATGCTCGGACCATTGTTGCTCCGATTTTGGAAATAAAGCGGGTAACCCGTCGGATGATGGAGCTGGATGCCCAAGTGCGATTGCGCGTGGATTCTAAGGATGAGATTGGTGATCTCAAGGAACAAATCAATAGCCTCTACCAACATCTTTTGACTGTTATTGCGGACTTGCATGACAAGAATGAAGCTATTCTCCAGCTGGAAAAGATGAAGGTCGAATTCCTACGAGGGGCTTCTCATGAATTGAAAACACCGCTGGCTAGTCTCAAAATATTGATTGAAAATATGCAGGAAAATATCGGTCGCTATAAGGATAGAGACCACTATCTGAGAGTTGCCTTGGGGATTGTGGATGAGCTCAATCACCACGTTCTCCAAATACTCTCTCTCTCGTCTGTGCAGGAATTACGAGATGATAGGGAACAAATTGATCTACACCAGATGACGCAAAATCTGGTTAAGGATTACGCCTTGCTAGCCAAGGAAAGAGAACTCCAGATAGACAATAGTTTAACCCATCAGCAGGCCTATCTAAACCCATCTGTCATGAAATTGATTCTGTCTAACCTCATCAGCAATGCTATCAAGCACTCTGTTCCAGGCGGCTTAGTTCGCATTGGAGAAAGAGAAGGAGAACTCTTTATCGAGAATAACTGTAGTCCTGAGGAACAAGAAAAACTGGCCCAGTCTTTTTCTGACAATGCTAGTCGCAAGGCCAAGGGGTCTGGAATGGGGCTCTTTGTGGTTAAGAGTCTATTAGAACATGAAAAATTACCTTATCGTTTTGAAATGCAAGAGAATCGTTTGACCTTCTTCATAGCTTTTCCAAAAGTCGCCCAATACTAGGGATAGAAAGGGTTTACATAGATGGAGATAGAAGAAATTCAATCGAAACTGCGGGAAAAACTAGATTTTTTTGTCAAAAAGTGATAAAATGAACAATGTAAATGGGATGACCCATAAAAATATACAGGAGGCCTGATAAAATGGCAATCGTTTCAGCAGAAAAATTTGTCCAAGCAGCTCGTGACAATGGTTATGCAGTTGGTGGATTTAACACAAACAACCTTGAGTGGACTCAAGCTATCTTGCGTGCAGCAGAAGCTAAAAAAGCTCCAGTTTTGATCCAAACTTCAATGGGTGCTGCTAAATACATGGGTGGTTACAAAGTTGCTCGCAACTTGATCGCTAACCTTGTTGAATCAATGGGTATCACTGTACCAGTAGCTATCCACCTTGACCACGGTCACTACGAAGATGCACTTGAGTGTATCCGAGTTGGTTATACTTCAGTTATGTTTGATGGTTCACACCTTCCAGTTGAAGAAAACCTTGAAAAAGCTCGTAAAGTTGTAGAATTTGCACATGCAAATGGTGTATCAGTAGAAGCTGAAGTTGGTACTATCGGTGGTGAAGAAGACGGAATCATCGGTGATGGTGAATTGGCTCCAATCGAAGACGCTAAAGCAATGGTTGAAACTGGTATCGACTTCTTGGCAGCTGGTATCGGTAACATCCATGGTCCTTACCCAGCAAACTGGAAAGGTCTTCACCTTGACCACTTGCAAAAATTGACTGAAGCTGTACCAGGATTCCCAATCGTATTGCACGGTGGATCAGGTATTCCTGATGAGCAAATCCAAGCAGCTATCAAACTTGGTGTTGCGAAAGTTAACGTTAACACTGAATGCCAAATCGCATTCGCTAACGCAACTCGTAAATTTGCTCGTGACTACGAAGCAAACGAAGCAGAATACGACAAGAAAAAACTCTTCGACCCACGTAAATTCTTGGCTGACGGTGTAAAAGCTATCCAAGCATCAGTTGAAGAACGTATCGACGTATTCGGTTCAGAAGGTAAAGCTTAATCTAGCTGAACAATACAAAATGAAACCCGCCTGTGAAGGTGGGTTTTTTGTGTTTTAAGGAAATTATTAAGCCATAATTTTTGATTAAAAGTATTCTTTTAAGAGAAAAAATTTCAATTTCATAAACTTTAGGAAAACGCTTGTATTCTAGTTTTTATTGGACTATAATAGGTTGGTATAAAGTCTTCTGTAATAATAGAAGGTGTAGAAAGTAAGGCTTTAGAATATTTGTAGTTAAAAATACAATGTTGCTATTCCTTACATAGGGAGATAGATATGGCAATGATAGAAGTGGAACATCTTCAGAAGAATTTTGTGAAGACTGTTAAGGAACCAGGTTTGAAGGGAGCATTACGTTCCTTTATTCATCCTGAAAAGCAGACCTTTGAAGCGGTCAAGGATTTGACTTTTGAGGTCCCAAAGGGGCAGATTTTAGGCTTCATCGGGGCAAATGGTGCTGGGAAGTCGACCACCATCAAAATGCTGACAGGGATTTTAAAACCGACATCTGGTTTTTGTCGAATTAACGGCAAGATTCCCCAGGACAATCGCCAAGATTATGTCAAAGATATTGGAGTGGTCTTTGGGCAACGTACCCAGCTATGGTGGGATTTGGCTCTACAAGAGACCTACACGGTCTTGAAAGAGATTTACGATGTGCCAGATTCGCTCTTCCATAAGCGCATGGATTTTTTGAATGAAGTCTTGGATTTGAAGGAATTTATCAAGGATCCCGTGAGAACTCTTTCGCTGGGACAACGGATGCGGGCGGATATTGCAGCTTCCTTGCTTCACAATCCTAAAGTTCTCTTTTTAGATGAACCGACCATTGGTTTGGACGTTTCGGTCAAGGACAATATTCGTCGGGCTATCACCCAAATCAATCAAGAGGAAGAGACAACTATTCTTTTGACCACTCACGACCTGAGTGATATTGAGCAACTCTGTGATCGGATTTTTATGATTGACAAGGGGCAGGAAATTTTTGATGGAACGGTTAGCCAGCTCAAGGAAACATTTGGCAAGATGAAGACGCTCTCCTTTGAACTGCTACCAGGTCAAAGTCATATCGTCTCTCACTATGAAGGCCTGTCTGATATGAGCATTGATAGACAAGGAAATAGCCTCAACATTGAATTCGATAGTTCTCGCTACCAATCAGCTGATATTATTAAGCAAACCCTGTCTGATTTTGAAATCCGCGATTTAAAGATGATGGATACGGATATCGAGGATATTATCCGTCGCTTCTATCGAAAGGAGCTCTAAGATGGTCAAATTGTGGAGACGTTATAAACCCTTTATCAATGCAGGTGTTCAGGAGTTGATTACCTATCGAGTCAACTTTATTCTTTATCGGATCGGCGATGTCATGGGTGCTTTTGTGGCCTTTTATCTCTGGAAGGCTGTCTTTGATTCTTCGCAAGAGTCCTTGATTCAGGGCTTTAGTATGGCAGATATCACCCTCTATATCATTATGAGTTTTGTGACCAATCTTCTAACTAGGTCCGATTCTTCCTTTATGATTGGAGAGGAGGTCAAGGATGGTTCCATTATCATGCGCTTGTTGCGACCAGTGCATTTTGCGGCTTCTTATCTCTTTACCGAGCTTGGGTCAAAGTGGTTGATTTTTATCAGTGTCGGTCTTCCATTTTTAAGTGTCATTGTTTTGATGAAAATCGTATCTGGGCAAGAGATTGTAGAAGTGCTAGGATTGATGGTCCTTTATCTTTTTAGCTTAACGCTGGCCTATCTGATTAACTTTTTCTTTAATATCTGTTTTGGATTTTCTGCCTTTGTGTTTAAAAATCTATGGGGTTCTAATCTACTCAAGACTTCCATAGTGGCTTTTATGTCTGGAAGTTTGATTCCCTTGGCTTTCTTTCCAAAGGTTGTTTCAGATATTCTGTCCTTCCTGCCCTTTTCATCCTTGATTTACACTCCGGTCATGATTATCGTTGGGAAATACGATGCCAATCAGATTCTTCAGGCGCTCGCTTTGCAGTTTTTCTGGCTCTTAGTGATGGTGGGCTTGTCTCAGTTGATTTGGAAACGAGTCCAGTCATTCATTACCATTCAGGGAGGTTAGTATGAAAAAATATCAACGCATGCATCTGATTTTTATCAGACAATATATCAAGCAAATCATGGAGTACAAGGTAGATTTTGTGGTTGGTGTCTTGGGAGTTTTTTTAACTCAAGGCCTGAACCTTTTGTTTCTCAATGTCATCTTTCAACATATTCCATCCCTAGAAGGTTGGACTTTTCAAGAAATTGCTTTTATCTATGGATTTTCCTTGATTCCCAAGGGACTGGACCATCTCTTTTTTGACAATCTCTGGGCACTGGGACAACGCTTGGTGCGAAAAGGGGAGTTTGACAAGTATTTGACACGTCCTATCAATCCTCTCTTTCATATTCTAGTTGAGACTTTTCAGATTGATGCCTTGGGAGAACTCTTGGTTGGTGGGATCCTACTAGCGACAACGGTATCTAGCATTGCTTGGACTCTTCCAAAATTCCTACTTTTCCTAGTCTGCATTCCTTTTGCGACCTTGATTTATACTTCCTTGAAGATAGCGACAGCCAGCATCGCTTTTTGGACCAAGCAGTCAGGAGCAATGATTTACATTTTTTATATGTTTAATGATTTTGCCAAGTATCCCATTTCCATTTACAATTCAGTCCTTCGATGGTTGATTAGCTTTATCGTGCCATTTGCCTTTACGGCCTACTATCCTGCCAGCTATTTCTTGCAGGACAAGGATGTAATCTTTAACATCGGAGGTTTGATGTTGATTTCTCTGGTTTTCTTTGTCATTTCCCTTAAACTTTGGGATAGGGGCTTGGATGCCTACGAAAGTGCAGGATCCTAAGAGGAAGAAACTCAAAGCCTTGTCTCAGGACAGGCTTTTTCTAATAGGAATGAAAATTCCTTGACATCCATCCTCAGAGTGCTATACTGTAAGTGTAATCGCCGATTTAGCTCAGTTGGTAGAGCACCGCACTCGTAACGCGAAGGTCACAGGTTCAAACCCTGCAATCGGCAAAGTGATGAAACTCATTCGACTGGGTTTCTTTTTATTTTATCTTAACTATTGAACCACTTAGACTTATATTTAGACCAGATAGGCAAAAGGCCTTGTTCTTGAAAAACTCCTCTGCTATAATGTTTTTTGTAAGGGATGTGAGGTGTCACTATCAGATAACTCAAGTTCCTAAAAAAGAAATTGGAGATAAACAAATGAAAAAATTATTGGGGATTGTATTTTTGGTAGCAGCAGCGACAGTATTGTATTTTGGTTCTGTAGGCTGGCCAAGTTTAGATGTCAACCTCTGGTCACTGATTCCGGTAGGATTGTTTCTCTTTTTCACTCTAGAGAATCTTTTGAAAAAGGATTACAAGGCTAGTCTGATGTGTTTGATTATTGCCTTTATCATTGCGAATGCAATTTTGGACCTTTTGCCAATTTCAAGCGGATTGGTGATTGGAGCAGGTGTCCTAGCTTGTGTAGGTATTGGTTATCTATTTCCTGATAAAGAAGGAAAATAAGAAGGAAGAATGAACAAAGTCAAGATCTAACTGAAATATTTGTTGGCTCTTTTTCTATGTCTAAAAATGTAAGAAAGAATTTTTGGTGGTAAAAGATTATTTCTAGTTTACTTTTTGATTTTACATTATGTTAAGATAAGAAAAAATATTTTTGTTTGAGATAGTAAAAAGCTATTCTTTTTTAAAATGTCAAGTAGAGTCCGATGTCGTATTTGTTATAATAAATTTCGCTACGATACTCTCTGGAAATTCTCCAATTTTTATAAAAAACAATCCAAAACATTGTTTTTATCTGTATTCGATTGACAAATTTTTTATTGGTTATAAAATCGTATTATAAGATAAATATAATAAGTAGCTTGCTATCAGACAAAATGAAAGCGGTTACCAATAGGAGGATTACATGCAAAAAGGTAATTGGAACAAAAAGAGAGTCTATAGTATTCGAAAATTTTCAGTCGGTGCTTGCTCTGTGCTTATTGGAACATGTGCTCTATTATTGGGGGCGAGCCTTAGTCAGGCTTCTTCGGTATATGCCAACGAAAATACTGAAGAGATTGTGTCAACAAATAGGATTGAGCACCAACCTGAAAACAAGGTAGTTACTGATTTTTCAAGTGAACATAAAGCTGAAGGAGTTATGACTGAAAAAGCCAGTGAGCAACCTGTTAAAGCTGAAAATGTATCTCTAATGGAAAATGCGGATGGTAGTGATACTACAGTTAAACCTCAAGCAGAGCAACCTTTAGTTTCAGCGGCTAATAATCAAGTAGTTCCCTCAGAAGAAGGTAAGGCTGAAGTCGAAAACAAAACAGAAGAAGCGAACAAGCCTGAGGATAGCAAGAAGCTTGAAGAAACAAATAAGACTGAGGTAACGGATAAATCTGAAGATAAAAATAAATCTGAGGATAAGAAGAAATTTGAAGAAACAAATAAAGCAGAATCACAAGATCGTTCTGTTTCAAAAGATAAGCAAGAATTCAAATCTGCTACGAATGAAGTAGTTGATAAGTTAATTGAAGATAGAAACATTTCCTTCAACCAGAATTGGCACTTTAAACTAAATGCCAATGCAAAGGAAGCTGTTAAACCAGACGCAGATATTACTTCATGGAAAAAAATGGATCTTCCTCATGACTGGAGTATTCATTTTGATTTTGACCATGATTCTCCAGCTCAAAACGAGGGTGGTCAACTGAATGGTGGAGATGGCTGGTATCGGAAAACCTTTAAGTTAGACGAAAAGGACTTAAATAAAGATGTTCGTGTAACCTTTGATGGAGTTTACATGGATTCACAAGTATTCGTCAATGGTCAACTAGTTGGTCACTATCCAAACGGTTACAATCAATTTTCATATGACATTAGTAACTATCTCCATAAAGATGGGCGAGAAAATGTTATTTCTGTTCATGCAGTTAATAAGCAACCAAGTAGTAGATGGTATTCAGGAAGTGGTATCTATCGAGACGTATCATTACAAGTAACAGACAAGATTCATGTTGAAAAAAATGGGACAACTATTTTAACTCCAAAACTAGAAAGTCAACAAGGAGGAAAAGTTGAAACCCAAGTAAGCAGTAAAATTGTTAATACAGACAATAAAGACCATGAAATTGTAGCAGAGTATCAAATTTTTGAACGAGGTGGGAAGGCAGTTACAGAACTTGTTCGAACTGAGAGTAAAACTCTAAAAGCAAAACAAACCCTTCATTTGGATTCAGCATTAGAAGTTGAAAAACCAAAATTGTGGACAGTGTCATCTGATAAACCTGCTTTATATGAGATGGTAACTCGTGTTTATAAAGATGGTCAGCTTGTAGATGCTAAAAAAGATTTATTTGGTTATCGCTACTATAACTGGACTCCAGACCAAGGATTCTCTTTGAACGGTGAACACATCAAGTTCCATGGAGTTTCCTTGCACCATGATCACGGAGCGTTAGGAGCAGAAGAAAACTATAAGGCAGAATACCGTCGTCTGAAACAGATGAAGGAAATGGGAGTGAATTCGATTCGTACGACTCACAATCCAGCAAGTCCTCAGACCTTGCAAATTGCAGCCGAGCTTGGTTTGCTAGTTCAGGAAGAAGCCTTTGACACTTGGTATGGCGGTAAGAAACCATACGACTATGGTCGTTTCTTTGAAAAAGATGCTACCCATCCAGAGGCAAGAAAAGGTGAAAAATGGTCTGATTACGATCTTCGAACAATGGTAGAAAGAGATAAAAACAATCCTGCTGTTGTCATGTGGTCTATTGGTAACGAAATCGGTGAAGCAGATGGGAAAGCCCATTCACTAGCAACTGTCAAACGTTTGGTGAAAGTGGTGAAATCTGTTGATAAGACACGCTATGTAACCATGGGAGCTGATAAATTCCGTTTCGGAGATGGAACTGGGGACCATGAAAAGATTGCAGATGAACTGGATGCAGTTGGATTGAATTACTCTGAAGAAAATTATCAAACTCTTCATGCGAAACATCCGAAATGGCTCATTTATGGTTCAGAAACATCTTCAGCAACTCGTACAAGAGGAAGTTATTTCCATCCAGAGAGTGAGTGGGTAGGAAGTAACCAATATTGGCGTAATTACGAACAATCCGATTATGGTAATGATCGTGTTGGTTGGGGTAAAACTGCTACAGCATCATGGACCTTCGATAGAGATCATCCAGGCTATGCTGGACAATTCATTTGGACCGGTACGGATTATATTGGTGAACCAACACCATGGCACAATCAAAATAGTACACCAGTAAAAAGTTCCTACTTTGGTATTGTTGATACCGCAGGTATTCCAAAAAATGACTATTATCTCTACCAAAGTCAGTGGGTTTCTGCCAAGAAAAAACCAATGGTTCATTTACTTCCTCACTGGAACTGGGAAAAGACTGAATTGGCCGACAATGTTGCAGATGCTGAAAATCGAATCCCAGTTAGAGCTTATTCCAATGCTGCTAGTGTTGAGTTGTTCTTAAATAATGAGTCACTAGGTCTTAAAAAATTCAACAAAAAACAAACAAGTGACGGTCGTACATATCAAGAAGGTGAAAATCCTCAAGAGCTATACTTGGAGTGGAAAGTCGCTTATAAACCAGGAACTTTGGAAGCGGTAGCTCGAGATGAGTCTGGCAAGGAAATTGCTCGTGATAAGATTGTAACTGCTGGTGAACCTGCAGGTGTCCGTTTGGTTAAGGAAGAAAATGCAATCGCTGCAGATGGAAAAGATTTGACTTATATCTATTACGAAATTGTAGATAGCAAGGGTAATGTTGTGCCAACTGCTAACAATCTAGTTCACTTCCAACTTCATGGACAAGGTCAACTGGTTGGTGTGGATAATGGTGAGCAAGCTAGTCGTGAACGTTATAAAGAACAAGCAGATGGTTCTTGGATTCGTAGAGCCTTTAATGGTAAAGGGGTAGCGATTGTTAAATCGACTGATCAAGCAGGTAAATTTACCCTTACAGCATATTCAGGCTTGTTGAAATCAGATCAAGTTACAGTTTTTACAGGTAAGTCAGACCAGTCAGAAAAAACTGTTTTAGGAACAGAAATACCAAAAGTTCGGACAGTTTTAGGTCAAAAACTTAAAATGCCTCAGACAGTGCCATTTGTCTATAGTGATGGTAGTCGTGAAAAACGTCCTGTAACCTGGTCTAAAGCAGATGTCAGTCAAGCTGGAATTGTAACTATAAAAGGTGTGTCTGATGGGCGTGAAGTTGAGGCTCGTGTTGAAGTTCTTACAATTGCAAATGAACTTCCAGCTGTTAAACGCATGGCACCTGGAACAGACTTGAGCTCTGTGGATAAACTTGTTTCACTTGTTTCATCAGATGGTCGTATTCACAATTACGAAGTTGAAAATTGGGAAATTTCACCAGAAGATCAAGAGAAGTTGTCTACTCCAGGGGCACATATCCAGATGACTAGCCAATTGGGAGATAGAACTATCCACGCTACTTTGATAGTTGATGATGGTAAGGAATTGGCTCAAGTTACACCAACTATAGCAGTAGGTGGTGAAAGCGTTACGGAACTTTCAAATGAACATCCTGTCCATTATCATAAACTTTCTTATGGTGCAAAAATTCCAGAAATCAGTGCTAGTGCTGAAAATGCTGATGTGAAGGTCGTTCAGGCAAATGAGTCAAATGGAATGCGTGCTAGTATCTATGTTCAACCTAAAGATGGTGGACAATTACAAACTTATGCGGTTCAGTTCCTTGTTGATTCTCCACAAATTGAAAGCTTGAGTCTCAGAGTGGATCAAGCTGCTAGTCTCAAAGAAGATCAAACTGTTAAAATGACAGTTTTAGCCCGTTATCAGGATGGAACTGAAGCTGTTTTACCAACCGATAAGGTGACTTTCTCAATCCAAGGCGAGGGAGGAGTCTCTGTTAATAAGGGAATGCTAGAGTTGCATAAACCAGGTAGCCTCACTTTACAAGCTCAATATGAAGGTGCAAAGGGAGAACTTCCTCTAACGATTGCAGCAAATACTGAAGAGAAAGTCGTCCAGGCTATTCGTCCAGTTAACCTTGTGACAGATTTGCACCAAACACCAAATCTTCCATCGACAGTAACAGTTGAGTACGATAAAGGATTTCCAAAAGTTCATAAGGTGGTTTGGGATACGATTCCATCTGAAAAATTAAATCACTATCATACTTTCGAAGTTCTTGGTAAGGTTGAAGGATTGAATCAAGAAGCGCGTGCGACAGTATCAGTAGAAGGAATTGTATCAGTTGAAGATGTGAGCATTACAACACCAATTGCTGAAGCACCAAGCTTGCCAGAGAGTGTCCGTACTTATTATTCAAATGGCCAAGTATCTTCAGCTAAGGTGGCTTGGGATACTATTGATGCAAGCCAGTATGCAAAAGAAGGAATCTTTACTGTAACAGGCCATGTGGAGGGAACGCAGCTGACAACGAAATTACATGTTCGTGTATCCAATCAAACAGAAATTGGCAATAATATTTCAGATCAATGGACAGGTTCAGAATTACCACTTGCCTTTGCATCAGATTCTCATTCTTATGACCCAGTATCTAATGTAAATGATAAAGTGATTTCTTACGGTGATCAGCCTGCAAATCGTTGGTCAAACTGGAAACGTTCTGAAGAAGCTTCAGTAGGGGTACTCTTTGGAGATTCAGGTATTTTGACAAAACGTTCGGTTGATAACTTGAATGTAGCCTTTTATGAAGATAGTGGTGTAGGTGCTCCAAAATCTTACGTCATTGAGTATTATGTTGGTGAAAAAGCTCCAACTGCACCGAAGAATCCTGGTTATGTAGAGGGTGAAAACCACGTATTTAATGACAGTAAAAATTGGAAACCAGTCACAAATCTTAAGGCTCCAGATCAGTTAAAAGCAGGAGAAATGAATCATTTCAGTTTTGACAAGGTAGATACCTACGCGGTACGTATTCGCATGACCAGAGCTGATGATAAACTTGGAACATCCATTACAGAATTACAAGTTTTCTCTAAAAAGGTAGCACCAGCTAAAGAGGCAACTACTAAGATTAAGGTGGCTGGAAAAGATCTTCCTCACTTTAATCCAGACTTAACAGATTACTATTTAGACTATAGTGATGGAAAAATTCCAGAAGTAACAGCTAGTATCACAAATAATGGCCTTGCTACAGTGGTTCCTAGCGTGAAAGAGGGCGATCCTGTCCGTGTTATTGTGAAAGCAGAAAATGGCGATATTCTTGGAGAATACAACCTTCACTTTACAAAAGATAAAGACTTGTTGGCTCGTAAACCAATTGCTGCTGCTAAACAGTCTCAATTGTTGCAACTGGGTCAACCTTTGGAATTGCCAAATAAGGTTCCTGTTTATTTCGCAGGTAAGAGCGGTTATGACGTAAAAGATTTGGCAGTTGAATGGGAAACAGTTCCTGCTTCTACCCTAAGCAAGGCTGGAGAATATACAATTAAAGGCCATGTAGTTGGTAGTGAAGTCCCAGTAGAATTATCTGTTCGAGTAACGGACAAGGTCGGTAGATCACTTTCTGATAATCCAGATTATCTTGCTACTCATAGTCAGGCTTTTGCTTCAGCTACTAATGATTTGGATGATAATTCGAACGACCGTGTAGACTATTTAAATGATAATGACCGAAATCAAGACAACCGTTGGACAAACTGGTCCGCTACTCCATCTGCTAATCCAGAAGTATCAGTTGGTGTTATCTTTAAAAAGAATGGTAAAATTGTGGATAGAAAGGTTTCACAAGCTAAACTAAACTTCTTTGCAGATAGTGGAACAGATGCCCCAGCTAAACTCGTATTGGAACGATACATCGGTCCTGACTTTGATGTTCCGGTTTACTATTCAAACTACAGCTACGAATCAAATCATCCATTTAATAACCCTGATAATTGGGAACTTGTTCCTTATTACGCAGACAAAGAAATTCAAGCTGGAAATGAGATCAATGTGACCTTTAAAGCTGTGACTACCAAAGCTATGAGATGGCGTATGGACAGAAAAGCAGATAAAAATGGGGTTGCACTAACTGAATTAAGTTTCCGAGCACCAAGTGAGCTTGCAAAAGAGAGCACAGAGGGAAGAATTTTAGTAGATGGTAAAGAGCTTCCTGACTTCTCTGAAAATCGTTTGGACTATGAATTGATTTATAAAGGGGAACGTCCAAAAATCACTGTAGAAGGGAAAGATCAAGTCACATCTACAATTGTGGATAGTGGAAATGAAAATCTTCCTGTATTAGTCCGTCTGGTATCAGAGAGTGGTAAGAATGTCAAAGAATACCGGATTAAATTGACTAAGGAAAAAGTGATAGACGCAAAACTTGTAGCTCCTGCTCAATATGACTTGCCTAGTCTTGAAGTGGTAGACAAAGAATTGAACTTCCAAACTCTTGAACAAAAAGACGATACTCTGTTTGAGGGAGAAGTTCGCCTGTTGCAAGAAGGTAAAGTTGGTAAGGAACGTATCTATACAGAAGTAACGACTGATGGCAAGAATAAAGAAAAATCACGTGAGATTCTGGAAGAACCTGTAAATAGAATTCTGTTGGTAGGTACTAAGAAGAAAACAAGTAACATTGAGACGCCGGCGGGTGGACATCAAGACAATGGTAGCAGTCAACCTACGGAACAAAAACCAGGAGCAAATCCGAATCCAAATATTGTCATTCCAAATCCATCAAATAATGGTGTGACAAGTAACAGTTCAGATTTTAAAAATCATCTATCAGTTGCTCCGAACATTGTGATACAAGCTCCTACTCAGGAAAGCAAAAAACCTGGATGGAACAAGGAAGATGGTAAATGGTATTATCGTCAACAAAATGGGGACTTGGCTAAGGGTTGGGTCAAAGATGGAGATACTTGGTATTACTTTGATCAAACAGGAAAAATGGAAACTGGCTGGATTAAAGATCAATCAGGTGCATGGTATTACTTGAATCAATCAGGTGCAATGTCATCTAATGAGTGGATTTTGGATCAAGATGGTAAGTGGTACTATGTTGATGCATCAGGTTCGATGAAGACAAGTCAATGGTTCCAAGTTGGAGACAAATGGTATTATGTTGATGCAAATGGATCCCTTGCTGTCAATACAGTAACTCCGGATGGTTATCAAGTAAATGAAAACGGTGAGTGGATCGGATAAGATTGATTTGAGGAATGTAACTTTTTCATAAGATTTATTCTGTGCAGTGTTCCCAAGCGAGACAAGTGAAGTCTCGCTTGGAAACGCTCTGCTCAAACGATTTTTAAACAAGAAAAAAGGATTTACCCAAGTCAAAAGGGTTAAATCCTTTATTTTTTATGTCTCATATAAGATTCAGCTAGAGGGCCATCAATTCAACAATCATCTCGATATACATGACAAGGGTTAATAAGAATCCTGCACGCCAGAAGAATTTGATGAATTTAGGATAGTAAAAACTGCGTTTTTTCAGAAGGAAGAAAAAGACGAGAATAATGGCTAGGACTGAGAGGGCTAGGCCCAGTCTAGGGAGGAAATTATGGGTAAAGGTTTTAGCTGTAATAAGGTAATATTCAAATACCAAGACTGGAAAAGCCAAATCCGCAAAGTTTCGTCCTAGTTTTTTTAATCTAAAAAGTTTGGTTATGATAATGCAGACTACTAAGGTCAGTATCAATAATAAAATAGATGCTAATTTCATTAAAATCATACCCATATTGTATCATAAAAAATCGCTAATGGAAACGAGAAACAGAGGAATTTATAGGAAAGTCAGGCTTTTGAGATTGTAGATGTTTTTTGTTATAATGAAAGTTATGAAATCTTATAACACCTTGAATGATTATTATCGAAAACTCTTTGGAGAAAAGACCTTTAAAGTCCCGATTGATGCGGGATTTGACTGTCCCAATCGTGATGGAACTGTGGCTCATGGAGGCTGTACTTTTTGTACGGTTTCAGGTTCTGGAGATGCTATTGTAGCACCAGATGCGCCTATCCGTGAGCAATTTTATAAGGAAATTGACTTTATGCACCGCAAGTGGCCAGATGTTCAGAAGTATCTGGTTTATTTTCAAAATTTTACCAACACCCATGAAAAGGTTGAAGTTATTCGAGAGCGCTATGAGCAGGCTATCAACGAGCCAGGTGTGGTAGGAATCAATATTGGAACGCGCCCAGACTGTTTACCCGACGAAACCATCGAATATTTGGCTGAGTTGTCGAAACGCATGCATGTGACGGTTGAATTGGGCTTGCAGACCACTTATGAGGCAACCTCTGATCTGATTAACCGTGCCCACTCCTATGAATTGTACGTGGAGACGGTCAAGCGTTTGAGAAAATATCCCAAGATTGAGATTGTTTCTCATTTGATCAACGGACTTCCTGGTGAAACCCATGAGATGATGATTGAAAATGTCCGCCGTTGTGTCACGGATAACGATATTCAAGGGATTAAACTGCACTTGCTTCACCTGATGACCAATACTCGTATGCAACGGGACTACCACGAGGGACGTTTGCAACTGATGAGTCAGGACGAATATGTAAAGGTTATCTGTGATCAACTGGAAATCATTCCTAAACATATTGTCATCCATCGAATCACAGGAGATGCACCTAGAGATATGCTGATTGGGCCTATGTGGAGCCTCAATAAATGGGAAGTCCTCAACAGCATTGAGATGGAGATGCGACGTCGTGGAAGCGTTCAAGGATGCAAGGCTGTAAAACAGGAGTTTGAAAATGAAAAGACCACTTGAGATGGCACATGATTTTTTGGCTGAGGTAGTGACTCAGGATGATATCGTAGTGGATGCAACCATGGGAAATGGTCATGACACGCTTTTTCTAGCCAAGCTAGCTAAGCAAGTCTATGCCTTTGATATTCAGGAGCAAGCCTTGGAAAAGACCAAGGAGCGTTTGGATCAGGCTGATCTGACAAATGCCCAGTTAATCTTGCAAGGCCATGAGACACTGGACCAGTTTGTGACAGAAGCCAAGGCAGGGATTTTTAATCTGGGCTATCTGCCGTCAGCTGATAAGTCAGTCATTACCCAACCTCAGACGACTATTGAAGCATTAGAAAAGCTGTGTCATTTGCTTGTCAAAGGGGGACGGATTGCTATCATGATCTACTATGGTCATGAAGGAGGCGACCTCGAGAGGGATGCTGTCTTGGATTTTGTCAGCCAGTTGAACCAACAAGAGTACACAGCTGCTATTTACCGAACTTTAAACCAAGTCAACAACCCACCATTTTTAGTAATGATTGAAAAATTAGAGAGATATAGACATGGATAAACAATACCTACGTGAAAAGCTGGATGCCATGCGCCAGAATTTTGTTGAATCAACTCACCATGAACGAGCGGTGGGTGTGTTAGACCAAGCGCATATGAGCAAAAAAATGCTTAAAATCAAGAAAAAATTAGTTGCTCTTGAGATGGAACGGTGTCAGAGAAAAATTGAGCACAAAGATTGTTCCAAGATTGACCAAAAAATCAAAGAGCAGAAGGAGATATTTGAATCCTGTTGTAAAAAAGATTAAGGAGGACGTGCGTGGAATTACTGATTTACCTCATCCTATTTTTACTAGTCTTGATTGTCTCGAGTACAACCAATAAGCTCCTGCCCTTTTTGCCTCTACCTTTGGTGCAAATTCTTTTGGGAATTGTGATTGGTCTCTTTTTACCCAATACCGACTTTCACCTCAATACAGAGTTGTTTTTGGCACTGGTTATTGGGCCCTTGCTTTTTCGAGAGTCGGAAGAAGCGGACATTACAGCTATTTTAAAACACTGGCGAATCATTGTTTATCTCATATTTCCAGTGATTTTCATCTCGACCCTGAGTTTGGGTGGCTTGGCCCATCTTCTTTGGCTCAGTCTTCCCTTGGCGGCTTGCTTGGCTGTTGGGGCAGCCCTTGGCCCTACGGATTTGGTGGCCTTTGCCTCTCTTTCGGAGCGTTTTAGCTTTCCTAAGCGCGTGTCCAATATTCTTAAGGGTGAAGGACTCTTGAATGATGCTTCTGGATTGGTTGCCTTTCAGGTGGCCTTGACAGCTTGGACAACTGGGGCCTTTTCCCTTGGGCAAGCGAGTAGTTCGCTCATCTTTTCAATCCTAGGCGGTCTTTTAATTGGATTTGTAACAGCCATGACCAACCGTTTTCTCCATAGTTTTTTACTTAGTGTACGAGCAACGGATATTGCCAGCGAACTTTTATTAGAATTGAGTTTACCCCTGGTGACCTTCTTCCTGGCAGAAGAAGTCCACGTTTCAGGGATTATTGCTGTTGTGGTTGCTGGAATTTTAAAGGCAAGCCGTTTTAAGAAAATTACGCTTCTCGAAGCTCAAGTGGATACGGTGACCGAGACGGTCTGGCACACAGTGAATTTTATGCTAAACGGTTCTGTCTTTGTGATTTTAGGGATGGAGTTGGAAATGATAGCAGAACCTATCTTGACCAATCCAATCTATAATCCCTTACTTTTATTGGTATCTCTTATAGCCCTTACCTTTGTCCTCTTTGCCATTCGTTTTGTCATGATTTATAGCTATTATGCCTATAGGACTAGACGTCTCAAGAAAAAACTGAATAAGTATATGAAGGACATGCTTCTTTTGACTTTCTCAGGTGTTAAGGGAACCGTGTCGATTGCTACGATCCTTCTGATACCAAGTAATCTAGAACAGGAGTATCCTCTCTTGCTTTTCCTTGTCGCAGGTGTGACGCTTGTAAGCTTTTTAACAGGCCTCGTAGTCTTGCCTCATCTTTCTGATGAACAGGAAGAAAGTAAGGACTATCTCATGCATATTGGCATTTTGAATGAAGTAACGATAGAGTTGGAAAAAGAGTTGGAAGATACCAGAAATAAGCTCCCCCTCTATGCAGCCATTGACAATTACCATGGACGAATAGAGAATCTTATCTTGAGTCAAGAAAATAAGGGGGCTCAAGAAGACTGGGAGGCCTTGAAACTTCTTATCCTCAGTATTGAAAGTGATGGTTTAGAACAGGCTTACGAAGAAGGCAAGATGAGTGAGCGTGCTTATCGAGTCTACCAACGTTACTTGAAAAACATGGAGCAAAGTATCAATCGTAAGTTTGCTTCACGTTTGACCTATTATTTCCTTGTTTCCTTGCGGATTTTACGTTTTCTCCTTCACGAAGTCTTTACCTTTGGCAAGACCTTCCGCAGTTGGAAAAATGAAGAATCACAGAAACTCAGAGCCCTTGACTATGATCAAATTGCAGAGCTCTATCTAGAAAATACAGAGATGATTATCGAAAGTCTGGAGAACCTAAAAGGGGTTTATAAGAGTTCTTTGATCAGTTTCATGCAGGATTCTCGTCTCAGAGAAACAGCTATTATCACCAGTGGTGCCTTTGTCGAACGGGTTATCAATCGTGTCAAACCCAACAATATCGATGAAATGCTGAGAGGCTATTATCTGGAGCGCAAGTTGATTTTCGAATACGAAGAAAAACGATTGATTACGACCAAGTATGCCAAGAAGTTACGACAAAATGTAAATAACCTAGAGAACTATTCCTTGAAGGAAGCTGCCAATACCCTGCCTTATGATATGGTGGAATTGGTAAGAAGAAATTAGTTAATACTCTTCGAAAATCAAATTCAAACCACGTCAGCGTCGCCTTACCGTACTCAAGTACAGCTCGCGGCTAGCTTCCTAGTTTGCTCTTTGATTTTCATTGAGTATAAGATTGTAAGTGAAGGAGTGTGACATGAAAAAGTGGTGGAAAGAGCTGATAGATAAGCCTTTATTAAAAGCTTTTTTGCATTATTATCAAGCATCAGATAGTGAGTTGACCAGTGTCGCAGTAGCCTACTATTGGTTGATTTCGATTTTTCCCCTGCTTTTGGTGGTGGTTAATATCCTCCCTTATTTTCAGATTCCAGTTTCTAATTTTTTAAAGGTTGTCAATGAATTCTTGCCGGATACCATGTATGATGTGGTCGCAAAGATTATTACAGAAGTGCTGACCCAACCTTCAACGGGTTTATTGAGTTTTGCGGTTTTGTCAGCCCTCTGGACCTTTTCAAAATCTATGAATTTCCTGCAGAAAGCCTTTAATAAAGCTTACGGAGTATCAAAAAATCGTGGAATGATTTCCCATCAACTCATGAGTTTGTTTGTCAGTTTTGGCTTGCAGATTCTCTTTGCTTTAGCTCTGTTTTTGAGTGTCTTTGGCCGTATGCTCCTCAACCTTGTCAAAAGCTATTGGAAATCGGATAGTCCTCTTTTTGATTATCTGCAAGACCTAACAGGCCCTTTGGTCTATGCCTTGATTTTTGCCATCCTGGTCATGCTCTACTATTTTCTACCCAATGTTAAGGTGCGAAGGATTCGCTCTGTATTGCCAGGTAGTGCCTTTGTCTTGTTGACCCTGGTCTTACTACTCAATATCTTTTCAGTCTATGTTAACAATTATGTCAATCACCTAGTGGACGTGCGTTTTTTCAGTTCCGTCGTCGTGGTGGTCATGATGTTCTGGTTTATTCTCATCGCTAAGATTTTGATTATCGGCGCGGTGATCAATGCCAGTGTCCAGAACTTGAAAGATACGAGCTTTAGAATAAATTAACTCATTTTTTATCCATTACAAAACGCATACTATCAGGCTTTATAAAACCTTGATAATATGCGTTTTTTGATTATATAAATTAATAGATAAACATGGCATCGCCAAAACTGAAGAAGCGGTAGTGTTCTTGAATGGCATGGTGATAAGCGTCTAAGACTAATTCACGGCCGGCAAAGGCAGAAACCAACATGACCAGAGTTGATTTTGGCAGGTGGAAGTTGGTTGAGAAGGCATCTACAACCTTCCATTCATAGCCAGGTTTGATAAAGATATTGGTCCAGCCAGAATCTGCTTGGATTTTCCCATCAAACTTGGAACCAATAGTTTCCAAGGTGCGGATAGAAGTGGTTCCGACAGCGATGACACGCCCCCCATTTTCCTTAACAGAGCGAAGAGTGGCAGCCGCTTCCTCAGAAAGCTGGTAGAATTCTGAGTGCATTTCGTGTTCGTCCAGATTGTCAACTGAAACGGGTCTAAAGGTTCCAAGTCCGACATGAAGAGTCAGATAGACCAGATGAACACCCTTAGCTTGGATTTCTGCCAGCAGTTCTTTGGTGAAGTGCAGTCCAGCAGTTGGTGCAGCAGCAGAGCCACTTTCCTTGGCGTAGACGGTTTGATAGCGTTCACGGTCATCCAGTTTTTCATGGATATAAGGCGGTAGAGGCATTTCACCCAGACTTTCCAAAACTTCTAGGAAAATTCCTTGGTATTCAAAGCGGACAATGCGGCCCCCGTGAGTCAATTCTTCCGTAACAACAGCGCTGAGACGGCCATCACCAAAGCTGACACGAGTACCGACCTTGAGGCGTTTGGCAGGTTTAGCCAGAACCTCCCACTCATCTCCAGCAGTATTTTTGAGCAGGAGAAGTTCCACATGACCTCCAGTTTCTTCCTTTTGACCATAGAGGCGGGCAGGGAGAACGCGGGTGTCGTTCATAACGAGGGCATCACCAGGTTCCAGCATATCAATAATAGAGTGGAAGTGTTTATCCTGCATTTCTCCCGTCTCACGGTTGACGATGAGGAGTTTAGAGGCGTCCCGTTTTTCAAGGGGCGTTTGGGCAATCAATTCCTCAGGTAAGTGGAAATCAAAATCAGCTGTATTCATATATCTGTTCATTCTTTCTAAGTTCTAATCTTATCCATTATAACATGTTTCAAGTTTGGACGCTCTTTTTTTGAAAATTAAATCGTTTTCACTTGACAAAAATTGGTCTATACCATATAATAAATATAGATTGAAACGGAGGATAAAAAGATGAAAGTTATTAAAGTTGAAAACCAAATCGAAGGTGGAAAAGTTGCTTTTGAGATTTTAAAGGAAAAATTGGCCAATGGAGCTCAAACACTAGGACTTGCGACTGGAAGCAGTCCACTTGAATTTTACAAGGAAATTGTTGAGAGTGACCTTGATTTTTCAAATCTAACCAGTGTCAACCTTGATGAGTATGTAGGACTTGATGGAGACAATCCTCAGTCTTACCGTCACTTCATGCAAGAAAACTTGTTCAACCAAAAACCATTTAAAGAAAGTTTCTTGCCTCGTGGGGTTAAGGATCATGCTGAAGCTGAAGTTGAACGCTACAACCAAATTTTGGCTGACCATCCAGTTGACCTACAAATCTTGGGAATTGGTCGCAATGGACATATCGGATTTAATGAACCTGGTACTCCATTTGACAGTCAAACACATCTTGTGGAGCTTGACCAGTCTACCATCGAAGCTAATGCTCGCTTCTTTGACAAGATTGAAGATGTTCCAACTCAAGCCATTTCAATGGGAATTAAAAACATTTTGGATGCCAAGTCTATTATTCTTTTTGCTTATGGTGAGTCGAAAGCAGAAGCCATTGCCGGAACAGTGTCTGGCCCAGTTACTGAGTCTCTACCAGCAAGTAGCTTACAAAATCACCCTGATGTGACCATCATTGCAGATGCTGAAGCGCTCAGCTTACTTGAAAAATAAAAAGCAATGTTCTATTGAACGCTTTCAACTCTTGTATAAATGTAAGAAAAAATCAAAATTAAACCGCATTTTTGCTTGACAATTATTCCTTTTACGTGTAGAATAAAATAGATATTGAACTTGAAGGGAGTGAAAAAAATGTCTAAAACAGTAGTACGTAAGAATGAATCTCTTGACGACGCACTTCGTCGTTTCAAACGTGCGGTTACTAAAGCTGGTACTCTTCAAGAAACACGCAAACGTGAATTCTATGAAAAACCTTCTGTAAAACGTAAACGTAAATCAGAAGCAGCTCGTAAACGTAAAAAATTCTAATTAGAAATGAAAGGCTGGAGAAATCTAGTCTTTTTTCTTTTAATACTCTTCGAAAATCAAATTCAAACCATGTCAACGTCGCCTTGCCGTAGGTATATGTAACTGACTTCGTCAGTCTTATCTGTTACCTCAAAACAGTGTTTTGAGCAACCTGCGGCTAGTTTCCTAGTTTGCTCTTTGATTTTCATTGAGTATAAATAAATACTTCAAAGCCTGCAAAAATCTGAAACTTCTAAGGACAATTTGATATAATAGTAAAAAGAACTCATTTGAAGGAGGAAATGATGTCGGTTTTAGTAAAAGAAGTGATTGAAAAGCTTAGACTAGACATTGTCTATGGCGAACCAGAATTACTTGAAAAGGAAATTAATACCGCGGACATTACGCGACCTGGTCTTGAAATGACGGGCTATTTTGACTATTATACGCCTGAGCGAATCCAGCTCTTGGGAATGAAGGAGTGGTCCTACCTCGTTTCGATGTCCTCTCACAACCGTTACCAAGTCTTGAAAAAAATGTTTCTACCTGAGACACCTGCGGTTATTGTTGCCCGTGGTTTGGTAGTTCCAGAGGAAATGTTAAAGGCAGCCAGAGAATGTAAGATTGCCATCTTAACTAGTCGTACAGCTACTAGTCGTTTGTCTGGAGAGTTATCTAGTTATCTGGATTCTCGTTTGGCAGAACGGACCAGTGTACACGGTGTCTTGATGGATATCTATGGGATGGGTGTCTTGATTCAGGGAGATAGCGGTATCGGTAAGAGTGAAACAGGTTTAGAGCTTGTCAAACGTGGTCACCGCTTGGTAGCAGATGACCGTGTCGATATCTTTGCCAAGGATGAGATTACTCTTTGGGGTGAACCAGCTGAAATCTTGAAACACTTGATTGAAATTCGTGGGGTTGGGATTATCGATGTTATGAGCCTCTACGGTGCGAGTGCGGTCAAGGATTCTTCACAAGTCCAGCTGGCTGTTTACTTGGAAAATTACGATACGCATAAGACTTTTGATCGTCTTGGAAACAATGCTGAAGAAATAGAAATTTCTGGCGTAGGCATTCCTCGTATCCGTATTCCAGTTAAAACAGGTCGGAATATCTCTGTCGTGATTGAGGCTGCTGCCATGAATTATCGTGCCAAGGAAATGGGCTTTGATGCGACGCGTTTGTTCGAAGAACGTTTGACCAATCTTATTGCTCAAAATGAGGAGGTGCCTCATGCTTGATCCAATTGCTATTCATCTAGGTCCTCTAGCCATTCGTTGGTATGCTTTGTGTATTGTGACAGGTTTGATTCTTGCGGTTTATCTGACTATGAAAGAAGCGCCTAGAAAGAAAATCATACCAGACGATATTTTAGATTTTATCTTGATAGCCTTTCCTTTGGCTATTTTAGGAGCTCGTCTCTACTATGTCATTTTCAGTTTTGATTACTATAGTCAGAATTTGGGAGAGATTTTTGCCATTTGGAATGGTGGTTTGGCCATTTACGGTGGTTTGATTACTGGGGCTCTTGTACTTTATATCTTTGCTGATCGTAAACTCATCAATACTTGGGATTTCCTAGATATTGCGGCGCCTAGCGTCATGATTGCCCAAAGTTTGGGTCGCTGGGGCAATTTCTTTAACCAAGAAGCCTACGGTGCAGCAGTGGATAATCTGGATTATCTACCTGGCTTTATCCGTGACCAGATGTATATTGAGGGAAGCTACCGTCAACCGACCTTCCTTTACGAGTCTCTATGGAATCTGCTTGGCTTTGCCTTGATTCTGATTTTTAGACGAAAATGGAAGAGTCTCAGACGAGGTCATATCACTGCTTTCTACTTGATTTGGTATGGTTTTGGTCGCATGGTCATCGAAGGCATGCGGACAGATAGCCTCATGTTCTTTGGCCTTCGAGTATCTCAATGGCTATCGGTTGTCCTTATCGGTCTCGGTATTTTTATCATTCTATATCAAAATCGAAAGAAGGCCCCTTACTATATTACAGAGGAGGAAAAGTAAATGTTAGAAGTTGCATATATTCTTGTAGCCCTTGCTTTGATTGTCTTTTTAGTCTATCTAATCATTACTGTACAAAAACTTGGTCGTGTTATTGATGAAACAGAGAAGACGATTAAAACCTTGACTTCAGATGTGGATGTGACCTTGCATCATACCAATGAATTGCTGGCTAAGGTCAATGTCTTGGCAGATGATATCAATGTTAAGGTGGCAACGATTGATCCACTCTTTAGCGCTGTTGCAGATTTATCTCTATCTGTTTCAGACCTCAATGACCATGCGCGTGTCTTGAGTAAGAAAGCTTCATCAGCTGGTTCAAAAACACTCAAGACTGGTGCAAGTTTGTCAGCCCTACGTGTCGCAAGTAAATTTTTCAAAAAATAAAAAAGGAGAATTCTTATGGGTAAACTATCCTCAATCCTTTTAGGAACCGTTTCAGGTGCAGCTCTTGCCTTGTTTTTAACAAGTGACAAGGGTAAACAAGTTTGCAGTCAGGCTCAAGATTTTCTGGATGATTTGAGAGAAGATCCTGAGTATGCCAAGGAGCAGGTCTGTGAAAAACTGACAGAAGTCAAAGATCAGGCTACAGATTTTGTTCTTAAAACCAAAGAACAGGTTGAGTCAGGTGAAATCACTGTTGACAGCGTACTTGCTCAAGCTAAATCATGTGCTCGTCAAGCGACAGAAGCATCAAAAGATCGATTCAATAATCTCAAGGAGCAATGGCAAGAAAAAGCCGAAACTTTTGATGAATCAGAAGAGATTGTTATTGACATAACAGAAGAATAAACCATCACCATCTCTGGACGGACTATATGTCTGGGGATGGTGATTTTTTTCTCGTAGCGTGTCTTTGTGGTATAATAATTACTATGCAGAAAAAACCAACGTCAGCCTATGTGCACATCCCGTTTTGTACTCAGATTTGTTATTATTGTGACTTTTCAAAGGTCTTCATAAAAAATCAGCCAGTAGATAGTTATTTGGAACATCTGTTAGAAGAGTTTCGCTCTTATGATATTCAAAAGTTGCGAACTCTCTATATCGGTGGTGGGACACCAACAGCCCTGTCAGCTCCGCAACTGGAGGTGTTATTGAATGGCTTGACTAAAAACTTGGACTTGTCTGTCTTAGAAGATTTGACCATTGAAGCCAATCCAGGCGACTTGGATGCGGATAAGATAGCCGTTTTGAAAAACTCGCCTGTCAATCGTGTTTCGCTAGGCGTGCAGACCTTTGACGACAAGATGTTGAAAAAGATTGGGCGCAGTCATTTGGAGAAGGACATTTATGAAAATATCGACCGCCTTAAACTGGCTGGTTTTGACAACATCTCCATCGATTTGATTTATGCGTTGCCTGGTCAGACCATGGAGCAGGTCAAGGAAAATGTGGCTAAGGCCATTGGACTTGATATTCCCCATATGAGTTTGTATAGCTTAATTTTGGAAAATCATACGGTCTTTATGAACCGCATGCGACGAGGGAAATTGCCTCTACCTAAGGAGGAGCTGGAAGCGGAGATGTTTGAGTACATCATTGCAGAGCTGGAGCGAGCTGGTTTTGAGCATTATGAGATTTCCAATTTCTCAAAGCCTGGTTTTGAAAGTCGCCACAATCTCATGTACTGGGACAATGCTGAATACTATGGCATCGGTGCTGGGGCATCTGGTTATGTCAATGGAGTTCGCTATAAGAATCATGGTCCCATTCGTCATTATCTTAATGCGGTTGAAAAAGGCAATGCGCGCATCACAGAAGAGCACCTGAGTCAAAAGGAGCAAATGGAAGAAGAAATGTTCCTAGGTCTCCGCAAGAAATCAGGGGTTTCCATGGCGCGATTTGAGGAAAAATTTAGCCAATCTTTTGAAGAAATTTATGGAAAAATTGTCAGAGACTTGGTTCAACAAGGTCTCATGCAAATAGAGGGTGACCGCGTGCGCATGACAAAAAGAGGTCTCTTTTTGGGAGACACCGTAGCAGAACGATTTATTTTGGAGTAGGATCATGGGCTTAACTTATCAAATGAAAATGAAAATTCCTTTTGATATGGCTGATATGAATGGTCATGTTAAACTTCCAGATGTGATTTTGTTATCCCTGCAAGTTTCAGGGATGCAGTCGATTGAGTTGGGAGTTAGTGATAAGGCCATTTTGGAAGACTATAATCTGGTCTGGATTATCACAGACTATGATATTGAGGTGGTTCGTTTGCCTCGCTTTGCGGAAGAAATTACCATCGAAACGGAAGCTTTGAGCTACAATCGACTCTTTTGCTATCGCCGTTTCACTATCTATGATGAAGCAGGTCAAGAAATCATTCGCATGTTGGCGACCTTTGTTCTCATGGATCGAGATAGTCGAAAAGTCCATGCAGTCGAACCTGGGATTGTGGCTCCTTACCAGTCTGATTTTGATAAAAAGCTTATTCGTGGACCAAAATATGCAAATCTAGAAGAGCCAATCAGCAAGGATTACCATGTCCGTTTTTACGACTTAGATATGAATGGTCATGTTAATAACAGTAAGTATCTGGACTGGATTTTTGAGGTTATGGGAGCTGATTTTTTGACCCAATATATTCCCAAGAAAATCAACCTCAAGTATGTCAAGGAAGTTCGACCAGGTGGGGTGATTACATCGGCTGTTGAACGGACTGGACTGGAAAGCAAGCATGAGATTACAAGCGACGGGGCTACCAATGCCCAAGCAATCATCACTTGGCAAGAAATAAAAAAGGATTAGGGAGAAAGTATGAAATACAAAGGCTATTTAATTGATTTAGACGGAACCATTTATAAGGGGAAGGATCGAATTCCAGCAGGAGAGACTTTTGTCCATGAATTGCAAAAGCGGGATATCCCTTATCTTTTTGTAACAAACAATACAACCCGCACTCCAGAGAGTGTTCAAGAGATGTTGGCTCAGAATTTTAATATCGATACGCCCCGATCGACTGTCTACACAGCGACTTTGGCAACGATCGACTATATGAACGACTTGGGGCTTGAAAAGACCGTCTATGTCATCGGAGAAGCAGGGCTCAAGGAAGCCATCAAGGCAGCTGGTTATGTGGAAGACAAGGATAATCCTGCCTATGTGGTAGTAGGTCTGGACTGGCAAGTTGACTATGAAAAATTTGCGACAGCAACTCTAGCTATCCAAAAGGGAGCTCACTTTATCGGAACCAATCCTGACCTCAACATCCCTACAGAACGTGGGCTTTTGCCGGGGGCTGGTTCACTGATTACCCTTCTTGAAGTGGCAACACGAGTAAAGCCTGTTTATATCGGAAAACCAAATGCCATCATTATGGACAAGGCAGTTGAGCACTTAGGCTTGGAACGTGAAGAGTTGATTATGGTTGGGGACAACTATTTAACAGATATTCGAGCAGGGATTGACAATGGCATTCCAACGCTCTTGGTGACGACAGGTTTTACTAAGGCAGAAGAAGTAGCAGACCTGCCAATCGCACCGACTCATGTGGTTTCTAGCCTTGCGGAGTGGGATTTTGATGAAAACTAAACTGACCTTTTGGGCCTCTATGCTCTTTCTCCTCTCCCTCTCAATCCTTCTGACTATTTATCTGGCTTGGATTGTTTATCCATTGGAAATTCAGTGTCTGAACTTGACGGATCGAGTCTATCTAAAACCAGAAACCATTCAGTACAACTTTCATATCTTGATGAATTACCTGACCAATCCTTTTAGTCAAGTCTTGCAGATGCCTGATTTTCGTTCGTCAGCAGCTGGTCTGCACCACTTTGCGGTGGTCAAAAATCTCTTTCACTTGGTGCAGCTAGTAGCTCTAGTGACACTACCAAGCTTCTATGTCTTTGTCAAAGGAATTATGAAAAAGGGCTTTTTGTCTCTCTTTTGTAAAAGTCTCCTAGCTCTAGTAGTCTTGCCTTTGCTGATTGGGCTTGGGGGAGTTTTGATTGGTTTTGATCAATTCTTTACTCTTTTCCATCAAATTCTCTTTGTGGGAGATGATACCTGGCTTTTTGACCCAGCCAAGGATCCAGTTATTCTGATTTTGCCAGAGACCTTCTTCCTTCATGCCTTTCTTCTCTTTTTTGCCCTCTATGAAAGCTTCTTTGGCTATCTTTATCTGAAAAGTCGTAGGAAATAATACTAAAGATATTCTTATTTTGCATAAATCAATTAGGTATGTGATTCGAAACTATTGTCAAGAATGAATTAATCAAATCCAAACAGAGTCAATCGTTCGCAAACAGTCTATTTTTATTGAAAAAATAGGCTTTTTTTCTAAAAATCTCTAGTCAAGCGCTTTATTTTTTTGTATAATAGAAGTAGCAAAGTATAGATAAGAAGAGAAAAGCATGATTACACTATTTCTATCACCGAGCTGTACTTCATGTCGTAAGGCAAAGGCCTGGTTAGAAAAACACAAGGTGCCCTTCGAGGAGCACAATATTATGACCAGTCCCTTAACAAGAAAGGAATTGCAACACATTCTTTCCTTGACCGAAAATGGTACTGATGACATCATTTCAACTCGTTCAAAAATTTTTCAAAAATTATATATTGATGTAGAAAGTATTTCGGTATCGGAATTGCTTCATTTGATTGAGCAGTATCCTAGTCTTTTGCGTCGCCCAATTATTATCGATGCCAAGCGCATGCAAATCGGTTTTAATGAAGATGAGATTCGTGCTTTTCTCCCTCGTAGTTATCGTAAGCAAGAACTAAAAGAAGCAAGAATGAGAGCTGGTATTAGTTAATGAACAAACAGTATAGTTACCCACTAGATTTGTCGTGGAGCACTGAAGAACTTGCTTCAGTGCTTTCTTTTTTTAATGATGTTGAAGCTGCCTATGAAAGCAAGGTAGAGGCTAAAAAGCTACTGGATTCTTATAAGGGATTCAAAGCAGTCGTGCCAGGCAAGAGCGAAGAAAAACGTTTGGGACGAGAATTTGAAACGGTTAGTGGCTATTCGCTTTATCGAGCGGTTCAGGCGGCCAAGGAAAAAGGGGAAGGAAAGATTTCTCTTGGAAAGTAAATTTGAATTTGCTAAAGAGCTAATTAAGAAAGCAGGCCAGTATATCCTTGACCACATGCAGGAAGACTTACGTGTTGAGACCAAGTCCTCTCCGACAGACTTGGTGACCCGACTGGACAAGGAAGTTCAGGAATTCTTGGTTAGTGAGATTTTGTCTCGTTATCCTGAGGATAAGATTTGTGCTGAAGAGGGCTGTTTGCGAGCTTCAGTTCAAGAGGGCAAGGTTTGGGTCATTGATCCGATTGATGGGACCAATAATTTTGTAGCCCAGCAGGAAGATTTTGCTGTCATGATGGCTTATTTTGAGAATGGTCAAGGGCAATTTGGTTTGATTTATGATGTGGTCAAGGGGGATTGTTATCACGGTGGTGGTAAGTTTCCGGTTTGTCGAAATGATAAACCCCTAGCTCCCTTTAAAGCCAAACCACTTGGAGATTTTCTCATTGCAGGAAATAGTGGTATGCTGGAAACCAATGAATGGGGGCTGGCTGATTTGAGCCGAGCGGTTCTTGGTGTTCGTGTCTATGGAAGTGCGGCCATTAGTTTTGCCAAGATTTTGTCAGGGCGTTTGTTGACCTATGTTACCTATCTGCAACCATGGGATTATGCTGCGGCTAGTATTTTAGGGGAAAGTCTGGGCTATCGGGTGGTGACTCTTTCTGGTGAAGCTCTTGATTTTCAAACCAGACAGCCAGTCATGATGGTGCCTCTTGAGATGCAGGAGGAAATTCAGTCCTATATTTACGAAAGGAAAAGAACTTAAATGCAATTTCCAGAAGGATTTGTTGAAAAATATGAAGGGATACTAGGAGATGAGGCAAGAGATTTTCTTGCCTCTTTTGAGGAGGAAGCGGTTTCGGCTTTTCGGGTCAATCCTTTAAAAGAAGCGCCAGTTTCTTTTTCTGACGCCATTCCTCAAACTCCTTGGGGACATTATGGGAAGGTTTCAGGGAAATCACCTGAGCATGCTACTGGTTTGGTTTATTCGCAAGAACCTGCTGCCCAGATGGTTGCTCAGGTAGCCCAGCCCAGTTCTGGTATGAAAGTCTTGGATTTGGCTGCTGCACCGGGTGGCAAATCAACTCAGCTGGCAGCCTATCTAGCAGGGGAGGGTCTCCTTGTTTCCAATGAAATTTCAAGCAAACGGGCTAAGATTTTAGTAGAAAACATGGAGCGCTTTGGAGCGACAAATGTCGTGGTGACCAATGAATCTGCTGACCGCCTGGCCAAAGTTTTTAAGGGCTATTTTGACCTCATTGTCCTAGATGCCCCTTGTTCTGGTGAAGGGATGTTCCGTAAGCAACCAGATGCTATGGACTATTGGAGCTTAGATTATCCAAGTCAATGTGCTAGCTTGCAAAGAGAAATTCTAGAGGATGCGGTGACCATGTTAGCTGAAGGTGGTCGCTTGGTTTATTCAACCTGTACCTGGGCCCCCGAGGAAAACGAAGAGATTGTTAATTGGTTGTTGGATGAGTATGATTTTGACTTGTTACCAGTAGAGCATATCAATGGAATGGTAGCTGGTATTGGCCTGCCAGAAACGGCTCGGATGTATCCTCATCATTTTAAGGGAGAGGGGCAATTTGTAGCCCATTTACAATTTAGGGGTGACAATCCAGCTACTAAATTTAAGGCAAGTAAGAGCAATCTTAGCCGAGAACAAGTTACTTTGTGGCAGGAATTTGCCCAAAAACACCTGAAAATCAATCTAAGGGGAATCTTGCAGACTTTTGGTGACCAACTCTATCTCCTGCCAGAACTTTTGCCAGATTTAGGGAAACTCAAGATTGCTCGGAATGGCCTGCATCTAGGGACCTTTAAGAAGAAACGCTTTGAACCCAGTTTCGCTCTTGGTCTAGCCTTGAAACCGAGTCAGGTCAAGCAGTCAGTTGAAATTAATCAAGAAGAGTTTGTAAAGTATGTGGCTGGAGAAACCGTTCAGCTGGCAGAAAGTCTGCCAAATGGTTGGTATCAGGTTTTGGTTCAAGGCAATGGGTTGGGCTTTGCAAAGGTGACTGGAAATGTTTTGAAAAATTATTTTCCAAAAGGCCTCAGATTCAAGTGAAAATGCTAGTCAAAGTAGCTTGTCTATGTTATAGTGGAAGTATGGATTTTTTTCAAATTGTCTTTCATTTTAAGTCAAAATTGGTGGAGAAGATAACTGAGCAAATTTCTAGTAAAACCAAGCAAAGAACTTCAGTTGGCTCCTAATTTTCAAAAGAAAAACATAAATAAATAGTTGAAAAAATTCACAGCATTCACCATTATTTTCAAGGAGAAAAACAGTGAAAAAAAGGAAAAAACTCGCTCTATCCCTTGCAGCTCTTTTGCTGGCAGGTTCTTTGGCGGGATGTGCTAGCTGGATTGATCGTGGAGAATCCATGACAGCTGTTGGTTCAACGGCTCTTCAGCCCTTGGTTGAAGCAGCAGCAGATGAATTTGGCTCTCTGCACGTTGGAAAAACAGTCAACGTCCAAGGTGGAGGATCTGGTACAGGTCTGTCTCAGGTTCAGTCTGGAGCTGTTGATGTAGGAAATTCAGACGTATTTGCCGAGGAAAAAGACGGTATCAACGCATCCGCTCTAGTGGACCATAAGGTAGCTGTAGCGGGCTTGGCAGTCATTGTAAATAAGGAAGTTGACGTTGAAAATCTGACAACTGAACAACTCCGTAGCATCTTCACAGGTCAAGTGACCAACTGGAAAGAAGTCGGTGGGAAAGACCTAGCCATTTCCATTATCAACCGCGCGGCAAGTTCTGGTTCACGTGCAACTTTTGATAGTGTTATCATGGATGGTCAATCTGCCTTGCAGAGTCAAGAACAGGATTCAAATGGGATGGTCAAAAACATTGTTTCCCAGACACCAGGAGCCATTTCTTACCTAGCCTTTGCCTATGTGGATGACTCAGTTAAACGTATGAAGTTGAATGGCTATGAGCCGATTGCAGAAAATGTTACAAGTAATAACTGGCCTTTGTGGTCTTATGAACACATGTACACCCTAGGTCAACCAAATGAATTGGTGGCAGAGTTTCTCAACTTTGTCCTCTCCGATGAAGCGCAAAGCGGAATCGTTAAGGGAATGGGCTATATTTCTGTTAAGGAAATGAAGGTTGAAAAAGATGCTGTAGGAACGGTGACAGCACTAGAAGGGGGGCAATAATGAATCAAGAAGAATTAGCTAAAAAATTACTTTCTCCCTCAAAGAACTCTCGTCTAGAGAAATTAGGAAAAGGCTTGACCTTTGCCTGTCTGTCTTTGATTGTCATCATTGTGGCCATGATTTTGATTTTCGTAGCCCAAAAAGGTTTGTCGACCTTCTTTGTAAATGGGGTTAATATCTTTGATTTCCTCTTTGGCCAAACTTGGAATCCTTCAGGTAAACAATTTGGTGCCCTTCCTATGATTTTGGGTTCCTTTATTGTCACAATCCTATCAGCCCTTATCGCAACTCCTTTTGCCATTGGTGCGGCAGTCTTTATGACGGAGGTCTCACCAAAAGGTGCTAGAATCTTGCAACCAGCCATTGAATTGCTAGTCGGTATTCCTTCAGTTGTGTATGGATTTATCGGTTTGCAGGTCGTAGTTCCCTTTGTCCGTAGTGTCTTTGGTGGAACTGGTTTTGGGATTTTGTCAGGGATTTTCGTTCTCTTTGTCATGATTTTACCGACGGTAACCTTTATGACAACGGACAGTTTGCGTGCGGTGCCTCGTCACTACCGCGAAGCTAGTTTGGCTATGGGGGCCACTCGTTGGCAAACCATCTGGCGCGTGACCTTGAAGGCAGCGCGTTCAGGGATTTTCACAGCAGTGGTCTTTGGGATGGCACGTGCCTTTGGTGAGGCCTTGGCCATTCAGATGGTGGTCGGAAACTCAGCCGTTGTTCCAACTTCATTGACAACACCTGCCGCGACCTTGACCTCTGTTTTGACTATGGGTATTGGAAATACCGTTATGGGAACAGTTGATAATAACGTTCTCTGGTCACTGGCCTTAGTCTTGCTCTTGATGAGTTTGGCCTTCAACAGTGTGATTAAATTGATTACGAAAGAAAGAGGAAAGAAAAACTATGCACGCTAAGAAATTAGATAAACTTGCAACAGCTGTCCTCTACTCGATTGCAGGAATTATTGTTGCCATCCTGGCATCCTTGATTCTTTATATCTTGGTTCGTGGTTTGCCCCACATCTCTTGGTCTTTCTTGACTGGCAAATCATCTTCTTACCAAGCAGGCGGAGGGATTGGAATTCAGCTCTATAATTCCTTTTTCCTATTAGTTATTACCTTGATTATCTCTGTGCCTTTATCTATGGGAGCTGGGATTTTCCTAGCTGAATATGCTAAAAAAGGTCCTGTGACCAATTTTGTCAGAACCTGTATTGAAATCTTATCTTCACTCCCATCAGTGGTTGTAGGTCTCTTTGGTTACTTGATCTTTGTAGTTCAGTTTGAGTATGGATTTTCAATTATTTCAGGTGCCTTGGCCTTGACAGTCTTTAACTTGCCTCAGATGACTCGTAATGTCGAGGACAGTTTGAAACATGTTCACCATACGCAACGTGAAGCTGGTCTGGCCCTTGGGATTTCTCGTTGGGAGACTGTGGTCCATGTGGTTATTCCAGAAGCCCTACCAGGTATTGTGACGGGTGTTGTCTTGGCCTCTGGTCGTATCTTTGGTGAGGCTGCTGCTTTGATCTATACAGCAGGACAATCCGCTCCAGCCCTTGACTGGTCAAACTGGAACATTCTCAGTGTGACTAGCCCAATCTCAATCTTCCGCCAAGCAGAAACCTTGGCTGTCCACATTTGGAAAGTCAACAGTGAAGGTACCATTCCTGATGGAACTATCGTATCAGCAGGTTCTGCGGCCGTGCTCCTCATCTTTATCCTCATCTTTAACTTTGGAGCCCGCAAACTCGGAAGCTATCTACATAAGAAATTAACCGCTGCCTAAAGGAGAAGCCATGTCAAAATATAATTGGGATGAAAAGCATATTATCACCTTTCCTGAAGAGAAAGTGGCCCTCTCTACTAAGGATTTACATGTTTACTACGGTAAAAAAGAATCCATCAAGGGCATCGATATGCAATTTGAAAAAAATAAAATTACGGCCTTAATTGGCCCTTCTGGTTCAGGGAAATCAACCTACCTCCGCAGTCTCAACCGTATGAATGATACCATTGATATTGCTAAGGTCACAGGTCAAATCCTCTATCAAGGGATTGACGTCAACCGTCCAGAAATCAATGTCTATGAGATGCGTAAGCACATTGGAATGGTCTTCCAACGCCCAAATCCCTTTGCCAAGTCTATCTACCGCAATATCACTTTTGCCCATGAACGTGCAGGAGTTAAGGACAAGCAAGTTTTGGATGAAATTGTGGAAACTTCTCTTCGTCAGGCTGCCCTTTGGGACCAGGTCAAAGACGATTTGCACAAGTCAGCCTTGACCTTATCAGGTGGTCAGCAACAGCGTCTCTGTATCGCTCGCGCTATCTCTGTTAAACCACATATCCTCTTGATGGATGAACCGGCGTCAGCCTTGGATCCGATTGCGACAGCTCAGTTGGAAGAAACCATGTTGGAATTGAAGAAGGACTTTACCATTATCATCGTGACCCACAGCATGCAGCAGGCTGCGCGTGCTAGTGACTACACAGGATTCTTCTACTTGGGCGACTTGATTGAGTACGATAAGACCTCTAATATTTTCCAAAATGCCAAACTACAGTCGACCAATGACTACGTAACAGGACACTTTGGATAGAAAGGAAACAGTATGACAGAAGCGATTTTACAGGTATCAGACCTGTCCGTTTACTACAATCAAAAAAAGGCCTTGAATAGTGTTTCCCTATCTTTCCAACCTAAGGAAATTACAGCCCTGATTGGTCCATCTGGATCAGGGAAGTCAACCCTCCTCAAGGCTATTAACCGCATGGGGGATCTCAATCCAGAGGTAACCACAACTGGTTCGGTGGTTTACAACGGCCACAATATTTACAGCCCACGTACAGATACAGTTGAATTACGTAAGGAAATCGGTATGGTTTTCCAACAACCAAACCCTTTCCCTATGTCTATCTACGAAAATGTTGTTTACGGGCTTCGTATCAATGGAGTTAAGGATAAGCAGGTTCTGGATGAGGCGGTTGAAAAAGCCTTGCAACGAGCTTCTATCTGGGATGAGGTCAAGGACCGCCTGCATGATTCAGCTATCGGGCTTTCAGGTGGACAACAGCAACGTGTCTGTGTTGCCCGTGTCTTGGCAACCAGTCCTAAAATCATTCTCTTGGATGAACCGACTTCAGCTTTGGACCCTATCTCGGCCGGTAAGATTGAGGAAACCTTGTATGGTCTAAAAGATAAATACACCATGCTCTTGGTTACACGTTCCATGCAACAAGCCTCTCGTATTTCTGACAAGACAGGATTTTTCCTAGATGGAGATCTGATCGAGTTTAACGATACCAAGAAGATGTTCCTCAACCCACAACACAAGGAAACAGAAGATTATATTTCAGGAAAATTTGGATAAGGAGATAAATGATGTTACGTTCTCAATTTGAGGAAGATTTAGAGAAATTGCACAACCAGTTCTATGCTATGGGACAAGAAGTGCTGTCCCAAATCAATCGTACAGTGCGTGCCTTTGTTACGCATGACCGTGATTTGGCCAAAGAAGTCATCGAAGACGATGCAGAAGTAAACGAATACGAAGTGAAATTGGAGAAGAAATCATTTGAAATGATTGCCCTACAACAACCCGTTTCTCAGGACTTGCGTACTGTTTTGACAGTCTTGAAGGCTGTATCTGACTTGGAACGTATGGGTGACCATGCTGTTTCCATTGCCAAAGCGGCAATTCGTATGAAGGGGGAGCAACGTATCCCAGCTGTTGAAGAAGAAATCAAGAGAATGGGGCGCGATGTCAAGAACTTCGTTGAAGCAGCCCTTGAACTCTATCTCAATGGTTCAGTAGATCAGGCCTATGAAGTAGCAGCAATGGATGAAAAAATCAACCATTACTTTGATAGCATTCGTGACTTGGCTACAGAAGAAATCAAGAAAAATCCTGATGCCATTGTTACAGGTCGTGATTATTTCCAAGTGATTGCCTTCTTGGAACGTATTGGAGACTATGCCAAGAATATCTGTGAATGGGTTGTTTACTTTGAAACAGGTAAGATTGTCGAACTATAAAATAGAGTCATTCTGTATAAAAAGGAGCTTGAAATCAATAGATAGCTCCTTTTTTGAATGAAAAAAATATTTTTAAGATAAAAATTCAAAAAAACACTTGACAAGCAACTTGGATAGAGTTATAATTATACAAAATTAACAGAGAGGTCGTTTATTTATGAAATCGAAAAAATGGATATTTGTTTTATGTAGCTTTCTTGCAAGTTTCTTCTTAGTGGCTTGCCAGTCGGGTTCTAATGGTTCTCAGTCAGCTGTTGAGGCCATTAAGCAAAAGGGGAAATTAGTTGTGGCGACTAGTCCTGACTATGCACCTTTTGAATTCCAATCCTTAGTTGACGGGAAAAATCAGGTAGTCGGTGCGGATATTGATATGGCCCAAGCTATCGCTGATGAACTTGGGGTGAAATTGGAAATCTCAAGCATGAGTTTTGACAATGTTTTGACCAGTCTTCAAACTGGGAAGGCTGACCTAGCAGTTGCAGGAATTAGTGCTACTGATGAGAGAAAAGAAGTCTTTGATTTTTCAATCCCTTACTATGAAAACAAGATTAGTTTCTTGGTTCGTAAGTCTGATGTAGAAAAATACAAGGATTTAACTAGCCTTGAAAGTGCTAATATTGCAGCCCAAAAAGGGACTGTTCCAGAAGCTATGGTCAAGGAACAATTGCCAAAAGCTCAATTGACTTCCCTAACCAATATGGGTGAAGCTGTCAATGAATTGCAGGCTGGAAAAGTAGATGCTGTTCACATGGATGAGCCTGTTGCCCTTAGCTATGCTGCTAAAAACGCCGACTTAGCTGTCGCAACTGTCAGCTTGAAGATGAAGGACGGCGAAGCTAATGCAGTTGCCCTTAGAAAAAATAGTGCTGATTTAAAAGAAGTGGTGGACAAGGTCATCCAAAAACTCAAGGATGACGGTACCTACCAAAAATATCTTGAAAAAGCGGCAACCTTAACAGAAGTTGAAGAATAATACTCAATGAAAATCAAAGAGCAAACTAGGAAGCTAGCCGCGGGCTGTACTTGAGTACGGTAAGGCGACGCTGACGTGGTTTGAATTTGATTTTCGAAGAGTATAAGAAAAAAGCAGAGTTGGAAGTCAATCCAATTCTGCTTTTAAATAGTCTAAAACATTTTCCAGATTGTCTAAGGACACCTTGGCAAATTGATAAGGACAGGTGCTTAAATAGGCCTCTTCAAAGAAGTCTAAGCCCAGTTGACTGTGTTTGAGACTGGCGATTTTAGGATACTGTCTGAGATCAAGTAATAAACCATCGTGTAGGGGAAAGTGAGGAAGGGGACAAGGAGTGTTATCTAGTCTTTCCTCGATTTGTTTTTGGTAGTCTTCCTGATTGGATAAGCGAGCTAGCCGATTTTTCTCAAATAATTGACTGTCAATATAGAGTGACAGGGCCTTTTGCATGATGAGGTTGCTGTCGTAGTCTAGGATATTTTTGTAGGCCACAAAGGCTTCCTTGATAGCATTTGGAAGGATGAGTGCTGTTATCCGCAGGGCTGGAAAGAGGCTGGTTGAGAAGGACTTTATGTAAATGACGCGCTTCTCTGTATCCTGATAGTGGAAGGTCTGGCCCTTCTTGGAGTCCAAATCCCCCAGATAGTCGTCCTCTACGATATAGACACCATACTTGGCAGCTAAGTCAAGAATAGCTCGTTTGTCCTGCTCTGAATAGGAATGTCCCAGAGGATAGTGAAATCGAGGAATGGTATAGAAAAACTTAATTTTTCCTGTTTTGAAGTGACCTTCCAGCTCCTCCAAGTCAATCCCATCAATGCCTCGTTCAATCGTTTGATAGTCCAATCCCTGAGCAATCAAGAGGCGATTCATCCGATGGTAGGTCGGCTGTTCCACCAAGATTTCCTTGGCTTGACTAGGAAAGGAAATTTGAGAAAGGATAAAAAGGGCTTGTTGGGTTCCAGAAGTCAGTACCAGTTGGTCAGCCTTGCAGTAGAGGGCTTGGTCAAAGAGGAGTTTATGAATGGATTGTCTTAAGTCTTCTAATCCTTCTTGGTTGTCATAGTAGTTGAAGAGGTAGTTTTCCCGGCCAATCAAGGTTTCATTGACACAGAGTCGGAAATCGTCATAGGCACTGGCATGTTCGTCAGTGACTTCGATTTCTAGATCCTGGTGTTGCCCTTGTTCTAGGACATAGTAGCCACTCTGGGGCTTGGCATAGAGGTATTGTTCGTGCCGTAATTCCAGAAGGGCTCTCTGAATGGTGTCCTTGCTACAATGAAAGTCAAGGCTCAGTTGACGGATAGAAGGCAGTCGGCTACCCGTTGGAAAGCGTCCAGACTCGATACTATTTTTTAGATAAGCTACGACCTCTTGGTACTTGCTTTGTTTCTTCATTCCAGACCTCCCTTGATTTTGTTACATTGTACCCTTTTTTTTCTTTCTTGGCAATGTCTAGGGTGTTTCTCTCGTTCACATCTAGGGGCAAATGTGGTATACTTAGGAGTAACATTTATAGAATAATACTCTTCGAAAATCTCTTCAAACCACGTCAGCTTCGCCTTGCCGTATATATGTAGTTCTATCTACAACTTCAAAGCAGTGCTTTGAGCAACCTGCGGCTCGCTTCCTAGTTTGCTTTTTGATTTTCATTGAGTATAACAGACAAGAAAGTGAATGGATAAGAACGTGCAGGAACCAGTGAAATTATTTCAATACAATACCCTTGGAGCCTTGATGGCTGGCCTTTATGGTGGTACCATGACAGTAGGAGAATTGCTAGAGCATGGTGACCTTGGTTTGGGAACCTTGGATTCCATTGATGGGGAATTGATTGTCTTGGATGGCAAGGCTTATCAGGCCAAAGGATCAGGAGAGCAACCAGAAATTGTAGAAGTATCACCAGATGCTCTCATTCCTTATGCAGCAGTAGTACCGCATCAAGCAGAGGTCATTTTCCGCCAGCGGTTTGAGATGACAGACAAGGAATTGGAAGAGCGAATCGAGTCTTATTATGACGGGGAAAATCTTTTCCGCTCTATCAAGATTCGTGGGGAATTTTCACATATGCATGTGCGTATGATTCCCAAGTCGACACCAGATACCAAGTTTGCTGATGTCGCAACCCATCAACCGGAATATAGTCGTGACAATGTGGCGGGAACCATCGTTGGTTTCTGGACTCCTGAGATTTTCCATGGGGTCAGTGTGGCAGGCTACCATCTGCACTTCATTTCAGATGATTTGACCTTCGGTGGACATGTCATGGACTTTGTCATCAAGGAAGGGATTATCGAGGTGGGAGCTGTTGACCAATTGGATCAACGTTTCCCAGTCCAAGACCGTCAATACTTGTTTGCTAAGTTCAATGTTGACGAGATGAAAAAAGATATTGAAAAGGCGGAATAGGAGAAGAAAATGACCATTCATATTATCATTACCATGTTGCTGTTGCTGGCTTTCTTGATAGGAAGTATTTGGTATGCCAAAAAGAAATACCAGATTAATCTAGCTGTATTGGGCTTGGGGGCTGTTGCCTTCTTTGTCTCTTCACAGATTTTGGAAAAACTGGTGCATATCTTGGTTTTGCATCCTCAAAAAGACAGCAGTATTGCCCTCTTGCAAGATCATCCGTTTGTCTATATTGTCTATGGACTAGCCATGGCAGCTCTTTTTGAGGAAACGGCTCGTCTTGTTTTCTTCAAATGGTTGGAGAAAAAGAGAAGTTTGGAAAAGGCAGATGCCTTGGCTTATGGATTGGGGCATGGTGGCTTGGAGTTGATTTTCCTAGGTCTTACTAGTTTGCTTAATCTCTACATCGTTCTCTCAGCAGTTCAAACGCAAAATCCACAGGTTATGCAATTGTTGTCTGAAAATATGTTGAAAACTATTCAGTCGCTATCAGTCTGGCAGATTTATTTGCTTGGTTTTGAGCGAATCTTGGCGCTAGGTTTCCAATTACTCTTGACTGTTTGGGTTTACCAAGCTGTTCGCCAGAAGAAATGGATTTATCTCCTAGCAGCCTATGGCCTACATGCCTTCTTTGACCTGGCACCATCTCTTGCCCAAGTTGGTTGGTTGACCAATCCAGTCTTGGTTGAAGTTGTCCTAGCACTTGAACTTGTTCTGGTTGCCTATGGAACAAAGGCTATCTTTTGCAAAAAATCATAAGAAAAAGAGGGAAACCTCTTTTTTGTTTAAAATAAGCCCAAGATTTTTTTAGGGTCGTCAAATGGTCTTAAAAATGGTATAATGGAATGAATTTTGTAAAAGGAAGAGTGTCATGTCAGTAAAAGAAAAAATGCTTGAAATCTTAGAAGGGATTGATATCCGTTTTAAGGAACCCTTGCATAGCTATAGTTATACAAAAGTAGGTGGAGAGGCCGATTATTTGGTCTTTCCACGAAATCGTTTTGAGTTGGCTCGCGTTGTTAAATTTGCCAATCAAGAAAATATCCCTTGGATGGTTCTTGGGAATGCCAGCAACATCATCGTTCGTGATGGTGGGATTCGTGGATTTGTCATCTTGTGTGACAAGCTCAATAATGTTTCCGTTGATGGCTATACCATTGAAGCTGAAGCTGGTGCTAACTTGATTGAAACAACTCGCATTGCCCTTCGTCATAGCTTGACTGGCTTTGAGTTTGCTTGTGGCATTCCAGGGAGCGTCGGTGGTGCTGTCTTTATGAATGCGGGTGCCTATGGTGGCGAAATTGCCCACATCTTACAGTCTTGTAAGGTCTTGACCAAGGATGGAGAAATTGAGACCCTATCTGTAAAGGATTTGGCTTTTGGTTACCGCCATTCAGCTATTCAGGAGTCTGGTGCAGTTGTTCTGTCAGCTAAATTTGCCCTAGCTCCAGGAAGCCATCAGGTTATCAAGCAAGAAATGGATCGTTTGACGCATCTACGTGAACTCAAGCAACCTTTAGAATATCCATCTTGTGGTTCGGTCTTTAAGCGTCCAGTAGGTCATTTTGCAGGTCAATTAATTTCAGAAGCTGGCTTGAAAGGCTATCGTGTCGGTGGCGTAGAAGTGTCAGAAAAACACGCAGGATTTATGATCAATGTTGCTGACGGAACGGCTAAAGACTACGAGGACTTGATTGAGTCTGTTATCGAAAAAGTCAAGGAACACTCTGGCGTTACTCTTGAGAGAGAAGTTCGTATCTTGGGTGAAAGCAAGTAGGAAGCTGTAGTTGAAAAGCTGCTGCTATGTCATGGAAAGGGGGTGAAAGCCTATCGTTAGTGCAGAAGAATGTAGGCAGTTCAATCTCCTACACGAGGTAGTAGCGGCCTGACAGAGCCCTGATCTGTTAATCTATGAAAAAGAAGGAATAAATGACAATTGAAAAAACCAATTATTGAATTCAAAAACGTCTCAAAAGTTTTTGAAGACAGCAACACCAAGGTTCTCAAAGACATCAACTTTGAGTTGGAAGAAGGGAAATTCTATACTCTTCTAGGCGCATCTGGTTCAGGGAAATCAACTATCCTTAACATCATTGCAGGTTTATTAGATGCGACGACAGGAGATATTTTGCTGGATGGTGTCCGTATCAATGACATCCCAACCAACAAGCGAGACGTCCATACGGTCTTCCAATCCTATGCCTTGTTTCCACATATGAATGTGTTTGAAAATGTTGCCTTTCCACTTCGCTTGCGTAAGATTGACAAGAAAGAAATCGAGAAACGCGTAGCGGAAGTTCTCAAGATGGTTCAGTTGGAAGGTTACGAAAAACGTTCCATCCGTAAACTCTCTGGAGGACAACGTCAGCGTGTGGCTATTGCACGCGCCATCATCAACCAACCCCGTGTGGTCTTGCTAGACGAGCCTTTATCAGCGCTGGACTTGAAATTGAGAACAGACATGCAGTATGAACTGCGTGAACTACAACAACGATTGGGCATTACCTTTGTCTTTGTCACTCACGATCAGGAAGAAGCCCTGGCCATGAGTGACTGGATTTTCGTTATGAATGATGGAGAGATTGTCCAGTCAGGAACACCTGTTGACATCTACGATGAGCCAATTAACCATTTTGTTGCCACCTTTATCGGCGAGTCAAACATCTTGCCAGGTACCATGATTGAGGACTACTTGGTTGAGTTCAACGGCAAACGCTTCGAAGCGGTCGATGGTGGGATGAAGCCAAATGAACCTGTTGAGGTCGTGATTCGTCCAGAAGACTTGCGCATTACCCTTCCTGAAGAAGGCAAGCTCCAAGTTAAGGTCGATACCCAGCTCTTCCGTGGGGTTCACTATGAAATTATCGCCTATGACGAACTTGGAAATGAATGGATGATCCACTCGACTCGTAAGGCCATCGTGGGTGAGGAAATCGGTCTGGACTTTGAACCAGAAGACATCCACATCATGCGTCTCAACGAAACCGAGGAAGAGTTCGATGCCCGTATCGAAGAATACGTGGAAATTGAAGAGCAAGAAGCAGGTCTGATCAATGCAATCGAGGAGGAGAGAGATGAAGAAAACAAGCTCTAAACTCTTTGTAGTGCCCTATATGCTCTGGATTGCCCTCTTTGTATTGGCACCCTTGGTCTTGATTTTCGGACAATCCTTTTTCAATATTGAAGGTCAGTTTAGTTTAGAAAATTATAAGTCTTACTTTGCGTCACAAAACTTGACCTATCTTAAAATGAGTTTCAACTCTGTACTCTATGCAGGAATTGTAACCTTTGTGACCCTGCTTATCAGCTATCCAACAGCCCTCTTTTTGACCCGCCTCAAGCACCGTCAACTCTGGCTCATGCTGATTATCCTGCCAACCTGGATCAATTTGCTCCTCAAGGCCTATGCTTTTATCGGGATTTTTGGTCAAAATGGCTCTATTAATCAATTCTTGGAATTTATCGGAATCGGTTCACAGCAGTTGCTCTTTACCGATTTCTCCTTTATCTTTGTCGCAAGCTACATCGAGCTTCCCTTTATGATTTTGCCGATTTTCAATGTCTTGGACGATATGGATAACAATCTCATCAATGCCAGCTACGACCTCGGTGCGACCAAGTGGGAGACCTTCCGTCATGTCATCTTCCCTCTATCGATGAACGGAGTGAGAAGTGGGGTCCAATCGGTCTTTATCCCAAGTTTGAGTCTCTTCATGCTGACCCGTTTGATTGGTGGGAATCGCGTTATTACGCTGGGAACGGCTATTGAACAGAATTTCCTAACCAATGACAACTACGGTATGGGTTCAACCATCGGTGTAATTCTCATCTTGACCATGTTCATCACCATGTGGGTGACCAAGGAAAGGAGAGAACGATGAAAAAATTTGCCAATCTATATCTGGGACTGGTCTTTCTTGTCCTCTACCTGCCTATCTTTTACTTGATTGGTTACGCCTTTAACGCAGGCAACGACATGAATAGCTTTACAGGCTTTAGCTTGAGCCATTTTAAAACCATGTTTGGCGATGGTCGCCTTATGTTAATTGTGACCCAGACCTTTTTCTTGGCCTTCCTTTCAGCCTTGATAGCGACCATTATCGGGACTTTTGGAGCTATTTACATCTACCAGTCTCGTAAGAAATACCAAGAAGCTTTTCTATCACTCAATAATATCCTCATGGTTGCGCCTGACGTTATGATTGGTGCCAGCTTCTTGATTCTTTTTACTCAACTCAAGTTTTCACTTGGCTTTTTGACAGTTCTTTCTAGTCATGTGGCCTTTTCGATTCCTATCGTGGTCTTGATGGTCTTGCCTCGTCTTAAGGAAATGAACGGTGACATGATTCATGCGGCCTATGACCTAGGTGCTAGTCAGTTTCAGATGTTCAAGGAAATCATGCTTCCTTACCTGACTCCGTCTATCATTGCAGGTTATTTCATGGCCTTCACCTATTCGCTAGATGACTTTGCCGTGACCTTCTTTGTAACGGGAAATGGCTTTTCAACCCTATCAGTCGAGATTTACTCTCGTGCTCGTAAGGGGATTTCGCTAGAAATCAATGCCCTGTCTGCCCTTGTCTTTCTCTTTAGTATTATCCTAGTGGTTGGATATTACTTTATCTCACGTGAGAAGGAGGAGCAAGCATGAAAAAACTCTATTCATTTTTAGCAGGAATTGCAGCCATTATCCTGGTCTTGTGGGGAATTGCGACGCATCTAGATAGTAAAATCAATAGTCGAGATAGTCAAAAACTGGTAATCTACAACTGGGGGGACTATATCGATCCTGAACTCTTGGAGAAATTCACAGAAGAAACAGGCATCCAAGTCCAGTACGAGACTTTTGACTCCAATGAAGCCATGTATACCAAGATCAAGCAGGGTGGAACGACCTACGATATTGCTATCCCTAGTGAATACATGATTAACAAGATGAAGGACGAAGACCTCTTGGTACCGCTTGACTATTCAAAACTTGAAGGTCTTGAAAATATCGGACCAGAGTTCCTCAACCAGTCCTTTGACCCAGGCAATAAATTCTCCATTCCTTACTTCTGGGGAACCTTGGGAATTGTCTACAATGAAACCATGGTAGATGAGGCGCCTGAGCATTGGGATGACCTCTGGAAGCCAGAGTATAAGAACTCTATCATGCTCTTTGATGGGGCGCGTGAGGTGCTGGGACTCGGACTAAATTCCCTCGGCTACAGCCTCAACTCCAAGGATACCCAGCAGTTGGAAGAGACAGTTGATAAGCTCTACAAACTGACTCCAAATATCAAGGCTATTGTGGCGGATGAGATGAAGGGCTACATGATCCAGAACAATGCTGCTATCGGTGTGACCTTCTCTGGTGAAGCCAGCCAAATGCTAGAAAAAAATGAAAATCTACGCTATGTGGTGCCGACTGAGGCCAGCAACCTTTGGTTTGACAATATGGTTATACCAAAAACAGTCAAAAACCAAGATGCAGCCTATGCCTTTATCAACTTTATGTTGAAACCCGAAAATGCTCTCAAAAATGCGGAGTATGTCGGCTATTCAACACCAAACCTACCAGCTAAGGAATTGCTCCCAGAGGAGAAGAAAGAAGACAAGGCTTTCTATCCAGATGCTGAAACCATGAAACACCTAGAAGTTTATGAGAAATTTGACCATAAATGGACAGGAAAATATAGCGACCTCTTCCTACAGTTTAAAATGTATAGGAAGTAGGAGCTAAACGGATGAAAACGAATCAGTCAGCTGGTTCGTTTTTTTGATAGAAGTCAGTTTTTACAGCCCTATATTTTTCTATTCTAGTTGCTTATTTTCTTTCTCAGTAGTATACTAAGTTTAACCTTACAGAAAGCGGTAACAAATAATGAAAATGTCTACTTTTTTCAAAAAAAGTTATTGGCCAACATTAATGATTTTTAACCAAACATATATACTATTCTATCTAAAGGATGGTTTGGATCGACAATACCTAACAACTGATTCCATATATTTGGTGATAGGAAACTTTATATTTTGGAATATTTTCGTAGCTATTTTTAGCAATTCGAAAATGTGGGATAAAAGTTGGGATAAAAAGAGTGATAGCAGTAAGAAAAAATATATCCTGAAAAAGTAAGAAGAGATGTAGGGAATGGGTTATTTAAATGGGGATCATTTCCAGTTGACGCAAGCTTAAAAAAACGTTATAATAAGAAAGTTGAGAATTGATTTTCAGTTGTCTTAGTCCAGAGAAATGGCGGTGCTGCGAGCCATCTAAGCTAGGAAGTCATGCTACTCAATCATACAATTGCATAAGAATAAGAGAATGACAAGTTCATTGAATGAAGGTGGTACCGCGGTTTTTCGCCCTTCGTGATATGAACTTGTCTTTTGATTTTTTGGATGTGTTGATGAAAACATTTCTTGTCAAACAAAAGTTTCGTCTTGGAGGCGAGCGCTTTGCTATCAAGGATGACAGGGGAGAAATCGCCTATCAGGTAGAGGGATCATTTTTTAAAATTCCCAAAACCTTTACTATCTATGATGCATTTGGTAACCAAGTCAGTGAGATTAGTAAAGAGATTTGGACTCTACTTCCTCGTTTTGAGATTCAGCTTCAGGATGGATCGAGTTTTGTCATTCGTAAGAAGTTGACCTTCTGGCGAGATAAGTATGAGTTTGATAATCTAGGTCTTCGTATAGAGGGCAATATCTGGGATTTGAATTTCAAATTGCTGGATGATCGCGATCAGTTGATTGCGGAAATCAAGAAAGAACTCTTCCATCTGACCTCTACCTATAACGTAACGGTTCTTGAGGACGCTTATGCAGACCTAGTCATTTCCCTCTGTGTCGCAATTGACTACGTGGAAATGCTGGAAAGCCAATCACATTAAACAAGTAAATAAGGAGACAATATGAGACAACTATCTAGTGCACAAGTACGCCAAATGTGGCTTGATTTCTGGGCGACCAAAGGTCACTCTGTAGAACCATCAGTAAGTTTGGTTCCTGTAAATGACCCAACTCTTTTGTGGATAAACTCTGGGGTAGCAACCCTTAAGAAATACTTTGACGGGACCATTATCCCTGAAAATCCACGTATTACCAATGCCCAAAAGGCTATCCGTACCAACGATATTGAAAATGTAGGGAAGACAGCACGTCACCATACTATGTTTGAAATGTTGGGGAATTTCTCTATCGGTGATTACTTCCGTGACGAAGCCATCACTTGGGCTTATGAGCTTTTGACAAGCCCTGAATGGTTTGACTTCCCTGCTGAAAAACTTTACATGACTTACTATCCAGATGATAAAGATTCATACAACCGTTGGATTGAAGTGGGAGTGGATCCAAGTCACTTGATTCCAATCGAGGACAACTTCTGGGAAATCGGTGCAGGACCTTCTGGACCAGATACAGAAATCTTCTTTGACCGTGGAGAAGCCTTTGACCCAGAAAATATCGGTCTTCGTCTCCTTGCAGAAGATATCGAAAACGACCGTTATATCGAAATCTGGAACATCGTTTTGTCACAATTTAACGCAGACCCTGCTGTTCCTCGTAGCGAATACAAGGAATTGCCACATAAGAACATTGATACGGGCGCTGGTTTGGAGCGTTTGGTTGCGGTTATCCAAGGAGCTAAGACAAACTTTGAAACAGACCTCTTCATGCCAATCATTCGTGAAGTGGAGAAATTGTCTGGTAAGGTCTATGACCAAGATGGCGACAACATGAGCTTTAAAGTTATTGCTGACCACATCCGTTCACTTTCATTTGCCATTGGTGATGGTGCTCTTCCTGGAAATGAAGGCCGCGGTTATGTCCTTCGTCGTCTTCTCCGTCGTGCTTCTATGCATGGTCAAAAATTGGGTATCAACGAGCCTTTCCTTTACAAACTCGTTCCAACTGTTGGTAAGATCATGGAAAGCTACTACCCAGAAGTGCTTGAAAAACGTGACTTTATCGAAAAAATCGTTAAGAGCGAAGAAGAATCATTTGCTCGTACCTTACACTCAGGTCAACACTTTGCCCAAGGCATCGTAGCAGACTTGAAAGAAAAAGGTCAATCTGTCATTGCTGGTCAAGATGTCTTTAAACTCTACGATACTTATGGATTCCCAGTTGAATTGACTGAAGAAATCGCTGAAGAAGCTGGCATGACTGTAGACCGTGAAGGTTTTGAAGCAGCCATGAAAGAACAGCAAGAACGCGCGCGTGCGTCAGCTGTCAAGGGTGGCTCAATGGGGATGCAAAATGAAACCCTTCAAAACATCACTGTAGAAAGTGTCTTCAACTACAATGCTAGCCAATTGTCTTCTAAATTGGTGGCTATCGTGGCTGACAATGCAGAAGTAGAAGCTGTGTCAGAAGGAACTACCTCTCTTATCTTTGCGGAAACGCCATTCTATGCTGAAATGGGTGGACAGGTCGCTGACCATGGACAAATCTTGGATGAATCTGGTTCAGTTGTAGCTAAGGTGACAAATGTTCAGAAAGCACCAAACGGACAAGCCCTTCATACAGTTGAAGTTCTTGCACCGCTTGCCTTGAACCAAGAATATACCTTGGCAATTGATACAAATCGTCGTCACCGTGTTATGAAAAACCACACTGCGACTCACTTGCTTCACGCTGCCCTTCATAATATCCTTGGGAATCATGCAACACAAGCAGGTTCTCTTAACGAAGTTGAATTCCTTCGCTTTGACTTTACTCACTTCCAAGCAGTAACTGCTGAAGAATTGCGTGCGATTGAACAGCAAGTCAACGAAAAAATCTGGGAAGCCATTGCTGTAGAAACTGTTGAAACGGATATTGACACTGCCAAAGAAATGGGAGCTATGGCCCTCTTTGGTGAGAAATACGGCAAAGAAGTCCGTGTTGTTACTATAGGTGACTACTCTATCGAGCTTTGTGGTGGTACCCACGTTGGCAACACTTCTGAAATTGGTCTTTTCAAGATTGTCAAAGAAGAAGGGATCGGATCAGGAACTCGCCGTATCTTGGCAGTGACTGGTAAGGAAGCCTTTGAAGCCTACCGTGAACAAGAAGATGCTCTTAAAGCAGTCGCAGCAACATTGAAAGCACCTCAAGTCAAGGAAGTACCTCACAAGGTAGAAGGACTTCAAGAACAACTTCGTCAACTTCAAAAAGAAAATGCTGAATTGAAAGAAAAGGCCGCAGCTGCAGCTGCAGGCGACATCTTCAAGGATGTGAAGGAAGTCAACGGTCACCGTTACATTGCTAGTCAAGTATCTGTATCTGACGCTGGTGCCCTTCGTACTTTTGCGGATAACTGGAAACAAAAAGACTACTCTGATCTTCTTGTCCTAGTTGCTGCTATCGGTGACAAGGTCAATGTCCTTGTAGCAAGTAAGACAAAAGACCTTCATGCAGGAAACCTTGTCAAAGAATTGGCACCAATCGTCGATGGACGTGGTGGTGGTAAACCAGACATGGCCATGGCAGGAGGAAGCAACCAAGCTAAGATCCAAGAATTGTTGGATTCAGTAGCAGGTAAATTGTAAGATAATAAAGATCTATCCACTTGGGTAGGTCTTTTTGTGAATACAAAAAAACCAAATCCGCTTGGATCTGGCTTGATGATTATAAGCTATTAGATAGTATTGGCTGCCCAGACACTTACCGAAGCAGCTGAGACAGGGAATTGTCCATAACCTTCCTCATCGATGATAACTTGAGCTTGGTGGTTTTCAAGTAGATCTACAAAGGTTTGGTTAGCCCATTCTTGGCCGATAAACATTGATTTGCTGTTTTCTTGGTCATTTGAGATGAGAACTGCGATTGGGGATTGATTTTCAGCACCTGAACGTACCCAACCGATACAGTTAGGATCATCAAAGTAGTCATTTTGTTCTCCATAGGCCAAGTCTTTTCGGATGGCTAGGAGGCGGTCAAGGACTTCTTTGAAATCTTGTTGAGCATACTGCCCTGAAATCCCATAGTAGTCGCCGTAAAAGACACATGGAAGGCCATTTTGGCGTAACAGAATGAGGGCATAGGCTGCTGGTTTGAACCATTCTTCAACAGTCGATTCAAGGGCTTGTCCTCGTTGGGTATCATGGTTGTCGACAAAGGTCACAGCCTTATCAGGCTTGAGTTCAACCAAGCTATCTGTGAAAATACCACGAAGGTCATAGTTTGCGCCAGCTTGACTGGCTTCAAAGAGATTCTGGTGTAGACGAACATCGACAAGGTCAAAGCGTTCTTCCGTTTTTTCAAGATAGTCCAGATTGGCTTCCTTGTCAGGATTCCAGAATTCACCAAAAACATAGAAATCGTCACCGTATCTTTCCTTCATATCTCGGATGAAATTGCGCATGAAGAAAGAGTCAATGTGCTTAACGGCATCCAAGCGGAAACCAGCTACACCAGTTGTCTCCATGAACCATTCAGCCCAGTCATAGATATTTTGAATGACTTCAGGATGTTTAAAGTCTAGGTCGGCATACATGAGGTAGTCATAGTTTCCGTTTTCGTTATCGACCAATTCCTCATTTGCCCAGCCTTTATTGTCACCTTGGATCAGATAAATCCCAGACTTACGGCGTTTGGCATCATAGTCTGTACCTGTGAAGTGGTACCAGTGCCAGTGGAAGTCATTGTAGGTATCTTGGCGACCATCGAAGGTAAAGCTAGTCCAGCCATTGATGGTGAAGGGTTCTCCAAGTTCAACCGTACGGTCTACAGGGTCTACTTCGATAACCTGAAAGGCTTCCATGTGATCGGCTGCAGCCTTGTGGTTGAGTACCACATCGGCCATAGGCTGGATTCCCTGTGCTTTTAGGGCTTGAATAGCTTGAAGATAGTCTTCTTTGAAACCATACTTGGTACGGACTGTCCCTTTTTGGTTGAACTCTCCAAGGTCAAATAGGTCATAGACACCATAGCCGACATCTTTTTCATTGGTTGCCTTAAAAGCTGGTGGCATCCAGACATGACTAATACCGAGATTAGCAAGGTGTTGAGCATCTTCAGCCAGACGCGTCCAGTGCTGGCCGTCATGGGGCAGATACCATTCAAAGTATTGCATGAGTGTTTGATTTTGCATGATTTTTCCTCTTACTTGTCAATCTTGTTCTTTATTCTATCATAAAGTATCGGTTAGCTCAAACGTTTGCGTAAAACTGAATAATAAGTTTTTGACTATTTTATATAAAATGTTGATTTTTAAAATGAAAGCGCTATAATGATAGTGAATTACATAGATAAAGAGAGGAGATTTCTCATGATTGAATTTCAAAATGTTAGTAAGTTGTATGGTGATAAAGAGGCCTTGAGCAATCTCAATTTGCAGATTGAAAATGGAGAGATTATGGGCTTGATTGGCCATAACGGTGCTGGAAAATCGACCACCATAAAATCCTTAGTCAGTATCATTTCGCCCAGCAGTGGTCGTATTTTGGTAGACGGTCAGGATTTATCGGAAAATCGCTTGGCTATTAAACGAAAGATTGGCTACGTAGCAGACTCGCCTGACTTATTTTTACGCTTAACGGCCAATGAGTTTTGGGAATTGATTGCTTCATCCTATGATCTGACTAGCTCTGACTTGGAGGCTAGTCTAGCTAGGCTATTGAGTGTTTTTGATTTTGCTGAAAATCGCTATCAGGTTATTGAAACCCTTTCTCACGGAATGCGTCAGAAAGTCTTTGTCATCGGAGCACTCTTGTCTGATCCCGATATTTGGGTCTTGGACGAACCCTTGACTGGTTTGGATCCCCAGGCTGCCTTTGATTTGAAGCAAATGATGAAGGAACATGCACAAAAAGGCAAGACAGTCTTGTTTTCAACTCATGTCCTAGAGGTAGCCGAGCAGGTCTGTGATCGGATTGCTATTTTGAAAAAGGGACATTTGATTTATTGTGGTAGTGTGGAGGACTTGAGAAAAGACCATCCAGACCAGTCTTTGGAAAGTATCTACCTTAGCCTTGCTGGTAGAAAAGAGGAGGTTTCAGATGCGTCTCAAGGTCATTAAAAAATTAGTTGATATCAATATCCTCTATTCATCTCAAGAAGCTAATCTGGCTAACCTACGAAAGAAGCAAGCTAAAAATCCTGGGAAAAAAGTAAATGTTTCCGCTAGAGTCCTAGGTTCTTACATTTTTTCCAGTCTCTTGATGCTCATCATGTTTATAAATATAGCCAATCATTTTCCTTTTGAGGAAATGCCTGTTTATTTTAGCTTCATGGTTGCTATTTTACTAGTGATTGCCTTTTCAACTTCTTTAACAGCTTTTTACAATGTCTTTTATGAGAGTAAGGACCTAGTCTCCTATAGGCCCTATGCCTTTAAAGAATCAGAGATTATAATCGCTAAAGGACTGTCTGTCCTCTTGCCAGCTCTGCCTGGAATTGTACCAATCCTAGCTTATTTTCTAGTCCTCTATATTAGGCTAGCACCTTCTCTTTGGCTAGGCTTGCCTTTGATGCTACTGTCCTTGGCCTTATTATTTGTCTCTGTTACTTTAGTGATGATAGTGGCAGTACATTTCTTGGCTCAGACTACGGTCTTCAGAAAGTATCAGTCTATTTTTTCGAATGTGATGATTGGGATAGGGGTTCTCATACCTTTAATATTTGTCCTCTTTCTACAGTCGACTTCTGGAGTTATAGTTGACAAAGTTAGAGATATTCCATTTCTCCTTTATCCTATTCATATCTTTTACAAAATAGCAGTGGAGCCTTTTTCGACAGAAGCCATCCTGGGTCTGCTCGCTTGGATAGCTTTAACTGTTTTCTTGCTTTACCTGACCAAAAAGAAGGTTTTTCCTCATTTTTATGACGTGATTCTGCTTAACAGTGAGGAGAAGGTCAAGAAAGAACGTCGCAATAAGGAGAGAATTTCAACTACTAATAAAAAGGGCTTTTTCCGTATGGTTTTACGCTACCACCTCACCCTCTTGGGACAGGGAACTGGCGTGGTTACAGTGCTTTTTACAAGTGCTTTCCTTCCTTATCTCATGATGATTGGTCTGATTTCCAACATCCGAGATTCTCAGATAGTTCCAGACATTCATCCTCCATACTGGTTACCCTTGTTTTTTATAGCTCTCTTTATAGCAGTTGTCAATAACAATATCACCAGCCTGCATTCAATTGCCTTGTCCTTGGAGAGGGAAAATGTTGATTTTCTTAAGAGTTTACCCTTTGACTTTGCTCGTTATGTGAAAGTGAAATTTTGGATTATATTTGCTGTCCAGTCTTTTTTACCAGTTCTGATTTTACTTGGCCTTTCTCTATATTTAGGCTTGCCTATCCTTTCGATGATATACCTTCTTGTAGTCTGGACCCTTGCCAGTGTCATCCTTTCTTGCCACCATTACCTTAAGGACGTGAAAAATTTGTCAACCAATTGGAGTAACATTACGGACCTGGTGAACCGTTCAAATCGTATAGTAGCAATAGTTTTACTCTTAATTTATAGTGTTATCTTAATGATTTTAGTCATAGCAAGTTTGTTCTTGGTTCAGTCTCTCGCCCCTGTCCTTGCCATCAGCTTGGGAGTAGGAGCTCTTATCCTCTTACTTGGTCTTGCTGTTTTTGGCTATCATTACTACCTATCACGCATATTGGTAGAGGTAGAAAAAAGATGAGATAGTTGGTCGTTTGCTTGATAAATTTTATAAAAAGAAATGCTCCTCCAAGACGGAAGAGCATTTTTTATTGTGATTTTGATTCGGTTTCTGCAGACTCGGGGTGGAGTTCTTGGTAACTTGGTGCCTTGAAAAGGTCAGTACTGGTTTTGCCTTGTCGTTGGCTAAAGAGACTAGTTGATTGACTTCCTTTTTCCTGCTCAATCTTTTGAAGAATTGGTAAAGAATTGAGGTAAGAAATACTTTCTGTATCAACTTTTCCAAGATGATCTGCTTGGTAGAAACGTATCAAATCACCAGTTTGAATCTGGTCGCTGATTTTTAGCTGTTGACTGGCTGCCTGACGAACGCTTTCTAGTTCAGTTTGAGCTTGTTCATCAAGATTGCTGATTTCAAGACCACTCTCAGTATAGTAGGTACGTCCGTCGTAACTAGTGTATTTAGGTGTGACAAAGGAATTGGCAGTCCGAAAGGCAACGATTTCTTGGTGATCTGGTGATAGGAGGTCTTGGCCGACTTGAAGGAAGGAATTGGACTCAATACCAAGGAGGTGTTCGAGAGTCGGTAAGATATCAATTTGTCCACCATAGGTATTGATGATTTGTCCTTTTTCATAACCAGGCATGACTACCATAAAAGGCACTCGTTGCAACATGGCATTGTCGTAATTCGACCAGTTCTCAGAAGTCTTTCCAATCAAAGGTGCCAGGTCAGGATTGCGGGAATTAGAAATGCCATAATGGTCTCCGTAGATGACGATGATGGATTTTTCATAGAGGCCACTTTCTTTGAGATAGTCAAAGAAGGACTTAATAGCACTATCCAGATAGTTAGCCGTTTGGAAGTAGCCATTGATCGTTTCATCTTTGGTTTTGGCCAGTGGGAAACCAAGCTCATTGCCTGTCAGATTGCTAGCATAGGGATAGTGATTGGACACCGTGATATACTTGGCATAAAAAGGCTGCTGCAAGTGCTCCAGATATTGGATAGAATCTTTCATCATGATTTTATCATTCAAACCATATTGGAAAGAATTGCTACTGTCTTGCTTAGTGAAATAGGAAGCATCAAAGAAGTACTGGTAACCCCATTGTTTGTAGGTTGTATTTCGGTTCCAGAAGGTCCCGATATTACCGTGAAAGACAGCACTTGATTGGTAGCCGTTTTTTGATAGGATAAAAGGCGCAGCTTGCTGGGTATTGCTACCACCGTAGTTGACCATAAAGGAACCTTGGTTAAGTCCAAACAAGCCAGTTTCTAGCATGGTTTCCGCATCTGAGGTCTTACCAGCCTTGACTTGGTTAAAGATATTCGAAAAGGCTAGGGTTGATTGCGAATGGTAGAGAGAATTAAGGAAGGGAGTGACTTCATGATCAGTTCCATCTATGTTGAGTTTATAGTCAAGCAGGAATTGCTGGAAACTCTCCAAGTGGAGATAAATCACATTTTTCCCTTTGGCTAAGCCAAAATAGTCTGGATTGGGCTTAGCATCATGTTCTTGAATATAGTCTGTAATAGGTTGAAGGTCGGTCTCAGAGGCTTTAGCACGTTCCTTGTTAGCGCTGTAGGATTGGTTGGCACTATAACCTAAAAAGGCTGGCAAACTAAGGGCACGAACAATATAATAATTAGAAAATCCTCGTGACAGGAGATCGGGACGCTCAATTTCAGCCAAGAAAAGGTTAGCTGAAAAGAGCAGGGCCGAGAGAGCAGTGATGGCAACACTGGGGCGGAATTTGAAAGGTCTCCTATCCAACTGGATGAGCTTCTTATAGAGAAGATAAGCCAGCAATGGGAAATCCATAAAATAGATGAAATCCCAAAAGCGTAGTAACTCTAGTTCTGCAGTACCAACAGACACCTTGCTGACCACCTTCATGGTATTAGCCGTGATAAAGTCGCTAAATTCTCGATAGTAAAAGACATTGGAATAGAGCCAAATGAATAAAAGGCTGTAAATAGCTATACTAAGACTGTAAAAGGCCTTGGTTGAGCGAGCATAGAGGGCTAGAGCCAGCAGGAGCAATCCCAAGGGAAGGGGATTGAAAAAAGCGATAAAGGCAAGGTAATTCCCTTGCAGCTTGCCCACTTGAATATCTAAATTGAAGTCAACGGTATAGGCTAATAAGGTTTTGAGCCAATAGAGGATTAAAAGGGTTAGGACAAAACCCAGTCTGGTACCCATGGCTTTTTGGATTTTGTTAAAATTGATTCTCACACAATTACTTCCTAAGTTTTTATTAGTATTAGTATACCATTTTTTAAAACTAGAGTAAAAAAGCAAGGGTAGTTTCTTTTTTGAGAATTGTCACAAAATTTGCTATAATAGTGACTATGAATAGAATAAGAGTCAACAAACGGGTTGAAAAAAAGCTTTCCAAGGGGCTTGTTTTACTAGAAGCTAGCGACCTTGCAGATGTTCATCTCAAGGATCAGGAAGTAGAAGTTCATAGTCAAGATGGAAACTTTCTTGGTACTGCCTACCTTTCTCAGCAAAACAAGGGCTTGGGCTGGTTTGTGAGCACAGATAAGGTGACCTTCAATCAAGCTTTCTTTGAAGCACTGTTTAGACAAGCTAAAGAAAAGAGAAGTGCCTACTATCAAGACGAATTGACAACTGCCTTTCGTCTCTTCAACCAAGAGGGAGATGGCTTTGGCGGTCTGACAGTGGACCTTTATGGCGACTATGCTGTTTTTTCTTGGTATAACTCTTATGTTTATCAGATTCGTCAGACCATCTCAGAAGCCTTTAGACAGGTTTTTCCTGAGGTTTTAGGGACCTATGAGAAGATCCGTTTTAAGGGTTTGGACTATGAATCTGCCCATGTTTATGGCCAAGAAGCACCTGACTTTTTCACTGTTCTGGAAAATGGTGTTCTGTATCAAGTCTTTATGAATGATGGCTTGATGACAGGGATTTTCCTAGATCAGCACGAGGTTCGTGGTAGTCTAGTGGATGGGTTGGCTATGGGTAAATCCTTGCTCAATATGTTTTCCTACACAGCAGCCTTTTCAGTAGCTGCGGCCATGGGAGGAGCAAGCCAGACTACTTCGGTTGACCTAGCTAAACGTTCACGAGAATTGTCTCAAGCGCATTTTCAGGCAAATGCAATCAGCACAGACGACCATCGTTTTATAGTCATGGATGTCTTTGAGTATTTCAAGTATGCCAAGCGAAAAGGCTTGACCTATGATGTGATTGTCCTAGATCCGCCTAGCTTTGCTCGGAATAAAAAACAAACATTTTCTGTGGCTAAGGATTATCACAAGTTGATATCCCAGAGTCTTGAGATTTTAAATCCGGAAGGGATTATCATTGCCAGTACCAATGCTGCCAATGTTTCCCGTCAGAAATTTACAGAACAAATTGATAAAGGCTTTGCAGGAAGAAGTTACCAGATTTTAAACAAATACGGTCTTCCAGCAGATTTCGCCTATAATAAAAAAGATGAAAGTAGTAATTACCTCAAGGTGATTAGTATGAAGGTTAGTAAATGAAATTAATCGTTTCAGTAATGCCAAGAAGTTTAGAGGAGGCCCAGGCTCTGGATGCCACGAGGTACCTGGATGCCGACATCATTGAATGGCGTGCCGACTATCTACCTAAAGAAGCGATTTTGCAGGTAGCTCCAGCGATTTTTGAAAAATTCGCAGGCCGTGAGTTGGTTTTCACATTGCGAACTCGCTCTGAAGGGGGAGAAATCGACCTTTCTCCAGAAGAATATATCCATCTAATCAAGGAAGTGGCGCAACTCTATCAACCAGACTATATTGATTTTGAGTACTATAGCTACAAGGATGTTTTTGAGGAAATGCTGGACTTCCCAAATCTCGTTTTGAGTTACCACAATTTCCAAGAAACACCTGAAAACATGATGGAAATCTTGTCAGAGTTGACGAGCCTAAATCCAAAACTTGTCAAGGTTGCGGTGATGGCTCACACGGAGCAGGATGTGCTAGACTTGATGAACTATACACGGGGCTTTAAAACCCTCAATCCTGAGCAGGAATATGTGACGATTTCTATGGGCAAGGTGGGCAAGGTCTCTCGTATCACTGCGGATGTGACGGGTTCTAGCTGGTCTTTTGCTAGTCTAGATGAGGCCAGTGCCCCAGGTCAGATTTCCCTAGCTAACATGAAAAAAATTCGGGAGATTTTGGATGAAGCTTGATGGCTATACACGTTTAGCTGCCGTTGTTGCCAATCCTATTAAGCATTCTATTTCCCCCTTTATTCACAATAGTGCCTTTGAGGCGACAGCTACCAACGGTGCTTATGTGGCTTGGGAGATTGAAGCGGATGACTTGGCAGAAACAGTGGCTAATATTCGTCGCTACCAGATGTTTGGCATCAACCTGTCCATGCCCTATAAGGAGCAGGTGATTCCTTATTTGGATGAGATGAGTGACGAATCGCGTTTGATTGGTGCGGTTAATACGGTTGTCAATGAGAATGGCAATTTAATTGGATATAATACAGATGGCAAGGGATTTTTTAAGAGCTTGCCTTCTTTTACAATTTCAGGTAAAAAGATGACCCTGCTGGGTGCAGGTGGTGCGGCTAAATCAATCTTGGCACAGGCTATTTTGGATGGTGTCAGTCAGATTTCGGTCTTTGTTCGTTCGGTTTCGATGGAAAAAACAAGACCTTACCTGACCAAGTTACAGGAGCAGACAGGCTTTAAAGTAGACTTGTATGCTTTAGAAGATGTTCCCGAACTGCAAGCAAGGATTGCTGGGTCGGATTTACTGGTCAATGCGACAAGTGTAGGAATGGATGGTCAATCATCTCCAGTTCCTGAAAACATTGTCCTATCAGAAACTCTTTTAGTAGCAGATATCATTTACCAACCCTTTGAAACACCATTTTTGAAATGGGCCAGAAGTCAGGGAAATCAAGCAGTCAATGGTCTGGGAATGTTGCTCTATCAAGCTGCAGAAGCTTTTCAACTGTGGACAGGAAAGGAAATGCCGACAGAAGAGATTTGGCAGTCCTTAACAGAAAAATACCAATAAAGAAAAGGAGATTCTCCTATGAAAATCAGAATCGATATTCCTCATCATCCTTATGATATTCAGATTGAAAAAGGCTGTCTGGCTCAGGCTGGTCAATGGTTGCGAGAACTATGGCAACCACAAAAAGTGGTCATTGTAACAGACAACCATGTAGCCTCTCTCTATGCAGAGAAGGTCAAGCTCAGCCTAGAAGATGCTGGTTTTCAGGTAGCGGTATTTGACTTTTTGGAAGGGGAAGAAAGAAAGAATTTAACTACTGTTCAGAAAGTCTATGAATTTCTTGTTAAGCAGGGGCTGACTCGTAGCGATGGAATCGTGGCTCTCGGAGGTGGTGTCGTTGGAGACTTGGCTGGTTTCGTAGCCTCTACCTATATGCGGGGTATTCACTTTGTTCAGATTCCGACCAGCTTGACAGCTCAGGTGGATTCTTCTATAGGTGGAAAGACGGGTGTTAATACTCCATTTGCTAAAAATATGGTGGGGACCTTTGCCCAACCAGATGGGGTTTTGATTGATCCACTTGTTCTTGAAACTCTCGGAAAAAGAGAATTGATTGAAGGAATGGGTGAGGTTATCAAGTACGGCTTGATTGAGGATCCAGCACTTTGGGCTCTCTTGACGGAGCTAGATGGTTCTGTAGAGAGCATTCTGGAACATGCAGAGACTTTAATTGAACATTCTTGCCAGGTTAAGCGTAAGATGGTAGTTGAGGATGAGTTGGACAATGGTGTTCGCCTTTACCTCAATTTTGGCCATACTATTGGTCATGCTATTGAAGCAACGGCCGGTTATGGCAAGGTCATGCATGGAGAAGCTGTTGCCATGGGCATGGTGCAGATTTCCAAGGTAGCTGAGGAAAAAGGCCTTATGCCAGCTGGCATAACTCAGTCCATTACAGATATGTGTCAGAAATTTGGCTTGCCTGTTGATTATGAAAACTGGGATGTTGACAAGCTTTATCAGGCTTTGACTCATGACAAGAAAGCGCGTGGCAATACCTTGAAATTGGTCTTGGTACCAGAGCTTGGTTCTGCAACCATCCACCCAGTTTCTCTGGAAGAGATGAAAGACTACTTGGTAAAATAAGGAGAACGTATGAGATATTTAACTGCAGGAGAATCACACGGTCCCCGTCTGACGGCTATCATTGAAGGAATTCCAGCAGGACTTCCTTTGACAGCTGAGGATATTAATGGAGACCTTAAACGCCGTCAAGGTGGCTACGGTCGTGGTGGTCGTATGAAGATTGAGAGTGACCAGGTTGTCTTTACTTCGGGTGTTCGCCATGGGAAGACGACAGGAGCGCCTATTACTATGGATGTCATCAATAAGGACCACCAAAAATGGCTGGACATCATGTCTGCGGAGGACATTGAAGACCGCCTTAAAAGCAAACGAAAAATCACCCATCCTCGTCCAGGTCATGCCGACTTGGTAGGGGGCATCAAGTACCGTTTTGACGATTTGCGAAATTCTTTAGAACGTTCATCAGCTCGTGAAACAACTATGCGGGTGGCAGTTGGAGCAGTAGCTAAACGCCTCTTGGCTGAGCTGGATATGGAAATTGCCAACCATGTCGTTGTCTTTGGTGGCAAGGAAATCGATGTTCCTGAGAATCTGACAGTTGCTGAGATTAAGGAAAGAGCTGCCCAGTCTGAAGTTTCTATTGTCAACCAAGAAAGAGAACAAGAAATCAAGGATTATATTGACCAAATCAAACGTAACGGTGATACCATCGGTGGGGTTGTGGAGACAGTCGTTGGAGGTGTTCCAGTTGGTCTTGGTTCCTATGTCCAATGGGACAGAAAATTGGATGCAAGATTGGCTCAAGCAGTTGTTTCTATCAATGCCTTTAAAGGGGTGGAATTTGGTCTTGGCTTTGAAGCTGGTTATCGTAAAGGCAGCCAAGTTATGGACGAAATTCTCTGGTCTAAAGAAGACGGTTATACCCGCCGTACCAACAATCTAGGGGGCTTTGAAGGCGGTATGACTAATGGGCAACCCATTGTTGTTCGTGGAGTTATGAAACCTATTCCTACTCTTTATAAGCCTCTTATGAGTGTGGATATCGAAACCCACGAACCTTATAAGGCAACCGTGGAGAGAAGTGATCCGACCGCTCTTCCAGCAGCCGGTGTGGTCATGGAAGCCGTTGTGGCAACGGTTCTGGCGCAAGAAATCCTTGAAAAATTCTCATCAGATAATCTCGAGGAACTAAAAGAAGCGGTAGCCCAACACCGAGACTATACAAAGAACTATTAAGGAGTTCCTATGGCAAAAATAGTCTATATCGCAGGTCTTGGTTTGATCGGTGCCTCGATGGCACTTGGTATCAAACGCGATCATCCAGATTATGAAATTTTAGGTTATAATCGCAGTCAAGCTTCGAGAGATATCGCCTTGAAAGAAGGCATGATTGACCGTGCAACGGATGATTTTGCTAGTTTTGCTCCTTTGGCAGATATCATTATTCTCAGCTTGCCAATCAAACAAACTATTGCTTTCATTAATGAATTGGCCAACTTAGACTTAAAAGAAGGCGTCATTATTTCAGATGCTGGTTCGACCAAGTCAGCCATTGTAGATGCAGCGGAGCAGTATTTGGCTGGCAAGTCTGTTCGCTTTGTAGGAGCCCATCCCATGGCTGGTAGTCACAAGACAGGGGCTGCTTCGGCAGATGTCAATCTTTTTGAAAATGCCTATTATATCTTCACGCCTTCGAGCCTGACAAGTCCTGACACACTTGAGGAAATGAAGGATCTGCTTTCAGGTCTTCACGCTCGCTTTATCGAGATTGATGCCAAGGAGCATGATCGAGTCACTTCTCAGATTAGCCATTTTCCTCATATTCTAGCTTCTAGTCTCATGGAACAGACCGCGGTCTATGCTCAAAAACATGAGATGGCAAGGCGCTTTGCGGCAGGTGGTTTTCGAGATATGACTCGGATTGCGGAAAGCGAGCCAGGTATGTGGACGTCCATTCTCTTGTCCAATCGTGAGACTATTCTGGAGCGAATTGCGGATTTCAAGGAACGTTTGGATGAGGTTGGTCAGGCCATCAGCAAGGGAGATGAAGAGCAGATTTGGAACTTTTTCAACCAAGCGCGTGAGCAACGTCAGGCCATGGAAATTCATAAGCGTGGTGGTGTGGATAGCTCTTATGACCTTTATGTCGACGTTCCCGATGAAGAAGATGTCATCTTGAGGATTTTGGAACTACTACGAGGAACTTCCTTGGTCAATATTCACATCAATGAGGAAAACCGTGAGGATATTCATGGGATTCTACAAATTTCATTTAAAAATGCTCAAGACTTGGAAAGAGCTGAGCACCTCATAACAGAAAACACCGATTATACAGTCGTTATCAAATAAGGAGAAAATCATGTCAAATATTTACGATAGTGCAAACGAACTTAGTCGCGGTCTACGCGAATTACCAGAATACAAGGCTGTTAAAGCAGCTAAAGATGCTATTTCAGCAGATGCTGAGGCAAGCAAAATTTTTACAGAATATGTTGCCTTCCAAGAGGAAATTCAAAGACTAGCACAGACAGGTCAAATGCCAGACGCTTCCTTTCAAGCGAAAATGGAAGGCTTTGGCAAGCAGATTCAAGGGAATAGCCTCTTATCAGAATTCTTTACTAAGCAACAACAATTGGCAATTTACCTTTCTGACATTGAAAAAATTGTTTTCGAACCAGTTTCAGAATTGCTAAAATAAGAACATTATTTTGTTCATTACTTATAGGTATTTTCTTAAGCGTATGATTATTATTGATAACTACTGTATTAGTTAGAGTTATTAGCGTGGTTCGTTTAAGAATGACTGTGGGGATGAATGTCTTTACTAATAAACAAAATACAAAACAAATTAAATAGGCTATTGAAAATCATAACTATAATACAAAATGAATTTGAAAGTTTATAACTGTTATTTTCTACTTCAATTGATAAGTTAGAAATTGTTGATGAGATAATAAATATAGAAACAATTATGAAAGAGAATGAAATTTTTATTATCGATAAATAGTAGATAAATGATGAACAATAGAAAATAGGAAAAAATATGTCAAAAAAATTAATTGCTCTAATAGGAATTCCTGTAGGAATTATCTTCATCAGTATTATAGTGTTGGCAGGTTCGTACAATAGTCTTGTTAGCAAAGATGAATCTGTGAAACAAGCTAACTCGAAGATTGAAGTGGCACTTCAACGTAGAGCTGACTTAATTCCAAATGTTGTGAATTCTGTAAAAGGATATATGAAGCACGAAGAAGACATCTTTACAAAGATTGCGGATGCTCGTTCTAAGATTGGCTCAGGAAATACAGAAACAAAAAATGAAGGGGAGAGCGAATTAACTTCTGCCATTTCTCGATTGCTAGTTGTTCAAGAAAATTATCCTGAGTTAAAAGCTGACACACAAGTGTCTTCTCTAATTTCAGAGCTTGAGGGAACTGAAAATCGTTTGTTTGTCGCTCGTAAAGATTATAACGATACTGCAACAGAATATAATAAGACCATTAGACGTTTTCCTACTAGTGTGATAGCTAGTTTGTTTGGTTTCCAAAGAGCTGAGTTAATTGAAGCAGAGAAAGATGCAAAGGTTGTCCCTAAAGTCAATTTAACTGATTAGTCTTGTGGGGTATCTTCTATGAAAAAGTTACTTATACTCTTAATTACCCCTTTATTCTTTTTTCTGCCTCTTGTTGCGGCTAATATAGCTGTTCCAGATCGTCCTTTAAATGGTATTTACGATCCTAACGGTTATTTAACTACTAGTGTTGCAGAAACGTTAGAGAGTATGAATTCTGGAAGTGAAACCCAAGTAGGTATTTACATTGTAGATACTCTGGACGGTTCCAGTATCGAAGAGGTAGCCAATGAGGTTGCACGCAAATGGAAAGTTGGGAAACAAGATTCCAACAGTGGAATTTTAATTGCTATTGCTATAAAGGATAGAAAGTTTCGTATTGAAACATCCAACGAAGCAGCAATTTGGCTTACTGACTCTATGGCCAGTTCCTTACTAAATGATTCTAAGCCATACATGAAAGAAGGGAAATATACTGATGCCCTTAACAAAATTCTAGTAGGCATTTCTAAAGCGGAGTCTAGAAAAGCTGAAATCATAAACAAGAAGGAAAATAATCGACTTCCAAAAAGCTATGAAAAATCATTAAAAAATAATGAAGGCTTTAGTAAGTACTTCGATTACATTCCGTTTCCGATATTGTTCTATCTGTTGTTCTTTCTTTTACTAAGTTTAGCAACGTGGATCAAGTACTTAAAAAGATGTCGCTTTTCTAAGTATGAGTACGAGGGAAAGGGTAAGCTGTATCCAGATTTTCCTGACTTTGTACCTAACGATACGTGGACTGAAGAACGTAAATCTGACTATAAAAAAAATAAGCGTTTAATTAGGTCTCAATATCAGTACGAAGGATATAATAAACTTTATCCAGACTCAAAAGGTTTTCTGCCTAATGATACTTGGACTGCATTACTTCTAGAAGCATACTACGCAGAAGTTGAAAGAAAGCACCTAGATAGGCTTAATCGCTCTCAATACTCTTATAAAGGGAAGGGGAAACTCTATCCAAACGATAAAGATTTTGTGAGGAATGCTTCTTGGACTTCCGATCTTAAAAAAAGCTACTATGCTTCACAAAGAGTACAGTCAAGTTCTTATGATAGATCAGATTCATATGATTCTGGTAGTTCTAGTTCATCTTGGTCTTCAGATGATTGGGGTGGCGGTGGATTTGATGGTGGTGGTTCTTCAGATAGTTGGTAAATTGAAAATGAAAAGAATTGCTAAAATAAGAAAATAACTATCATAAAGTCAGGAATTTTTAAGGAATTTCTGGCTTTTTATGATAAAATAGGTAAAAGTATTGCAAGTATGAGGTCCAGTATGAAACTAAAAACAAACATTCGCCACTTACACGGCAGTATCCGAGTCCCAGGTGACAAGTCTATCAGTCACCGTTCCATTATCTTTGGAAGTTTGTCTGAGGGTGAGACCAAGGTTTATGATATTCTGCGAGGTGAAGACGTTCTTTCGACCATGCAGGTTTTTCGTGACCTTGGTGTTGAAATTAAGGACAAAGATGGGGTTATTACTATTCAAGGTGTAGGCATGGATGGCTTAAAACCTCCGCAAAATGCTCTTGATATGGGAAATTCTGGCACCTCGATTCGTCTGATTTCAGGTGTTCTTGCTGGTGCAGACTTTGAAGTAGGAATGTTTGGAGATGACAGTCTTTCCAAACGTCCTATGGATCGTGTGACCCTTCCACTGAAAAAAATGGGTGTTAACATTTCAGGGCAAACTGAGCGAGACCTGCCTCCCCTTCATTTAAAAGGGACGAAAAACCTAAGACCTATTCATTATGAGTTGCCAATTGCCTCTGCCCAGGTTAAGTCAGCCTTGATGTTTGCGGCCTTGCAGGCTCAGGGGGAGTCTGTTATTATCGAAAAAGAGTGCACTCGTAATCATACGGAAGATATGTTACAACAATTTGGTGGTCATTTAAGTGTGGAGGGCAAGAAAATCACAGTTCAAGGACCACAAAAATTGTCAGGACAAAAGGTGGTTGTTCCAGGAGATATTTCCAGTGCAGCCTTTTGGTTGGTCGCAGGTTTGATTGTTCCAAACTCTCGTGTGGTGCTTAAGAATGTGGGCATCAACGAAACGCGTACTGGTATTATTGATGTCATTCGTGCCATGGGTGGAAAACTAGAAATAACTGAAATTGCTCCAGTCGCTAAATCTGCTACCTTGACTGTTGAGTCTTCAGATCTCAAGGGAACAGAGATTGGTGGCGCTTTGATTCCACGCTTGATTGATGAATTGCCAGTTATCGCTCTACTTGCGACCCAAGCCCAAGGTGTAACAGTTATTAAGGATGCTGAGGAACTCAAGGTCAAGGAAACAGATCGCATTCAGGTTGTGGCAGACGCCTTAAATAGCATGGGTGCGCATATCACACCTACAGCAGATGGAATGATTATCAAAGGAAAATCAGCACTTCACGGTGCTAGAGTCAATACTTTTGGAGACCATCGTATCGGCATGATGACAGCTATCGCGGCCCTCTTGGTTGCTGATGGAGTAGTGGAGCTTGATCGTGCAGAAGCCATCAATACCAGCTATCCTAGCTTCTTTGATGATTTGGAGAACTTGATTCATGGCTAAGGTATTACTCGGATTTATGGGGGCTGGCAAATCGACTATTGCAAGAGGTTTGAACCCAGACTACATCGATATGGATGCCTTAATCGAGGAATGTTTGGGCATGTCCATTGCTGATTTTTTCGCTGAAAAGGGAGAAGCGGCCTTTCGTCAGGTAGAATCAGAAGTCCTAGCTGATTTACTACAAAGAGACCAAGTTGTGTCAACTGGTGGAGGAGTGGTCGTTTCTCAGCGAAATCGTGACTTACTAAAGACAAATTCTGATAATATCTACCTGAAAGCTGATTTTGAAACCCTCTACCAACGAATATCAACTGATAAGGACAATCAGCGTCCGCTTTTTCTAAATAATAGCAAGGAAGAATTAGCAGCTATTTTCCAAGAAAGACAGGCTTGGTATGAGGAAGTGGCTAGTCGGATTTTGGATGTGACCGAGCTAAGCCCAGATGAAATTATAGAGGAACTGAGATGAAAATTGCTTATCTAGGTCCCAAGGGATCATTTTCACACCACGTTGTGCAGACAGCTTTTCCTCATGAGGAATTGCAGGCCTTTGCTAATATTACAGATGTCATCAAGGCCTATGAGCAAGGTTTGGTGGACTATTCTGTGGTGCCAGTTGAAAATTCTATCGAGGGTAGTGTTCATGAAACCTTGGACTACCTTTTTCATCAGGCTCGCATTCAAGCAGTGTCAGAAATCGTTCAGCCTATTCATCAGCAGTTGATGGTGGTTCCAGGCCATACTAAGATTGAAAAGATTTTTTCACATCCTCAGGCTTTGGCTCAAGGAAAGAAATTCATCGATGAACAATATCCAGAGGCTCAAATCGAGGTAACAGCTAGTACAGCTTATGCGGCCTGTTTTATTTCCGAACATCCAGACCAGCCTTATGCAGCCATTGCTCCTAGAAGTTCTGCTGAAGAATATGGTTTAGAACTGATTGCTGAGGATATTCAGGAAATGGAAGCCAATTTCACACGTTTCTGGGTTTTGGGAGCTGAAATGCCTTTTATTCCCTTGAAATCACAAACTGAGAAAATGAGTTTGGCCTTGACCTTACCGGACAATCTTCCAGGTGCCCTTTATAAGGCCCTGTCGACCTTTGCTTGGAGAGGAATTGACCTGACAAAAATTGAAAGTCGTCCACTCAAGACAGCACTGGGAGAATACTTTTTCATTATTGATGTGGATTATGCCGATAAGGATTTGGTTAACTTTGCCCAAAAAGAATTAGAAGCGATTGGAATCCAGTATAAAGTACTGGGAGCCTATCCTATTTATCCAATATCAGACCACGGAAAGGAGAGAAGATGAGTAAAGAAAATCCCTTAAGTCATCATGAGCAGTTACGTTATGACTATCTCTTTAAGAACATTCATTACCTCAATGAGCGAGAGAAAAAAGAGTTTGCTTACTTGCAAGGTAAGTTAAATATGGCTAGTGGTAGTGAAGCTTCACCAGAAATTCATAGTGAAAATCATGATATGGAAGAGTCTTTCATGGAACCAATCAATCAATCTCCTCTTCCATCCTATGGTAACCGTAGTCGTGCAAAAAAATACCAGAAAAGCCATTCTCTTCCAAAGGTTAAGTCCAAGAAACGTAAGATTCGTTGGGGGCGCATTTTTGCAGGATTGCTTGCTCTTCTAGCCTGTGTTGGTTTTGGTATGATTTTTATGTTCCTAAAAGGTTATTCAAATGCGGATCCAACCAAACCTGCCAATGCTAAGGCAGCTCAAGTAGAAGTTTTTCATGGTCAAGATACCAAGGATGGGGTCAATATTTTGATTATGGGAACGGATGGACGGATTGGCCAAAATAGTGCTGAGACGAGAACGGACTCGATTATGGTTCTAAACGTTGGTGGCTCAGATAAAAAAATCAAACTGGCCAGCTTTATGCGTGACAATTTGGTTTATATAGACGGATACAGTCAAGTCATTAATGGTAGAAAGCAGTCCGATAATAAGTTGAATGTGGCCTATGAGTTAGGGGAACAAGAGGGGCAAAAAGGGGCAGAAATGGTTCGAAAAGTCCTAAAAGACAATTTTGACTTGGACATTAAGTACTACGCTTTGGTAGACTTCCAGGCCTTCGCAACTGCTATTGACACCCTATTTCCTGACGGTGTAACGATTGATGCCAAATTCTCAACCTTAGAAGGTCAACCTTTAACCGAAGCTACAGTCGGAGATGATTTACATGCTACGGAAACAGAGTCACCAACCCAGACTATTAAAGTTGGGAAACAGCAGATGAACGGTTCAACCTTGCTCAATTATGCACGTTTCCGTGATGATGATGAAGGTGATTACGGTCGTACCAAGAGACAACAGCAAGTGCTGACAGCTGTTCTGCAGCAACTCAAGGATCCAACCAAACTCTTTACTGGATCAGAAGCACTTGGTAAGGTCTTTGGGATGACCTCTACGAATGTTCCGTATAGTTTCCTACTGACCAATGGTTTATCCTTCCTAGATGGAGCGCAAAATGGCATTGAAAGATTAACAGTTCCAGAACTAGGTGATTGGGTCGATGCCTATGATGTCTATGGAGGACAGGCACTCTTAGTAGACCAAAATAAATATCAAACCAAGCTCGCTCAAATGGGAATGAGATAAGATAAGACAGAAAAATCAAAGTTTGAAGGCTATGTATCCAGCAGTCAAGCTTTGATTTTTTACAGTCTGCAATAGATTTTCATCCCTTATTTGTGGTATAATGGAACGATACGATAGAAAGAATAATGAACAATATGACTGATTTAAAAGCTATTCAGGCTCGAAGTCTGGAGATGGCTGAATATTTTGTGGCTTTTTGCAAGGAACATGATTTGCTTTGTTATCTCTGTGGAGGAGGTGCTATTGGTGCCCTTCGAAACAAGGGTTTTATTCCTTGGGATGATGATCTAGATTTTTTTATGCCCCGTAAGGATTATGAAAAATTGGCAGAATTATGGCCTCGTTATGCAGATGAGCGTTATTTCTTGTCGAAGAGTAACAAGGATTTTGTCGACCGCAATCTTTTTATTACCATTCGTGACAAGGAAACGACCTGTATCAAACCTTATCAGCAGGATTTAGAATTGCCACATGGTCTGGCCTTGGATGTTTTGCCTTTGGATTATTATCCTAAAAATCCAGCTGAGCGGAAAAAACAGGTTCGTTGGGCCTTGATTTATTCTCTTTTTTGTGCGCAAACTATTCCAGAAAAGCATGGAGCTCTCATGAAATGGGGAAGTCGCATTTTACTCGGTTTGACGCCAAAATCACTCCGTTATCGCATTTGGAAAAAAGCTGAAAAAGAAATGACCAAGTACAGTCTAGCTGAGAGCGATGGAATCACGGAATTATGCTCGGGTCCTGGTTACATGAGAAACAAGTACCTAATCGAATCTTTTGAGGATAATCTTTTCTTGCCATTTGAAGAGACAGAGATGCCCGTTCCAGTTGGCTATGATGCCTATCTCAGCACTGCTTTTGGAGATTATATGACACCTCCACCAGCAGACAAGCAAGTACCACATCATGATGCTGTCATCGCTGATATGGATAAGTCTTATATAGAATACAAGGGAGAATATGGTGGCTAAGAAAAAAATATTATTTTTTATGTGGTCTTTTTCTCTCGGGGGTGGCGCGGAAAAGATTCTATCGACAATTGTTTCAAATCTGGACCCAGAAAAGTATGATATTGATATTCTTGAAATGGAGCACTTTGACAAAGGATACGAATCAGTTCCCAAACATGTAGGCATTTTAAAATCCCTTCAGGATTATCGCCAAGCCAGATGGATACGAGCTCTTTTGTGGAGAATGAGAATTTATTTTCCAAGACTGACACGTCGCTTGCTTGTAAGAGATGACTATGATGTTGAAGTTTCTTTTACTATTATGAATCCTCCGCTTCTGTTCTCTAAAAGAAAAGAAGTCAAGAAAATCTCTTGGATTCATGGAAGTATCGAAGAATTTCTTAAGGATAGCTCTAAAAGAGAATCACATAGACGCCAGTTGGATGCTGCGGATACCATTGTAGGAATTTCGAATAAAACCAGCAATTCTATCAAGGAAGTCTATCCAGATTATGCTTCCAAATTACAGACGGTCTACAATGGATATGATTTTAAGACTATTTTAGAAAAATCTCAAGAGAAGATCGATATCGAGATTGTGCCTCAAAGTATCTGTACTATCGGACGGATTGAGGAAAATAAGGGTTCTGATCGTGTGGTGGAAGTGATACGATTATTACACCAAGAGGGAAAAAACTATCATCTCTATTTTATCGGGGCTGGGGATATGGAAGAGGAACTGAAAAAACGCGTCAAAGAGTATGAGCTTGAAGACTATGTACATTTTCTTGGTTATCAAAAAAATCCTTATCAGTATTTATCTCAGATGAAGGTTCTCTTGTCTATGTCTAAACAAGAAGGTTTTCCTGGAGTGTATGTGGAAGCCTTGAGTCTGGGACTTCCTTTTGTCTCTACGGATGTCGGAGGGGCTGAGGAACTATCACAAGAAGGACGATTTGGACAAATCATTGAGAGCAATCAAGAGGCAGCTCAGGCAATTACGAACTACATGACCTCTGCCTCAAACTTTGATGTCAATGAGGCTAGCCAATTCATTCAACAATTTACAATTGCCAAACAAATCGAACAAGTAGAAAAACTATTAGAGGAGTAGCATGGAAACTGCATTAATTAGTGTCATTGTGCCAGTCTATAATGTGGCGCAGTACCTAGAAAAATCGATAGCTTCCATTCAGAAGCAGACCTATCAAAATCTGGAAATTATTCTTGTTGATGATGGTGCAACAGATGAGAGTGGTCACTTGTGTGATTCAATCGCTGAACAAGATGATAGGGTGTCAGTGCTTCATAAACAGAATGAAGGTTTGTCGCAAGCACGAAATGATGGAATGAAGCTGGCTCACGGAGACTATCTGATTTTTATTGACTCAGATGATTATATCTATCCAGAAATGATTCAGAGCTTATATGAGCAATTAATTCAAGAAGATGCGGATGTTTCGAGCTGTGGTGTCATGAATGTCTATGCTAATGATGAAAGCCCACAGTCAGCCAATCAGGATGAGTATTTTGTCTGTGATTCTCAAACATTTCTGAGGGAATACCTCATAGGTGAAAAAATACCTGGAACGATCTGCAATAAGCTAATCAAGAGAGAGATTGCAACTGCCCTATCCTTTCCAAAGGGATTGATTTATGAAGATGCTTATTATCATTTTGATTTGATCAAGTTGGCCAAGAAGTATGTGGTTAATACCAAACCCTATTATTACTATTTTCATAGAGGGGATAGTATTACGACTAAACCCTATGCAGAGAAGGATTTAGCCTATATTGATATCTACCAAAAGTTTTACAATGAAGTTGTGAAAAACTATCCTGACTTGAAAGAGGTTGCTTTTTTCAGATTGGCCTATGCCCACTTCTTTATTCTGGATAAGATGTTACTAGATGATCAGTATAAACAATTTGAAGCCTATTCTCAGATTCATCGTTTTTTAAAAGTCCATGCCTTTGCTATTGCTAGGAATCCAATTTTCCGTAAGGGGAGAAGAATTAGTGCTTTGGCTCTATTCATAAATATTTCCTTATACCGATTCTTATTACTGAAAAATATTGAAAAATCTAAAAAATTACATTAGAACGGGGGTGAGCAAGTGATTGATGGAAAACGATTATTATTTAGTTTGACCATAGTCAGTTATGCCTTGACGCTAGTAAGTGGAATTGTGTATCTGTTTAATAATAACAATGTTAGCTTGCTTTCTACTTTATTGTTCTTACTGGTTAGTAGCTTAATTGCTTGTTGGAATGATATCAAGTATTACTTAATCCATTTTATTTTCTTTTTAACTATTTTTGTATTTCTGGTATCAAGGCCGACTATTGATTACTTTAGGGATGGTGCTTTGGATACCTATCATCCCATAGCCTATCGCTTTGCCTTTATAGTTGTCATGGTTTCGATATTGGGATTGACCACAGGGGGGCTCCTAGCTCGCTATTTTATAGCTAGAAAGCAAATAAAAGTACCCAAGATAGGAAGTTCTCTAAAAGATGTTTACATCAAGCGGTTGCGCTTTGTATCGCTAGGAGTTTTTCTTCTAACCTATCCTTTCTATTTCATTCGGTTATTTGAACGGCTCCTGTATCGCTTGCAGACTTCCTACTATGCCTACTATGCAAACTTTGAAAGTAAACTACCTTATTTTACCTATATCTTATCAACATTTACGGTCTATGCAATGTGTATGTATTTGGCAACCAAGCCAAAGAAATTGCAGGCAACAGCAGTGCTTGTCTCCTTTATTGCAGCTAATACTATTCATTTGGCAATTGGGACACGCAATCCCTTTATTTTAAGTATTTTATTTGCTTTCGTTTATTACTTTATGCGGGAACAAACTGAACAGGGAAAATGGATTGGATTTAAAGAAAAGTTAGCGATTTTTGTAGGTTCTCCTATTCTCATGTTAGCGATGGGAATACTCAATTATGTACGGGATAATGTCCAGGTTTCCCATACAGGTTTCTGGGATATCCTGCTTGACTTTATCTATAAACAAGGAACCAGTTTTGGTGTTTTGGCTCGAGGCTTTCTATTTAACAGTAGCCTCCCTTACCGAGATTTACGCAATTTTACTTTTGGTCCTGTTATTGATTATTTTGCAAGGGGAAGTTTAGGAGCCATTTTCGGAGGAAAAGCCTTTGAACATACAACCAATAGTGTGGAACTAGCTATTGATAGTAATAGTTATGCCCATAATCTATCCTATCTTGTCTTGAACAAGGAATACTTGAAAGGACATGGTATCGGAAGTAGCTATATCATGGAGTTGTATACCGACTATGGTATGATAGGAGTTTTTCTACTTAGTCTCTTGCTAGGTATGTTATTTATAGCCATGCTGCAAGTAGCCTATCGTTCAAGAACAATCCTATTTGCCTTGTCCCTACTCATCTTGAATAATTTATTCTTTATGCCAAGAAGTAGCTTTTCAGAAAGTTTCTTCAATTTATTTACAATGCAATTCTGGGGAATTGTTCTTGTGATTATATTCGTAGCGAAAATGCTTACAAAAGAGAACCAGTATCTACTAAACAAAGGAGAAAAAAATCATGTTTGAACATTATTCAGTAGCTGATTTGTTTGCAAATCTATACAAAAAACGAAAAGCAAATATTCTAGCTCTCATCGCTTTATTTGCTCTCATTGCTGTACCATTTACAATTAAAGCAGTTAAGAATAAAAATACTGTCAAAGACACAACAAGTTATTCAACTTATATCAGCTATAAAATCACCCCTCCAGAAGATTCAGCTAAAACGATTTTGAATCATCAAATTGGTGGTTATAGTGATTTCTACGGGAAATTGATTGATGGGAATTTGAATGGAGCTTATCTTTTCAATGATGTAGAGCCGAGTGAGTTGAAAAAAATTGCCAGTGAATTGGATACGACAGAGACAACCTTGAAAAATTCTACAAGTGACTATTGGTGGAAAAAATTGACCGTCTACTATATGATTGACGATGCAGGGGTTGGTGTGAAAATTTTGACACCAAGTAAAGATGCCAACGACTTGTTAGAGAAAAAAATTGATGCGCTGGTTGATAAATTTAAAAATACCTATGCAAACGTGAAAATTGAAAAATTGGAAACCATTAACTCTAAAGAATTGAACGCAAACGGTGAGACAGCGCTTGGATTAAACGTCAAGAATCTGATTCTTCGTCTAGCTGTTATTGGAGTAGTTTGTGTGATTTTGGTTGTGATGGGAAATGTATTGGTTTATCTCTTTAATCCAACAATCAATAGAGCAGGTGATTTTTCTCAGTATCAAATTGATTTTGTAACAGAGATTACAACAATTGCTAATCTAGCAGATATTCTATCATACAAAAATGCTGGACAAGAATTGACTATCGTTAGCTCAAACAAAGCTATTCTAGATAAATTGAAACAAAATCAAGAGTCTTTAAAAGGAATGCATTTTGTCGATTTACAAGATGTGCCATCTCTTTTAGAAAGAGATACAGTCCTTCTTGTTGAAGAGTACGGAGTGACTCGTTATAAGAAATTTGAGCAAAGTCTTCAAATTCTTCGAAACTTAAATCGTTCTATCCTCGGTGTAGCAACCTTTAAACTATAAGCTTTCTGATGTATTAGGTCTTCAAAGTTGGCTAAGAGCTGATTTTGAAGGCTTTTTCTATTTGTTAGCAGAAATTTTCTTTTAGAGTCTGCTACAGAAGTTACCCTAGGGAAAATCTATCCCGACAGAGGAGCCTTCTTTTGATAAAATCGTAAAAATCTAGTATAATAGATAGAACTGAAAGTATGAGGTTACTAGCAATGAAAATGAAACAAATCAGTGATACAACTTTAAAAATCACGATGTCTTTAGAGGATTTGATGGATCGAGGAATGGAGATTGCTGACTTTCTCGTTCCACAAGAAAAAACAGAAGAGTTCTTTTATGCCATCTTGGATGAGTTAGAGATGCCTGATAGCTTTTTGGATACAGGTATGTTGAGCTTCCGTGTGACTCCAAAACCGGATAAGGTAGATGTCTTTGTGACCAAGTCCAAGATTGACCAAAATCTAGATTTTGAAGACTTATCGGATTTGCCAGACATGGAAGAATTGGCTCAAATGTCGCCAGATGAATTTATCAAAACCCTGGAAAAAAGTATCGCGGACAAAACTAAGGATGATATCGAAGCCATTCAATCTCTAGAGCAAGTCGAAGCCAAGGAAGAAGAGCAGGAACAGGCTGAACAAGAAGTTGAGAGCAAGAAAGAGCCTTACATCTACTACATCCTTTCTTTTGCTAAGTTAGCTGATTTGGTGGCTTTTGCCAAGACAGTGACATTTGAGATGGAAACTTCTGAACTCTACAAGATGAATGAGCGCTATTATTTGACCATTTTAGTGGATATTGAAAATCATCCAAGTCCATATCCAGCGTGGCTTTTGGCCCGTATGCGCGAGTTTGCAGACGATAGTGACATCAGTCGTTCAGTCTTGCAAGAGTATGGCCAAGTCTTGATGAATCACGATGCTGTGCTCAATCTGCAAAAAATCGGATAATCATTTCTGGAAAGCTATTTCTAGATTATAAGAAGAGCGAATCGTTTGATTCGTTTTTTCTTTTCTATACTGAAATAGTGAATTACTATGATAGGAATTTTCACAAAATTCTGTTATAATGGCTATAATAGAAAATTTCGAGGAGACAAACATGACAGTTAAAATTGCTTTACTAGGATTTGGTACCGTTGCAAGTGGTGTGCCTTTCCTCCTAAAGGAAAATGGAGAAAAAATCAATCAATCAGCACATTCAGATATTGAAGTTGCTAAGGTATTGGTCAAGGACGAAGATGAAAAGAACCGCTTGCTTGCAGCAGGGAATGACTTTAACTTTGTAACCAATGTGGATGACATTTTGTCAGATCAAGATATTACGATTGTAGTGGAATTGATGGGGCGTATCGAACCAGCTAAAACCTTTATCACTCGTGCCTTGGAAGCTGGAAAACACGTTGTTACTGCTAACAAGGACCTTTTGGCTGTCCATGGTGCAGAATTGTTAGAAATCGCTAAAGCTAACAAGGTAGCACTTTACTATGAAGCAGCAGTAGCTGGTGGGATTCCAATTCTTCGTACTTTGGCAAATTCCTTGGCTTCTGATAAAATTACGCGTGTGCTTGGAGTAGTCAACGGAACGTCCAACTTCATGATGACCAAGATGGTCGAAGAAGGCTGGTCTTACGATGATGCTCTTGCGGAAGCACAAAGACTAGGTTTTGCAGAAAGTGACCCTACAAATGACGTAGATGGGATTGATGCAGCCTACAAGATGGTGATTTTGAGCCAATTTGCCTTTGGCATGAAGGTTGCCTTTGATGATGTAGCCCACAAGGGAATCCGCAACATCACACCAGAAGATGTAGCTGTGGCTCAAGACCTTGGCTATGTAGTGAAATTGGTTGGTTCAATCGAGGAAACTCCTTCAGGAATCGCTGCAGAAGTGACTCCAACCTTCCTTCCTAAAGCGCATCCACTTGCCAGTGTGAATGGCGTAATGAACGCTGTCTTTGTAGAATCTATCGGTATTGGTGAGTCTATGTACTACGGACCAGGTGCTGGTCAAAAACCAACTGCAACAAGTGTTGTGGCGGATATTGTCCGTATCGTTCGTCGCTTGAATGATGGTACCATTGGCAAAGATTTCAACGAATACAGCCGTGACTTGGTATTGGCAAACCCTGAAGACGTTAAAGCAAATTACTACTTCTCAATCTTGGCTCCAGACTCAAAAGGTCAGGTCTTGAAATTGGCTGAAATCTTCAACGCTCAAGATATTTCCTTCAAGCAAATCCTCCAAGATGGCAAAGAAGGTGATAAGGCGCGTGTTGTGATCATCACACACAAGATTAATAAAGCCCAGCTTGAAAATGTCTCAGCTGAATTGAAGAAGGTTTCAGAATTCGACCTCTTGAATACCTTCAAGGTGCTAGGAGAATAAGATGAAGATTATTGTACCTGCAACCAGTGCCAATATCGGGCCAGGTTTTGACTCGGTCGGTGTAGCTGTAACCAAGTATCTTCAAATAGAGGTCTGTGAAGAACGGGATGAGTGGCTGATTGAACACCAGATTGGCAAATGGATTCCACATGACGAGCGTAATCTCTTGCTCAAAATCGCCTTGCAAATTGTACCAGATTTGAAACCTAGACGCCTGAAAATGACCAGTGATGTTCCCTTGGCGCGTGGTTTGGGTTCTTCTAGCTCGGTTATTGTTGCTGGGATTGAACTAGCCAACCAACTGGGTCAGCTCAACTTGTCTGATCATGAAAAATTACAGTTAGCAACCAAGATTGAAGGACATCCAGACAATGTGGCTCCAGCCATTTATGGTAATCTCGTTATTGCAAGCTCTGTTGAAGGGCAAGTTTCTGCTATCGTAGCAGACTTTCCAGAGTGTGATTTCCTAGCCTACATTCCCAACTATGAATTGCGTACTCGAGACAGCCGTGGTGTCTTGCCTAAAAAATTGTCTTACAAGGAAGCTGTTGCAGCTAGTTCTATCGCCAATGTGGCGGTTGCGGCCTTGTTGGCAGGAGACATGGCGACTGCTGGGCAAGCAATCGAGGGAGACCTCTTCCACGAGCGCTATCGTCAGGACTTGGTGAGAGAATTTGCGACGATTAAGCAAGTAGCCAAAGAAAATGGTGCCTATGCAACCTACCTCTCTGGTGCTGGGCCGACAGTTATGGTCTTGGCTTCTCATGACAAGATGCCAACGATTAAGGCAGAATTGGAAAAGCAACCCTTCAAAGGAAAACTGCATGACTTGAAGGTTGATACCCAAGGTGTTCGTGTCGAAGCAAAATAAAGAATAGAAGATAGGATGGGGAAACTCTCGACCAGAGGGCTTCCTATCCTTTTTTTGAAAAGAAGTTTATACTCAATGAAAATCAAAGAACAAACTAGGAAGCTATCCGTAGGATACTCAAACACTGTTTTGAGGTTGCAGATGGAAGCTGACGTGGTTTGAAGAGATTTTCGAAGAGTATTAGTTAAAGACTTGATAAAGGAGAAATAAAGATGGCAGAAATTTATCTAGCAGGTGGTTGTTTTTGGGGTCTAGAGGAGTATTTTTCACGCATTTCTGGAGTGCTAGCAACCAGTGTTGGCTATGCTAATGGACAAGTCGAAACGACCAATTACCAGCTGCTCAAGGAAACAGACCATGCAGAAACAGTTCAAGTGATTTACGATGAGAAAGCAGTGTCACTCAGAGAGATTTTGCTTTATTATTTCCGTGTCATCGACCCTTTATCTATCAATCAACAAGGGAATGACCGTGGTCGCCAATATCGGACCGGAATTTATTACCAAGATGAAGCTGATTTGCCAGCTATCTACACAGTGGTGCAGGAGCAGGAGCGCATGCTTGGGCGAAAGATTGCAGTAGAGGTGGAGAAACTACGTCATTACATTCTGGCTGAAGATTACCACCAAGACTATCTTAAGAAGAATCCTTCAGGTTACTGTCATATCGATGTGACCGATGCTGAGAAGCCATTGATTGATGCAGCAAACTATGAAAAGCCTAGCCAAGAGGTTTTAAAGGAAAGCTTATCAGAAGAATCCTATCGTGTTACCCAAGAAGCTGCTACAGAGACTCCATTTACCAATGCCTATGCCCAAACCTTTGAAGAAGGGATTTATGTAGATATTACAACGGGTGAGCCACTCTTTTTTGCCAAGGATAAGTTTGCCTCAGGTTGTGGTTGGCCAAGTTTCAGCCGTCCGATTTCCAAAGAGTTGATTCACTATTACAAGGACATGAGTCATGGAATGGAGCGAATCGAGGTTCGTTCTCGGTCAGGAAATGCTCACTTGGGTCATGTTTTCACAGATGGTCCTCAGGAGTTAGGTGGCCTGCGTTACTGTATTAATTCTGCATCCTTGCGTTTTGTATCCAAGGATGAGATGGAAGAGGAAGGATATGGCTATCTACTACCTTACTTAAACAAATAAATCAGAGATGGTGGGTGCTTCCCACTTTCTTCATTTCTAGAAAACGAATAGAAGGGATTTATGAAACACTTACTATCTTACTTTAAACCCTATATCAAAGAATCAATTTTGGCTCCCTTGTTCAAGCTGCTAGAAGCTGTTTTTGAACTCTTGGTTCCCATGGTGATTGCTGGGATTGTTGACCAATCCTTGCCCCAAAGAAATCAAGGTCATCTATGGATGCAGATTGGCCTGCTCCTTAGCTTTGCAGTAATTGGTGTTGTAGTGGCCTTAATAGCCCAGTTTTACTCAGCTAATGCAGCGGTAGGTTTTGCCAAGGAATTGACAAACGATCTTTATCGTCATATTTTGTCTTTACCTAAGGACAGCAGAGACCGTTTGACAACTTCTAGCTTGATCACTCGCTTGACTTCGGACACTTACCAGATTCAGACTGGTATCAATCAATTCCTGCGTCTCTTTTTGCGAGCGCCTATTATCGTTTTTGGTGCCATTTTTATGGCTTATCGCATCTCAGCTGAGCTGACTTTCTGGTTCTTGGTCATGGTTGTCATTTTGACCATTGTTATTGTAGTGCTTTCTAAACTGGTTAATCCTCTCTACAGTAGTCTCAGAAAGAAAACAGATCAACTAGTTCAAGAAACGCGCCAGCAATTACAAGGGATGCGGGTTATTCGGGCTTTTGGACAAGAAAGACGAGAGTTACAGATTTTTCAGACCCTTAACCAAGTTTATGCCAGATTGCAAGAAAAAACAGGTTTCTGGTCTAGCTTATTAACACCTCTGACCTATCTGATTGTAAATGGAACTCTCCTTATTATTATCTGGAAGGGATATGTTTCTATTCAAGGAGGATTGCTCAGTCAAGGTACTCTCATTGCCCTTATCAACTATCTCTTACAGATTTTGGTGGAATTGGTTAAGCTAGCTATGCTGATAAATTCTCTCAATCAGTCCTATATCTCTGCCAAGCGAATCGAGGAAGTTTTTGCTGAGGCTCCAGAAGATATTTATTTAGAATTAGAGAAAAAGCAAGTTACCAGCAATCAGATTTTACAAGTCCAAGAATTGACCTTTACCTATCCTGATGCGGCCCAGCCTTCTCTGAGAGACATTTCCTTTGATATGCAGCAAGGGCAAATCCTTGGTATCATCGGAGGGACGGGTTCTGGTAAATCAAGCTTGGTGCAAGTCTTACTTGGACTTTATCCAGCAGACAAGGGGAGCATTGACCTTTATCGAGATGGATCTAGTCCTAGTAATTTAGAGGAGTGGCGGTCTTGGATTGCCTATGTGCCCCAAAAAGTCGAACTCTTTAAAGGAACCATTCGTTCCAACTTGACTCTAGGTTTACATCAAGAAGTAAGAGACCAAGAACTCTGGCAGGCCTTGGAAATTGCGCAAGCAAAGGATTTTGTCAGTGAAAAGGAAGGACTCTTGGATGCCATAGTTGAGGCAGGAGGGCGAAATTTCTCGGGCGGTCAAAAACAAAGGCTGTCCATCGCACGAGCAGTTTTGCGCCAGACTCCGTTTCTCATCCTAGATGATGCGACCTCAGCACTGGACACTATTACTGAGTCTAAGCTCTTGAAAGCTATCCGAGAAAACCTGCCAAATACAAGTTTAATCTTGATTTCTCAACGGACTTCGACGCTTCAGATGGCAGACAAGATTCTCCTCTTGGAAAAAGGGGAGCTCCTAGCTATCGGCAAGCACGAGGACTTGATGAAATCCAGTCAAGTCTATCGAGAAATCAATGCATCCCAACATGGAAAGGAGGACTAGCATGAGACGACAAACTGCAAATCAAACATTCACACGTTTGGCCAAAGATTTAGCAAGTCATCCCTTCCTTCTTTTTCTAGCCTTTCTAGGAACTATTGCCCAGGTTGGTTTATCGATTTACCTACCAATCTTAATCGGACAGGTCATCGACCAAGTCCTAGTGACGGGCTCTTCACCAGTTTTTTGGCAGATTTTTCTCCAAATGATCTTGGTGGTCATAGGAAATACCCTTGTACAGTGGGTCAATCCTCTTCTCTATAATCGCCTAATCTTCTCTTATACCAGAGACTTGCGAGAGCGAATCATACATAAGCTTCATCGGTTACCGATTGCTTTTGTGGATCGTCAAGGAAGTGGAGAGATGGTCAGTCGTGTGACCACAGACATCGAGCAGTTAGCAGCTGGTTTGACCATGATATTTAACCAATTTTTTATTGGTGTCTTGATGATTTTAGTCAGCATTCTAGCCATGATTCAAATTCATCTCCTCATGACTCTTTTGGTCTTGCTGTTGACGCCACTGTCTATGGTAATTTCACGCTTTATTGCCAAGAGATCTTATCATCTCTTCCAAAAGCAAACAGAGACTAGGGGAATTCAGACTCAGTTGATTGAAGAATCGTTGAGCCAGCAGACCATTATCCAGTCCTTCAATGCTCAGGAAGAGCTTATCCAAAGGTTGCACGAGGCTAATGCCAATTACGCAGGTTATTCTCAGTCAGCCATCTTTTATTCTTCAACGGTCAATCCTTCGACTCGCTTTGTAAATGCGCTTATTTATGCCCTTCTAGCTGGAGTGGGAGCTTATCGTATCATGATAGGCTCTACCTTGACCATTGGGCGCTTAGTGACCTTTTTGAACTATGTTCAACAGTACACCAAGCCTTTTAATGATATTTCTTCAGTGCTAGCTGAGTTGCAAAGTGCCTTGGCTTGTGCAGAACGTGTTTATGGAGTCTTAGATAGTCCTGAGGTGGCTGAAACAGGTAAGGAAGAGTTGACTAGTGACCAAGTTAAGGGAGCTATTTCCTTTAAACATGTCTATTTTGGCTACCATCCTGAAAAGATTTTGATTAAGGATTTATCTATTGATATTCCAGCTGGTAGCAAGGTGGCTATTGTTGGTCCGACAGGTGCTGGAAAATCAACCCTTATCAATCTTCTCATGCGGTTTTATCCCATTAACTCTGGAGATATCTTGCTGGATGGGAAATCCATTTATGACTATAGTCGTGCCTCTTTACGCCAGCAGTTTGGAATGGTGCTCCAAGAAACCTGGCTCAAGCAAGGGACCATTCATGACAATATTTCCTTTGGAAATCCTAAAGCCAGTCGGGAGCAGGTGATTGCTGCTGCAAAAGCAGCCAATGCAGATTTTTTCATCCAACAGTTGCCACAGGGATACGATACCAAGTTGGAAAATGCAGGAGAATCTCTCTCTGTCGGTCAAGCCCAGCTTTTGACCATAGCCCGAGTCTTTCTAGCTATCCCTAAGATTCTTATCTTAGACGAAGCAACCTCTTCCATCGATACGCGGACAGAAGTGCTGGTTCAGGATGCCTTTGCTAAACTCATGAAGGGGCGTACAAGCTTTATCATTGCCCACCGCTTGTCAACCATTCAGGATGCGGATATGATTCTAGTCTTAGTGGATGGTGACATCGTGGAGCATGGCAATCATCAGGATCTCATGGCTAGAAAGGGTAAGTATTATCAAATGCAGCAAGCTGCAGCTTTTAGCTTTGAATAATCCTTTCTGCTTTAAAATCTTATGGACGAAAAAAGTTGCCTTCGGGTGACTTTTTTGTTACAATAGCTAGAAAAAATCAAGGCCTTAGAAGGAGAAAAACAATGAAAGTCTATCAGCATGTAAATATCGTGACTTGTGATCAAGATTTCCATGTTTATCTGAATGGAATCTTAGCAGTTAAGGATTCTCAAATCGTCTATGTCGGTCAAGAGAATTCAGAGATTTTAGAGCAAGCTGAGCAGATTATAGACTATCAGGGGGCCTGGATTATGCCTGGTTTGGTCAATTGCCATACTCATTCTGCTATGACAGGTTTGCGAGGGATTCGGGATGATAGTAATCTCCATGAATGGCTCAATGACTACATCTGGCCAGCAGAAGCTGAGTTTACTCCCGACATGACTACCAAGGCAGTCAAAGAGGCTCTGACAGAAATGCTCCAGTCAGGAACGACAACCTTCAACGATATGTATAATCCCAATGGTGTAGATATTGAGAGAATTTATCAGGCAGTCAAGGCTTCCAAGATGCGTTGTTATTTCTCACCGACCCTCTTTTCTTCAGAGGCAGAAACAACTGCTGAGACTATAAGTAGAACTCGAGCAATCATTGAAGAAATTATTGGATATAAAAATCCAAATTTCAAGGTGATGGTAGCCCCACATTCTCCCTACAGCTGTAGTAGAGACTTGCTGGCAGAAAGCTTAGATCTGGCAAAAGAGTTGAATATTCCTATCCATATCCACGTGGCGGAGACCAAGGAGGAGTCAGGCATTATCCTGAAACGCTACGGCAAACGCCCCTTAGCCTTTCTAGAAGAACTGGGGTATTTAGATCATCCGTCTGTCTTTGCTCACGGGGTCGAACTAAACGAGAGAGAAATTGAACGCTTGGCAACTTCTCAAGTGTCTATTGCCCACAATCCTATCAGTAACCTCAAACTGGCATCAGGGATTGCTCCCATCATCCAACTGCAAAAAGCAGGAATAGCAGTAGGAATTGCGACTGACTTGGTCGCTTCTAATAATAATTTAGACATGTTTGAGGAAGGACGGACAGCAGCCCTTCTTCAGAAGATGAAAAGTGGAGATGCCAGCCAATTTCCTATCGAAACAGCCCTCAAGGCACTGACAATCGAAGGGGCTAAGGTCCTAGGGATAGAACATCAGATAGGAAGTTTGGAAGTCGGCAAGCAGGCAGATTTTCTCGTTATTCAACCACAAGGGAAAATCCATTTTCAACCCCAAGAAAATATGCTCTCTCACCTAGTCTATGCTGTCAAGTCCAGTGATGTTGATGATGTTTATATTGCTGGAGAACAGGTTGTTAAGCAAGGTCAAGCCCTGACAGTAGAACTTTAAAAGAAAAATCACAAAAAATTTTAAAAAAGTTTGCAAAAATCTTGCATTCTTTTTTTAACTATGCTATACTTATATACGGTTTGAAAAAACTGCCTAAGACAGTAGGGGAGCTCGACTCATAAATATCCTACCGAGGACAAAACGTATCATGTAAAAAGAAGCGTATTGTACTTTCGTGTCTAGGTTTGGGCGCGTTTTTCTTTTGAAAAATTTCCCCAAGCAAAATAATAACGGAGGTGAACACACTAATGAGTGAAGCAATTATTGCTAAAAAAGCGGAACTAGTTGACGTAGTAGCTGAAAAAATGAAAGCTGCTGCATCTATCGTCGTTGTAGACGCTCGTGGTTTGACAGTTGAGCAAGATACAGTTCTTCGTCGTGAGCTTCGTGGAAGCGAAGTTGAGTATAAAGTTATTAAAAACTCAATCTTGCGTCGTGCAGCTGAAAAAGCTGGTCTTGAAGATCTTGCATCTGTATTTGTTGGACCATCTGCAGTAGCATTTTCTAACGAAGATGTTATCGCACCAGCGAAAATCTTGAACGATTTTGCTAAAGACGCTGAAGCACTTGAAATCAAAGGTGGTGCAATCGAAGGCGCTGTCGCATCTAAAGAAGAGATTCTTGCTCTTGCAACTCTTCCAAACCGCGAAGGACTTCTTTCTATGCTCCTTTCTGTACTTCAAGCGCCAGTGCGCAACGTTGCTCTTGCAGTCAAAGCGGTTGCAGACAACAAAGAAGACGCAGCTTAATCTTAAGCTACGCAGCGTAGCCTAGCTACGAAAATCTATTATAAATTTAAAACATATTTGGAGGATATAACAATGGCATTGAACATTGAAAACATTATTGCTGAAATTAAAGAAGCTTCAATCCTTGAATTGAACGACCTTGTAAAAGCTATCGAAGAAGAATTTGGTGTAACTGCAGCTGCTCCTGTAGCTGTTGCTGCAGCTGGTGCTGCTGACGCTGGTGCTGCTAAAGATTCATTCGACGTTGAATTGACATCTGCAGGCGACAAAAAAGTTGGCGTTATCAAAGTTGTACGTGAAATCACAGGTCTTGGTCTTAAAGAAGCTAAAGAACTTGTTGATGGTGCACCAGCACTTGTTAAAGAAGGCGTTGCAACTGCAGAAGCTGAAGAAATCAAAGCTAAATTGGAAGAAGCTGGAGCTTCAGTTACTCTTAAATAAGAGGCATATACCAATTAGAATTCGGGATACTATAGTATCAGCCTTTTAGAATCGTGAACACATTTTAGAAACTGATAAATTAATTTAGTTTCCTACCAAAAACCCTACCAAAAATTAATTTGGCAGGGTTTTTCTTTTTAACAAATTTATCGTGGAGAACAGTTGAATATTGTTCTCCTTTTTTTATTTTCAGGAGGGAAAATGACAAAAGAATTACAATCATCACGCTATATTGTCATTTCATTTTTAGTACGTGAAATGAGAATTGATATTGTTGAAGCCATCTCTCGTATGGCTGAATTAGAAAAAAGTGGCTTGGTTCGATTGGAATAAAGTGGAGATTTAATACTCAAAGAACTTGGAGGGGCGCTATGAAACGAATTACCGCAAATCAATACCAAACTTCAGAACGGTATTATAAATTACCTAAAATTCTTTTTGAGAATGAGGAGGATAGGAATACTCAACCTATCTTGAAAAGAAAAGTTGAAAAGGTCACATTTCTTTATCATTTTTAACCTTGCTTTACTTGTCTTGGCAGGCTGGGCTGGGCATAAGTGGAAGAAGGGATAGAAAATAATCTGAACAAGTTCAAAACGTATTCCGTTTTTTTAGGACATGAAAAATTTTAGAAATTGATTCTTTCTTAAATTTGAATTTCACTAGTAGTGTAAAGATGATTTTTTCTCTGAATAAAATCTGAATTTTCTCTGATACAATCTCAAATGTCAAGGTTCAATAATTGTTGCTTCAGTAGGTGATGAGGGTCTAGATTAAAATAATCAAGAAGCATTGAAACATTACGTTGGAGAACTTAAGGGGGAGGATTATTCATATATAGATGGGAAAGTTATGGTTATTTCTGCTGGATAAGAAATGATATTGATGGCACTCAAATTATATTATTAAATATTACGAATTTTGTTCAAGATAGTGTAAAATAGATTTATACTAGTTTCTAAAAATTTAATTTACATTACAAACTGATGTATTGAGACTATTCTTTGTCAGAAATACGGAGCATTGCAGGTAGTTCTCTAAAATTTTTTGAGGTGATAGAATGTATAAGATATTAGTTGTAGATGACGATTTTGAAATTTTGAAATTGATGCGAACTATTTTAGAGATGAAAAACTATCAGGTAACGACGTATCAAGAAGTGACTGCACCAATCAATATTAATAATTTCAAAGGATTTGATTTGATTTTATTAGATGTAATGATGCCTAATATAGATGGTATGCAAATTTGTAAGCAGATTAGAAATAAAGTAAGCTCCCCTATTATTTTTGTTAGTGCAAAAGACACCGAAGATGATATAGTATCAGGATTGAATTTAGGAGGAGATGACTATATTACAAAACCTTTCAGCATCAATCAATTAATTGCTAAAGTTGCTGCAAATCTCAAACGAGAAGAACGATACAAACAAGGTGAATTAAGTAATCAAATTGTTCGAGAATTATCTCCAATAACGATTTATTTACAAGAAAAAATTGTTTGTATTAATGGAGATAGTCTTGCCTTTACAAGTAGAGAATATGATATCATAGAGCTATTATCTAGCAATCCAAGAAAAATTTTTACTGTACAAGATATATATGAAAACGTTTATGATGATGATGCTGAAACCCTCTTTCGTTCAATATCTGAGTATATCTATCAAATAAGATTAAAATTCTCATCCTATGGAATTAATCCTATAAAAACAGTTAGAGGTATGGGATACAAGTGGCATGATTAAGAAGAATAGTACAATTAGAGGACGTATAATAAGGACTGTTTTAGAACTAGTAACAGGTACGTTACTGAGTATACTTTTATTTTTTATATTTACTTATTTACTTGTTTTTACAGGACAATTAAATGTATACGACTCTAAAATTGAAATTTCAGTGAGTGATACCAGCAATTTAAGTGATGTAGTTCAAGCAATGAATAACTCTATATTTGACTATGTTGTATTTAATCGCAAGACAGGTACAATTGAAGCGGGTAATTATCAAAAAAAGGATTTGCCTGCCTATCGAGAAGTTTTTGCTAAAAATGAATCTGTAAGTAATAGTGAGGTGTATTATGTGTATTATGCTAATTCAGAAATTGTACTTACTGTCAGGCAACCCATGATACCTGAGTTTGTTAATCCGAATTTGCGTCACATTTCATTTAACCTATTTTCTTATTTATTTTTCTTCGTTTTCGAAACGATTTTACTCATTTGGTCACTTACAAGATTAATAAAAGAATTTTCAAAAAATTTTCTACTTATACAAAAAAAAGCTTTAAACATGGGGCAGTTAACATTTAAAGAAAAAAACATTCCCTCTCAAATACAAGAGTTCGATGAAATTCTCTCTGTATTATATCAAAAGGACGACGAGTTAACTAATTTACTCAAATCAGAGAGAAGGGAGAAGGAAGATTTATCTTTTCAAGTTGGTGCATTAGCTCATGATGTAAAAACTCCTTTAACAGTACTAAAAGGAAATTTAGAGTTGCTTGAATTAACTAACCTGACTGATCAACAGAAGGAATATACTCAGTCAATGAATAACAGTATAGTGATTTTTGAAAGATACTTTAGTTCAATGATTGATTATTCAAGATTACTAATTGAAGATAAAGATTATGGGGAACAGATATATTTACCTGATTTTTTAAGTGATCTGTCAGTAGAGGCGAAATCTGTAATGAATAATGCAAAGGTTGATTTCAAAATTATTAATACTACAAAATTAATGTTTTTTAAGGGAAATCGTTTTAATTTAAATCGGGCATTAATTAACATTTTAGCAAATGCAGCAAGATATAGTTCTGGAGAAAAAAAAGTTACGCTTACTATCATTGAGGAAACAGAGTATATTAATTTTGTAGTGTGGAATAATGGTCTGCCTTTTACTGAACAGTCCTTATTAAATGCAGATAAGTTATTTTATACTGAGAATAAAGGTAGGAATAATAAGCACTATGGTTTAGGGTTAGCATTTGCTAAACAAGTTGCAACTAGACATTTAGGAGAATTGTTTTTATCAAATCCAGATAGAGGTGGCGCTCAAGTGACGTTGCTTATTAAAAAATAATTCTGTAAGGATATATTAGATAGCTTCCATATAATAGTTATGTATAAAAATAGATGGTTTTCTAAATTGAGGACTGTCTATTTTTTTAATTTTGTAAAATTGGAAATTCTGAACAAATTTTGAAAAATAAAGTATAACATACAAGTATAAAACAAGGAGGAATTATAGTTATGAATATACAAGTTCAAAAACTTAGAAAATCATATAAGGATAGAGAAGTACTGAAAAATATTTCTTTTGAAATAAAAGAGGGGAGTATTTGTGGATTATTAGGTATTAATGGTGCAGGAAAATCAACAATTATGAAGATTATTTTTGGTCTTGAAAATGCTGATAGTGGTACGGTTATTTTTAATGGGAAAAAAAATGCGGGTATATATGAGATTGGAGCGCTTATTGAAACTCCAGCTATCTACATGAACTTATCTGCTTATGATAACTTAAAAACAAGAGCATTGTTATATGACATTTCTGACGAACGAATTAATGAAGTATTAAACTTGATTGGGCTATCTAATACGGGAAAGAAAAAAGCAGGGAGCTTTTCTTTAGGTATGAAACAACGTTTGGGATTAGGTATGGCAATAATTACTAGTCCAGATTTGCTCATTTTAGATGAACCTACCAATGGATTGGATCCAGATGGTATAAAGGAATTGTTGAATTTAATGATTTCTTTAAAGAAATCAGGAATGACAATTCTTTTATCTAGCCATCAACTGTATGAAGTTAGTAAAGTGGCAGATAAAGTTGTTATTTTACATGATGGTCAAATTTTTTACGATGGTTCGAATGTTCAAAGTGATGATTTAGAATCTTTATTTATAAGAATTGTTCATGGAGGTGACGCAATATGATAAAAATATTTAAATCAGAATGGTTAAAACAGCGAAAAAATACATCCAAAAAATTCTTGATAATAGCTCCTGGATTGTCGATTTTAATAGCTGTATTACTTGTTGGACCGAGTATTCTAGAAAGTTTTTCAATATATTGGTGGGAAGCCGTCTTTTTGTACACGCTTATTGGATTGTTATTTTTATATGATTATAAAGCAGAAGAAGCTGCAGGAAACTTCCAGAATATATACTTTCGAAATGATAGCATAAAAATATATATCGTAAAGATACTTTTAAAATTAAAAGATTTACTCATTTCGAACGTATGGTTTTTAGCTATATTATTATTTACAAGTAATTTTTTGTATGGCGACTTAATATCATTGAATATAATTGGTGACTTAATTTGTTTAGTACTTATTTCGATAACATCCATATGGGTATTGCCACTCTTGTATCTATTTTCGAAACGGATCAACCCCTATATCTTAGTATCTATTAACTCCTTGATTTGTTTTTTGGTTGCACCTTTTATCGCTCAAAGTAGCTTTTGGTTCTTCTTTCCTTTTACATATCATTATAAAATTGCTTATAGTCTTATGTATATAAAACCGTCAGGAGATTTAGATTTAACAAATCATGTAACAGACGTTAAAATGGTAGTATTTACCGTATTTCTATCATTGATTCTATTTATTGTTTCTTTGTTAATGTTAAATTGGAGGTTAAGTAATGATCCAATTGCTAAAAAGTGAAATGATTAAATTTAAAGGTTCGTATCAACTATACATTATTTTGATTTTGTCTACTATACAACTATTGACAATTCCAATTTACATATTATCTGTAAATAACACAATTGTATTGGAAAATATTATCTTTTTACCCATGTTAGGCTATTGTATGATAACTACGATAATCACTTTATTAGTATCTGAACAAGAAATCAATGCTAATAATTATCAGAATATTAAAGGCTCGAGAAATACAGCCAGTATATGGGGAGCGAAAATTTTTGTGTTAGATTTACTATTATCTTTACTTACTATTCCTTTATGGGTAGTTGTAGGTATAGAGTTAGAACACTTTTCATATTATTTTTACGTAGGAATAGTTAGTTGGTTATTACTAATATTGCTAAATCATTTCCACATGCTATTGACATTGTTTATTGCGAAAGGTGGTAATTTACTTATTGCTGTTGTAGAAAGTTTATTTATATTATTTGCAACAAATAAAGTTTTTCTTAATATTTTTTGGATTCCAGTAATTTTACCAGTTAATATAATTTTAGAAAATAATTTTAGAAGCACAACCTATTTATTAGCTTTAACTTTTTATGTTGTATTATTGTTTGTTGCTAATTTAGTAGTTGTAAGCAGAAAAGGTGTTTAATTATATATTCTGATGGAAATGAATGGAGTGTTAAATTTTTGGATGGAAGTTTGGGAACTGTTTTGACTTTACTTTATAACCAAAATAAATCTGTAAAGACATATTGGAGAGAGGCGTTATTGATTTTTGATAATTTAACTATAGAAAATTAGGAGGAGAACTATGAAATTCAAAAAGATCTATCTTTCCGTAATTTTTTTCTTAAGTTTACTTAGATTGACTGGATGCACATATGAGAAGTATGATGTTAAATTTCTCGACTCAAGTTATAATCGATTTGATTATAAAGGAGAGCATTATGGTGTAACTAATCAATTAATTTTATATGAAGATATTGAAAGTAAAGTAAGCAATCATTATGATATTTATGAAATATCTTACGATGATTCCAATGATGAAATAAAGAATGATTTGTTGGAGATTGGTGACTTATATCAAACCAAGAATAGAGAATTTGCCATAAAAATTGATAGTACTTTCTATAAATGTAAACTACTTGATAATATTTCTAAAGAAGAACTTATAAAAGTTTCTGACTTATTTAATGTTCGCTTAGTAGGAGAATTTGCTATCAATGAGCAAGAAGCCAGAGAGTTGAAGATAGGGGAACAATTATTTACAATTACTGAAGAAATTATTCCAAAAGAAGAGCTTAGTGCTACAGTTGCTAACTTAGATAATCAAGTGAAGTCAGTCACTAGATTATCAGGGGAGCACGAAAGTTGGAAATATGGAGAAATTTGTTCTTTAAAAAATCAGTCTATCCACGAGAAAGTAGCAGTTAAATTGAATGGAGAATATCATTTGGCTTTCTTAAGAAGTTAAACTGGGCAAAAAGTCTTTAAAAGAAAAAACGGCAAATAATAGAGCGACTACATTAGTAGCTTAAAAACATGATTAAACCGCTATTCTTAGGAGTAGCGGTTTTTCTTTTTGTTCTAAAAGGGGCAAAAAAGGGGGCGAGTAAGTAATTTTCCAACTGTTTAATTCAAGCTAAAAATCCCCAATCGAAGCGATTGAGGATTAAGCAAATGAATCTTAAACAATACCTTGTGCAATCATAGCGTTTGCTACATTTTCAAAGGCAGCAATGTTAGCTCCTGCAAGGTAGTCTTTATTAAGACCGTATGTTTCTGAAGTTGTTTTAGCTGTGTTGAAGATGTTTGTCATGATGTCTTTGAGACGGCCATCAACTTCTTCACGAGTCCATGAGAGGCGAAGGCTATTTTGGCTCATTTCAAGAGCTGAAACGGCTACACCACCAGCGTTGGCAGCTTTGGCAGGTCCGTAGAAGATACCATTTTCTTTGTAGACTTTGATGGCATCAAGGTCGCTTGGCATGTTGGCACCTTCAGATACACAGATAACGCCTTGAGCAACCAAACGTTTAGCTGCTTCACCGTTGATTTCGTTTTGAGTCGCACATGGAAGAGCGATGTCATAGTTTCCAGCGTAAGTCCATACAGAACCTTCATGATAAGTAGCAGTTGCTTTCTCAGCTGCATACTCAGTCAAACGAGCGCGACGTTTTTCTTTAACGTCAACCAAAAGATCGAAGTCGATACCATTTTCATCGATGACATAACCATTTGAGTCAGATACAGAGATAACAGTTGCACCAAGTTCAGTCGCTTTTTGAAGAGCGTATTGAGCAACGTTACCAGAACCTGAAATAACAACTTTCTTACCAGCAAAGCTGTTACCGTTAGCTTTAAGCATTTCTTCAGTATAGTAAACCAAACCGTAACCAGTTGCTTCTGGACGAATCAAGCTACCACCAAATCCAAGAGGTTTACCAGTCAAGACACCAGCATCAAATTGGTTAAGGCGTTTGTATTGACCGTAAAGGTAACCAATCTCACGTCCACCAACACCGATATCACCAGCAGGTACGTCAAGTGATGGGCCGATGTATTTTTGTAGTTCAGTCATGAAGCTTTGGCAGAAGCGCATCACTTCAGCATCTGTTTTACCTTTAGGATCGAAGTCTGATCCACCTTTACCTCCACCGATTGGAAGTCCAGTCAAAACGTTTTTAAAGATTTGTTCAAATCCGAGGAATTTCAAAATCCCTTGGTTTACAGTTGGGTGGAAACGAAGTCCGCCTTTGTATGGTCCAACAGCTGAGTTGAATTGAACACGGTAACCGCGGTTTACTTGAACTTTTCCATCACGGTCAACCCAAGGAACACGGAAAGAAATCACGCGCTCTGGCTCAGTGATACGTGCTAAGATGTTTTCTTCGATATACTCAGGATGTTTTTCAAATACAGGTTCTAAAGTGTTGAAAAATTCTTCGACAGCTTGGAGGAATTCAGCCTCGTGCCCGTTACGAGCTTTCACAGTTTCAAACACGCTTTGGATATATTCTTTAGCAGATGTCATATCGTTCTCCTTAAATTCTAATTTAATTATGTGTGTCATTATAGCAGAATTTTTTTTAACTGTAAAGAGAAAAAACAAAAATTTTCTAAAAATTCTTTCAATTTGATTTTTGGGATTGTTTTAAATTGGAATTTTTTATAATAGATAAAAATACGAACGTTTTTCTTATAAATGACTTTCTTAAAAAGAAAAGCTGAAAATATGGTATAATATTAGCAATAAAAGGAATCTGGAGGATCAGAATCATGGTATCAACGAAAACGCAAATTGCTGGTTTTGAGTTTGATAATTGTTTGATGAATGCAGCAGGTGTGGCTTGTATGACGATAGCAGAGTTAGAGGGCGTTAAAAACTCAGCGGCAGGAACTTTTGTGACCAAGACAGCGACCTTGGACTTTCGTCAGGGGAATCCTGAGCCACGCTATCAAGATGTTCCCCTTGGTTCTATCAACTCCATGGGCTTACCAAATAATGGCTTAGACTATTATTTGGACTATCTTTTGGACTTGCAGGAAAAAGAGCCGAACCGAACTTTCTTCTTATCTCTAGTCGGCATGTCTCCAGAGGAAACCCATACTATCTTGAAAAAAGTCCAAGAGAGTGAGTTTCGTGGTCTGACTGAGCTAAACCTCTCTTGTCCAAATGTTCCAGGTAAACCTCAGATTGCCTATGATTTTGAGACAACTGACCGGATTTTGGCAGAGGTATTTGCCTACTTCACCAAACCTCTTGGAATTAAATTGCCACCATATTTTGATATTGTTCACTTTGACCAAGCGGCAGCTATTTTCAACAAGTACCCGCTCAAGTTTGTCAACTGTGTTAACTCTATCGGAAACGGCCTTTATATAGAAGATGAGTCCGTCGTTATTCGTCCTAAAAATGGTTTTGGGGGGATTGGTGGAGAGTATATCAAACCGACTGCTTTAGCTAATGTTCATGCCTTTTATCAACGCTTAAACCCTCAAATTCAAATTATTGGTACAGGTGGCGTTTTGACTGGTCGTGATGCCTTTGAACATATCCTCTGTGGTGCTAGTATGGTACAAGTGGGAACCACCCTTCACAAAGAAGGTGTCGGTGCCTTTGAACGTATTACCAATGAACTGAAAGCAATCATGACGGAAAAAGGGTACGAGAGCCTAGATGATTTTCGTGGGAAATTACGCTATATTGATTAAATTAAATCGAAAAATCAGAAGAAAGGAGAGAAGATGCTAGCTATTGAAGAAAGCCAGAAGTTGACTTTATCAAATTTACCTAACCTGAGCCTTTTTACAGGCATAGATCAGGGCCAGTTTGAAGTGATGAAGAGTCAAGTGTTGAAACAGATTGGTTATGATTCTGCCGACCTCAACTTTGCCTACTTTGATATGAAAGAAGTGGTCTACAAGGATGTGGAACTGGAATTGGTCAGCCTTCCTTTCTTTGCGGATGAGAAAATCGTGATATTAGACCATTTTGTCGATATCACGACTGCTAAAAAGCGCTTTTTGACAGATGATGAGCTCAAGTCATTTGAGGAATACTTTGACAATCCTTCACTAACAACCAAGTTGATAATCTTTGCAGAAGGAAAGCTGGATAGCAAAAGACGGCTGGTAAAATTACTTAAGCGTGATGCCAAGGTCTTTGATGCAGTAGAAGCAAAAGAACAAGAATTGCGCCAGTATTTCCAAAAGTGGAGTCAGAAACAAGGTCTGCAGTTTGCCAATCATTCTTTTGAAAACCTCCTTATCAAATCTGGTTTTCAATTTAGCGAAATCCAGAAAAATCTCCTCTTTTTACAGTCCTATAAGGAAGACTCTGTTATCGAGGAAGAGGATATTGTCAATGCTATTCCCAAGACCTTGCAGGACAATATTTTTGATTTAACTCAGTTTATTCTGACTAAAAAGATGGATCAGGCGCGTGACTTGGTTAGAGACTTGACCTTGCAAGGGGAAGACGAAATTAAGCTCATAGCTGTCATGCTAGGACAATTTCGGACTTTTACTCAGGTGAAAATTTTGGCGGAGTCTGGACAAACAGAATCGCAGATTGCAAGTAGTCTAGGAAGTTTTCTCGGACGCAATCCTAATCCCTATCAAATCAAGTTTGCGCTGAGGGATTCACGAGGACTTTCCTTGAGCTTTTTGAAGCAAGCTATTTCTTATTTGATTGAGACAGACTATCAGATTAAGACAGGTGTTTATGAAAAGAGTTTCCTTTTTGAAAAGGCACTCATACAGATTGCTAGTCAGGTAAATTGATACTCTTCGAAAATCAAATTCAAACCTCGTCAACGTCGCCTTGCCGTACTCAAGTACAACCTGCGGCTAGTTTCCTAGTTTGCTCTTTGATTTTCATTGAGTATGATATTATTTTGGAAACTACAACCCGCGTCAGGACTATCTTGTCGTGGGTTTCTTAGTGATTTCTTCATCTATAAGCAAAAAACTTGAAAAAAGTGAATGTTTGCGTTATCATTTTCATATAGAAAGAAAAAGAGGTATTACAGATGGCTATTATCTTACCAGATCTTCCATATGCATACGACGCTTTGGAACCATACATCGATGCGGAAACAATGCACTTGCACCATGACAAACACCATCAAACTTATGTCAACAATGCTAATGTAGCTCTTGAAAAACACCCTGAAATTGGTGAAGACCTTGAAGCCCTGCTTGCTGATGTAGAATCTATCCCAGCTGATATCCGTCAAGCGCTTATCAACAATGGTGGTGGACACTTGAACCACGCTCTTTTCTGGGAATTGATGACTCCTGAAAAAACAGCTCCATCAGCAGAACTTGCAGCAGCAATCGATGCAACATTTGGTTCATTTGAAGAATTCCAAGCAGCCTTCACTGCAGCAGCAACAACTCGTTTTGGTTCAGGATGGGCATGGTTGGTTGTCAACAAAGAAGGTAAACTTGAAGTGACTTCAACAGCAAACCAAGACACACCAATCTCAGAAGGCAAAAAACCAATCTTGGGCTTGGACGTTTGGGAACATGCTTACTATGTGAAATACCGCAACGTGCGTCCTGACTACATCAAAGCTTTCTTCTCAGTGATCAACTGGAACAAAGTAGATGAATTGTACGCAGCTGCTAAATAATGATAGTTGGAGGGAAGAATTGTTCTTCTCTTTTTAAGGTTATATTATTTTGGTCTGACAAAATCGTCAGACTTTTTTCATTTTTATGAGAAACGTGCTAACTGCTAGAAATTATGGTAGAATAAAGTATTAAGTAATCGTGGAAAAAGGATATCTATGCGAAAAGAAATTGCACCTGAATTATACAACTATAACAAGTTTCCTGGTCCTGAGTTTCATTTACATGGGGACAAGGTCGAAACGGAAGGGATAGCTTTTTCCTTGGTGGAAAATATCAAGGATGCCTTTGATGTGACGGCTTTTAATCAGCGTTTTTCAGAAGTCTTAACCAAGTTTGATTATATCGTGGGAGACTGGAGCAACGAACAGCTTCGCCTACGAGGTTTTTACAAGGATGATCGAACAGAAGAAAAACTTGAAAAAATCAGTCGTTTACAAGACTACCTTTTAGAGTATTGTAGTTATGGTTGTGCCTATTTTGTCCTAGAAAATGAAGCTCCTAAGCGAGCATCGTTTGACAAGAAAATACGTAAGAAGGAAGAAGAAACACCTTCTAGAAAAGGAAAGAAACCGGCTCAAACAAAACGAAAACCGAATGCAGATAAGAAAAATAGACGTCGTCAGAAAGACCAGCATTCTCAGAAAGAGGACAAGGGGCAACGTCATTTTGTCATTCGTCAGAAGTGAGTAGAGAATAAGGAGAAGAAATGAAACCGTCAATTTATAGTTTAACACGTCAAACCATGCAGGAATGGGTATTGGAGCAAGGAGAAAAGAAATTCCGTGCTGATCAAATCTGGGAATGGCTCTACCGTAAACGTGTCCAGTCATTTGAAGAGATGACCAACCTTTCCAAGGATTTGATTGCTAAGCTTAATGATCAGTTTGTGGTCAATCCCTTGAAACAACGTATCGTTCAAGAGTCTGCTGATGGGACAGTTAAATATCTTTTTGAATTGCCAGATGGAATGCTGATTGAGACAGTACTCATGCGTCAACACTATGGTTTGTCAGTCTGTGTGACCACTCAGGTTGGCTGTAATATCGGTTGTACCTTCTGTGCCTCTGGTTTGATTAAGAAACAACGTGACCTCAATAATGGGGAAATTGTAGCGCAAATCATGCTGGTTCAGAAATACTTTGATGAGCGTGGTCAGGATGAACGCGTCAGTCATATTGTTGTCATGGGAATCGGTGAGCCCTTTGATAACTACAACAATGTCTTAAATTTCGTTCGCACTATCAACGATGATAAGGGAATGGCTATAGGTGCTCGTCACATCACGGTTTCAACCTCAGGTTTGGCCCATAAAATTCGTGATTTTGCTAATGAAGGGGTTCAGGTCAATCTTGCCGTTTCTCTTCACGCACCTAACAATGAACTGCGCTCAAGCATCATGAAGATTAACCGTGCCTTTCCGATTGAAAAACTCTTTGCTGCTATTGAGTATTATATCGAAACAACCAATCGTCGTGTAACCTTTGAGTATATCATGCTCAATGAAGTCAATGATGGTGTAGAACAAGCCTTGGAATTGGCTGAATTGCTCAAGAATATCAAGAAATTGTCTTATGTAAACTTGATTCCTTATAACCCAGTTAGTGAGCATGACCAATATAGCCGTAGTCCTAAAGAGCGCGTCCTGGCCTTCTATGATACGCTTAAGAAAAAAGGTGTTAACTGTGTTGTTCGTCAAGAGCATGGTACTGATATTGATGCAGCTTGTGGACAATTGCGTTCTAATACAATGAAACGTGACCGCCAGAAAGCAGTCGCAGCAGTCAATCCTTAATGATGAAGAAGACTTATAATCGTATTTTGGTCTGGGGAGTCATTTTCTATAGTATTTGTATCGTTTACTTTTGCTTTACTCCTCAAGAACATTCTCCCGTGGGGGTGGAAACTCCAGGTATTCAGCATCTTGGACGCCTGGTTTTTCTTTTGACTCCTTTCAATTCTCTCTGGAAACTGGGTGAGGTGAGTGACATAGGACAATTATGTTGGCTTTTTCTACAAAATATCCTCAATGTCTTCTTACTTTTTCCTCTGATTTTCCAACTCCTTTATCTCCTTCCAAACTTGCGTAAGACAAGAAAAGTGATCTTTTTCAGTTTTCTTATAAGCCTAGGAATTGAGTGTACGCAGTTAGTCTTAGATTTTTTCTTTGATTTTAATCGCGTCTTTGAGATTGATGATTTGTGGACCAATACCTTGGGTGGCTATCTGTCTTGGCTTCTCTATAAACAATTACATAAAAACAAGATAAGGAATTAAAATGAGTATTTTAGAAGTTAAAAATCTGAGTCATGGTTTTGGTGACCGTGCAATTTTTGAAGATGTGTCCTTCCGCCTCCTAAAGGGGGAACATATCGGCCTGGTCGGTGCCAATGGTGAAGGAAAATCAACCTTTATGAGTATTGTGACTGGTAAAATGCTGCCAGATGAAGGGAAGGTTGAGTGGTCCAAATATGTGACTGCTGGTTACTTGGATCAGCACTCAGTCCTTGCTGAAGGGCAGTCGGTGCGCGATGTTCTCCGTACGGCTTTTGATGAGCTTTTCAAAGCAGAAGTCCGTATCAATGATCTTTATATGGAAATGGCTGAAGATGGAGCGGATGTTGATGCTCTCATGGAAGAAGTGGGAGAACTTCAAGACCGTTTAGAGAGTCGTGATTTCTATACTTTGGATGCTAAGATTGATGAAGTAGCGCGTGCCCTTGGTGTCATGGACTTTGGCATGGATACGGATGTAACCTCTTTGTCAGGTGGGCAAAGAACCAAGGTGCTTTTGGCTAAACTTCTCCTTGAGAAGCCTGATATCTTGCTGTTGGACGAGCCGACCAACTACTTGGATGCTGAGCATATTGACTGGCTTAAGCGCTATCTCCAAAACTATGAGAATGCCTTTGTCCTCATTTCACACGATATTCCATTCCTGAACGACGTGATTAATATTGTCTACCATGTGGAAAATCAACAGCTGACGCGTTATTCTGGTGACTACTACCAGTTCCAAGAAGTCTATGCTATGAAGAAATCTCAGCTAGAGGCGGCCTACGAACGTCAGCAGAAAGAGATTGCGGACCTCAAAGACTTTGTCGCTCGTAATAAAGCGCGTGTTGCAACACGAAACATGGCCATGTCCCGTCAGAAGAAATTGGATAAGATGGATATTATCGAGCTGCAAAGTGAGAAACCAAAGCCGTCCTTTGATTTTAAACCAGCTCGTACACCAGGTCGCTTTATTTTCCAAGCTAAGGATTTGCAAATTGGTTATGATCGTCCTCTGACCAAGCCTTTAAATCTTACCTTTGAACGTAATCAAAAGGTTGCTATTATCGGTGCAAATGGTATCGGGAAAACAACTCTCTTGAAGTCTCTATTGGGCATTATCCCGCCAATCGCTGGAGAGGTTGAACGTGGAGACTACCTAGAACTTGGCTACTTTGAACAGGAAGTAGAAGGAGGCAATCGTCAAACACCTCTTGAAGCTGTCTGGAATGCCTTTCCTGCCCTTAATCAAGCAGAAGTCCGTGCAGCCCTTGCCCGTTGTGGCCTGACAACTAAGCATATCGAAAGTCAAATTCAGGTTTTGTCAGGTGGGGAACAAGCCAAAGTTCGTTTCTGTCTCTTGATGAATCGTGAAAACAACGTTTTAGTGCTGGACGAGCCGACCAACCACTTGGATGTGGATGCCAAGGATGAACTCAAACGCGCTCTTAAAGAATACAAGGGATCTATTCTTATGGTCTGTCACGAACCAGACTTCTATGAAGGTTGGATGGACCAAATCTGGGATTTTAATAATTTAACTTAAAAATAAGGATAAAAGAAATACAGTACCGAATGTGGGTACTGTATTTTTTGGTTTTTAAGATTTAAAATTGTAGTCTTTCACCACTTCGATGCTGTCGATTGTGATAGCAGTAGTTGGCTTGTCTTTTTCATCTTTTTCGGCTTTAGCAATCTTATCTACAACATCCATACCGTCAATCACTTGACCAAAGACTGGGTGTTTGCCATCTAGACTAGGGTTTCCACCTTCTTTGTAGGCTTCGATGATTTTCTTTGGATACTTGCTTGTAGGGAGTTTAGCAGAGGTATCTGTAGAGTTTTGGTTGATGAAAAATTGGCTACCGTTGGTGTTTGGTTGACCAGTATTAGCCATAGAAAGAGCACCACGGATGTTATAGAGATAAGGAGTAATCTCGTTTTTGAAACCAGTTCCCTTATCTTTAGTCTTATCCTTGTCATGCCAGATGGACTGACCACCTGTACCGTCCCCTTTTGGATCTCCAGTTTGAACCATGAAGCCATCGATGACACGGTGGAAGGTAATGCCGTTATAGTATCCTTCTTTGGCATGAGTGAGGAAGTTTTCAACCGCTAGAGGAGCGAGTTTAGGGAAGAGTTTAATACGGATATCTCCCTGATTTGTGTGGAGAATGACTTCAGCCTCGTCTTCAGCAACTTCCTTAGAAAGTTGTGGGAAATTGGCATTTTCGTTTGTCAAAGCATCATTTAACTCCTTGGCAGATTGGGCAGCTGCTTTGGAACTTTCTTCAGCAGCCAAGCTAGAATCTACATAGTCATCGCCACGCAAACTACGTTGGATGTTGCTACATCCAGCTAGGGCTACAGTGGATAGTAAAAGAAGGGTTGCTAGTTTTTTCATTCTGTTCCTCTCAAAAATTTATTTCTACCATTGTACCCTAAAAGGAAGTGGATTTCAAATGTTAGTGACAAGGTAGTTTTAGAGAAAGTCAATCCAAAAATCGCTTGCTTAGAGATTCTTCTTTGGATGGCGGTTGATAATTCCCTTGTATTGTTCCAGTATCTGCTCCCCTTTGGAGTTAATTTGTAGCCACGAACGGTAAAGTGACTTGCTAATTCTTCTTCTGAAAAGTTGTTATGAAGGGTTTGCTCCAGATCTGCAGCCTTCATCTTAGATAGTCCTGTAATTCCCTTGCTTTTCAGAATATTCTTTTTCATAGTAGCATTGAGATGATCAAGTGAGTCAAAAGCTGTTTCAATGACTGCATAACCTTTTTCCACCAGAGTTTTTAAATGTTTAGGGGCATCAATGTCATAAGTATACTCAAAGTATTTTGGAAACCAGATCTTAAGAAAGCTCGTAAAGCATCACAATTTAGTAAACGTTAATTCGAAAGAATTACTATACTTAAAAAGATTACTTTTTTGGGTGTTCTTTTTTATTTTCTTAAAAAATAATTAACTAGACAATAAATGTCCATCCTTTTTTGTAAAATTAATTTATTATAAAAAGAGGTGAGAGTGAATGAATTACTATCAAGTTGAATTTAAGAATCCTGATGATTTTTTTAAAACTCAGACGAATGATTTTATTACGTCTAATCATTTAATTTTTTTGAAAGAAGGAGAATCATACTATCTTATTTCTCAAGAAAATTACAATGACCAAGAAATTATGAAAAAAATAAATGATTTTTTTGATTATGAGTTCTTACTAGCTAAGGTAGAGCCTTTAATAGAAAGTGATTTTATCAAGAAACTTGGCAGAAGTGATATAGGAGATTTAGTCAAATTCTTACTTAGTGCAGAAAAAGAAAGATTTTCTGAACAATTAAAACCCAATTTAGAAAAGTTGGACGAGTTGAATGATATTATTGCCCTAATTGAATTTAAAGGAGCTATTCGAGAATTCATTGATTATATATCCTTCCAAGAAAAAATAAGCAATAATGAAAATCAACAACATTTTTATATTTTTACTGGTGAGAAAGGAACGGGTAGAAAGTTTGCAATCAAGTTTCTAGAGTCTATCTTTGGTATGAATGCGATATTTGTTAATTGCAATCATTATTTTGTTCCTAAAATGAGTGAAAAAGATTTCGCTGTATTAGTTGATTATCTTTCGGCAAGATCAAAAACAAAATCAGATATTTTTGATAATTTTCGACAAAAGAAGGGGAATTCCTTTAATATTATTATTTCTAGAAGCATTCAAGAAGCAGAAGCTATTAGAAAAGAGTTACTCGATGTTTTTAATAAGGTATCAATTATTAATTTCCCCCGGTATGATGAATCAGAGCTTAAAGGAATTGGTATTCAAATGCTAAATCAAAAAGGTGTTCATTTGAGTAACGAAGATTTTGAACGATTAGTAGCTGAAAATCACGTGCTAAAGGATGCCAAAGAAGTTCGCCTTTTTGTTCAAGAGCTTATTGAATTTGCAGTGCAAAATAATTATGATCCTTCAGAAAAAAATGAATTAAATCTCGATGGATTCATTCTCCAAAATAAATCTTCAGTTGAAGATGAAGAAAATGCGGAGAAAAAGCTGAGTGAATTAATTGGTTTAGAAGAAGTGAAAATGGTCCTAAAGCAGCAGTTAGCATATAGTCGAGTTTCTGTAATGCGTCAGGCACATGGATTTAGTAACGAAGTATTAAATCGTCATCTTGTTTTTTCCGGAAATCCTGGGACTGGGAAAACTGTAGTTGCTAGGCTCTTTTCAGAAATTTTATACAACAATAAGATAATTAAAGAGAATAAGTTAGTGGAGGTAGGTAGAACGGAATTAGTTGGTGAATATGTTGGTCAAACTGCTCCAAAAGTAAAAAGAGTTTTTGATGATGCAAGAGGGGGAGTACTCTTTATAGATGAGGCCTATAGTCTTATTCCAAGTAGTGATAGAGATTTCGGACATGAAGCTATTTCAGCGATTATACAGGAAATGGAAAATCGTCGGGATGAGGTTTTGGTTATTTTTGCTGGTTATGAAGAATTGATGGCTCAATTCATTGAAACTAATCCAGGATTATCCTCTAGAATTTCCAGAGAAATAAAATTTTTCGATTATACAATTGATCAACTAATTGCTATTTTAGAATTGATGATAAATAAAAGACATTATCAATTAACCGACGATTGTAAGATGGTACTACGTCAGCATTTTTCAGAAGTTGTAAATTGTAGCAATTTTGGAAATGCTCGATACGTTCGTAAATTAGTAGATGAGATTGTCTTCTGTCAAGCACAACGCGTGGTTGAAGGTGATAAGATTCAATTAGAAGATGAAAACTTTTTAAATCAAATTACATTGACAGATATCAATAAGGCTATTGTAGCTATTGAAGCAAAATCTTCAAAATCAATATCGTTGATAGGATTCGGAAGGTAGAGAAATCTATAGTAGGCTCTAAAAGAAGAAATCGGTGCTTGAAAAAGAGTACTATCAGTAAAAGATTTGAACTAAGAAATTGATTGAATCTGAACCATTGGGAATGCTATAATATTAGTAAAGGATTAGAATTATATGAACGACCAAGAACGCTTATTAACTATATTTTTACGCTTACAGTCTGGCGCGCATTTATCTAAGGCTCAGCTTGCTGATGAATTTGGTGTTAGTGAAAAAACTATACAACGAGATTTTTCTCTCTTGTCTGGTTTCTTAGATACACAACCAATGGTTGCAGCAGAGCTTGCTTATGATGCAAAGCACCATACAAGATACTTAAAAGGAAAATCTTTGTTTAATAAAAAGGATATTCTTGTAATTTCAAAGATTTTACTAGAAAATCGATCTTTGAATAAGGAAGAAAACAAGTCATTACTTGATAGTTTATTAGCACTTATTTCAAAAGATGAGCAAAATGAAGTTTCCAGTATTATTGCAAGTGAGTTGCTAAATTATGCACCATTGTCAGATACACAAAATCGTATTGATAAGGTTTGGGAATGGTCTGAAATGATTCGTAAGGAATTGCTACTAGATATTGAATATCAATCTCCCTATAATACTAAAAAGCATCATACCATTTTCCCGGTATCGCTTTATTATGATACTCATTACTTTTACATAGTAGCTTATAATTTAGTTTTTGATTCTTATATGACCTTGAAACTAGATAGAATTCTTAGTTGGGTAGAATCTAAAGAAAAGAAAAAACCTTCTCTCTCATATGGAAGAAAATTTCGTGATGGAGACATTCGTAATAAACGTGTAGATCCATTCATAGGAAAAGAGTTAAAGATCAGAGTCCTATTTGTCAATGATTCAGCAATTGTTGTTGATCAATTCCCAACAGCAAAAATTATTGAAAAAACATCAAATGGTAATATTATTGAATTTGTGAGTCAGGATACACCAGGGCTGAAGAGGTGGCTATTGGGTCAAGCGGAATCCTTAAGGGTATTGTCTCCACAGTCGTTAATTGATGACATGAAGATTCTTATTAAGAAAATGGAAGAAAATTACATTGACTAGATGTTTGAGAAAGACTGGGAGAAAGTTTTATCTGTTATAAAAGAATACTGTGAATTTCACCAACTAAAGGAGAAGATGAAATGAGTAGAGTTATATATAGAACTCGTCCATTTAGCCCCTACGCTAAGTATAGCAAGTATTGGAACGAATACATTCAAGAGGGTGACGAGATTATTAAGTACGTTTTTAATAAAGTTAAATTTCCCGACAGAGAATTAAGAAATAAAATATACTCAGATGAGAAACAAAGATGGACTATAGGTGATATTAATCTTCCTGATTGGTTATATGGATATGTGGTCAACGCTGATTTATCTGACAATGCCAAAAAAATTGTCAAACAATGGAGATTAGAGAAGTATATTTTTGAGTTAAATAATTACAAAGAAAAAGGCTATTTCATTGATGAAGAAAAGAAAATTGTGATAACGGATCGGGAAATATTAATGTTCCGAGAAGACTCAGAAATACCTTATTGGGATAAAATCACTTCCTTAGTAAAAGAAGCTTATAATCGTATTCGTATTACGCCTCAAATGTTGGAGTTGGTAAAAAAAGATTTTGAGACTCAAACAGTGGATTATGAAATACTTTGTGAAATGGCTGAACAAAATAGGAAGAAAAACGAAGAGAAAGAAAAAGAATTTTTAGCCAAGCAGCAAGAATTACAAGAGAAAAAAGATTACGAAGTAGCTATTCAATTGTTTTTAAGACTACAAAAAAACTTAGTTGATATAAAGCCAAAGTTAAGTGAAGAAGGAAGAAAAGAAATTGATCATCTTCTTAATTTAATCGATGAATCAGAAGTAAGTCGTGTTAGATATGATATTTTACATCAAGCGGGAGTCGAAATAATCTTGAAAGAAAAAAGTAAGAGAGGCTAATTTGAATGGATTATGTGACTAGAATACATTTAAAAAGAGACGATAACATTAGGAAAGAGTTAATTGGCTTCTGTTTAAATAATTCTGAACAGTATCTTGCACTTGGTTGGAGTCGCTTAAGTAGCGATATTCGGGAAGAAGACTTTAATGAATACTATGGACGAATAAAAAAAGAAAGAGGCAGAGCGAATCCAGCAATAAATGTTTTTAAGGATGCTCAGATAGATGATTTATTCTGGACACGAGATTTAAGTGGAAATTATTGGATATGTAAAGCGAAATCTCAAGCCAAAGTAGTTTGTGATACTCATTTGGATATTGGATCAGTTATCCAAGTTGATGCATTTAACGTGGGAATGCAAGTCCCTGGACAGATAAAGTCATCGTTTAATAGACCTCTTGGTGGTACAGTTGAGAGGATACGGGATAAAAGCATAATTGAATATTCAAAATTGATATTTAATAAATTTTCGAAAAAGAATTATTTTGAGGTAACAACCTATAGTGGAGGTCTCCTCGATAATCTACCTGAATTTGATTTAGAAGAACTTGTCATCTCATATCTTCAAATTAAGGAAAACTACTATGTCCTTTCTAATTCAATTGCAAAGAAATCAACTACTATAAAAATTGAATGTGAAATGATTTCAAGAGAAATTGATAACCCGAGAAAAGCAGTAGTTCAAGTGAAAGGAAAGAAAGCAAAGGAACTTGACGCCTTAGAATTTAAACAATACTTAGATGAAGGCTATATAGTATATTTATATGCTCCGAGAGTGATAAATTTAGATAAGATTGAAAATGTAGTTAGGATAGGGGACAACGATTTGTTAGATTTCTATGAGAAGTATAAGTTGATCCTACCAGCATCTATCACTCAGTGGGAAAACTTATTTATTGGGGATTGATAAATGATGAATATGTCGCAATTTCATGAATATATAATTGTATGAACTTTTTAGTAAAATTTAGCTCAATTCGTGTGTTTTTAGGGTGAAATTCACACCATTTAATTGAAAGTTATTCAAATTAGATGAAAATTTGTTTTCTAAAAAAACGAGAAAACGTTGATTTTAAGAGAATTTTGAATCATATTCGAATGGAAATTTTTAAAATCATGTTTCGGTGGTAAAAGTTCCAAAGTGGATTCTCCATAGTAGAATGATATCTCCTGCCAGGAGATTGTCTTTAAGTAGTACCATATTTCGTTTAGGAACGGGCTTGGGATTTAGGAGCCAAGCATCCACATCACGTTCAGGAGAGATAAAGGTTTTGACTTGATGGTCTTTGTAAATGTTCTCTATTGTAGTATTCATAAAGTTTCTCTTTCTAATTTATCTTTATTAGTCTAACCAATTTATAAATGGTGTAAAAATTTTATAGTCTGTCAAGTTTTTTTCTTGACACCTGCCAGAAATCTGCTATAATAGAACATGTGCTAAATAGCTCAGCTATTTCACCGAAATAAAAAATAAGAAAAGAGACTTTAAAAATGGCAGTTAAAATCCGTTTGACTCGTATGGGTTCTAAGAAAAAACCTTTCTACCGTATCAACGTAGCAGATTCACGTTCACCACGTGACGGACGTTTCATCGAAACAGTTGGAACTTACAACCCACTTGTTGCTGAAAACCAAGTAACTTTGAAAGAAGACCGCGTTCTTGCATGGTTGGCTGATGGAGCTCAACCTTCAGATACAGTTCGCAACATCCTTTCAAAAGAAGGTGTATTGAAGAAATTCCACGATTCTAAATTCTCAAAATAAGTTTAAAGTAGGTTGACAGATGGATACGATTGAAAATCTCATTATTGCGATTGTGAAACCCTTGATTTCACAACCAGATGCCTTAACTATCAAGATTGAAGATACACCAGAGTTTTTGGAATATCATTTGGATCTTGATCAAAGCGATGTGGGTCGTGTAATCGGTCGTAAGGGTCGCACTATTTCTGCGATAAGAACGATTGTCTACTCTGTCCCAACTGAAGACAAAAAAGTAAGAATCGTTATTGACGAAAAATAAGAAGGGCGGGACGAATGTCTCGCTTTTTTTGCAAGGAGCAGGATATGAAGGATTTAACGTTTAGACAATTACAAGACTACCTACTGGAACATTACCAGCAGTCTCGGACTGAGGAAGGTCTCTTTATGAAGTTAGTGGAGGAAGTCGGAGAAGTAGCTGAAGTTTTGAATGGGCGCTCTGGTCGAAAAGAGGGAGTTCAAGATTCGAACGAGGAACTAGCAAAAGAACTGGCTGATATCATTCACTATACAGTTGCTATCGCAGCTATTAATGATATTGACCTTATCAAGACTATCTTTGAGAAAGACAAAACTGCAGCCATTAAGTACCAACATGAACGTGATTTGGAAGGATTTTTGAAGGGGGACCTCTAAGACAATAATAAATGATTTTTACTAATAAAGAAGGTATTAGTAAATATAAGAAAGAGAAAGCAAGGAAAATGGTAGATTATGCTATAAAAGTAAGGAATTTCCAAGAGGTAGACAAGCTAGAACTTGTGAGATAAGAACGAGAAAAGCAGGTCAGCATAGCTGCCTCCTTTATAGGCAACGAGAAAGCATTTATCAGCTTGAAAGAGTGATAGTAGGCATAAAATATAAATCCTAGAAATAGCATCTAGCATTTTACTATGCTACAATGGAAAGACAGTCTCAAAGAATTCTAGTCAATTAATCTTTAGAATAGCTATTTTTAAAGGGAGTAACAGTCTATGAACGAGAAAACAAAAGCTTACCTAGCAGCTTTATCCTTTTCAGCAATCATTGGATTTTCTTTTTTATTTACTAAGATTGCTTTAGGCTATGCCAGTCCTCTCACAAACTTAGCGCATCGCTATACAATCGCAGCTTTAGTAATGGTTGTTCTTTATCAAACCAAACTTATTAAAGTGAGTTTAAGTAGAAAAGATATTCTTTCTATTCTGCCTATGAGTCTTTTCTATCCTCTTCTCTTTTTTATTTTTCAATCCTTTGCTTTACAGTATATATCGTCTTCTGAAGCTGGAATTTTACAGGCTCTTGTCCCGATTTTTACTCTCCTTTTAGCATCGGCCTTTCTCAAGGAAAAGACAAGCTTGCTTCAAAAGTTCTTTTTATTTTTATCCGTAGCAGGAGTAGTTTTCATCTTCCTTAGCAAAGGAGCTAACTTCGGTACTGAGACTGCTAGCTTTGGCTTTCTCTTGATGTTGGGATCTGTTCTCGCCAATGCAATAAGCAATATCCTCAGCAAGTCCAAAGGAGGTCGCTATCAGGCCATAGATATGACAGCTGTTGTGATATTTGTTGGCTTCGTCACCTTTAATACGCTGAGTCTGACCTCGCACTATCTAGATGGCAACATATTAGCTTACTTTGCGCCACTTGGACAGGTATCTTATCTGCTTTCAATTCTCTATTTGGGAATTCTAGCCTCTATCGTTACTGGTAGTCTCTCTATCTATGCTATTGTTCAACTTGGAGCATCGACCGTTAGTGTCTTTGGTAATCTTGGAACAGTTTTGACTATTCTAGCCGGAGCTCTTATCCTCCACGAACCAATTTATAGCTACCATGTGATCGGAGCAACATTGATTATTGCTGGAATTTTAGGCATGAATCTGATGAGAAAAAAGTAAAGATTGCTAAGCAGTCTTTTTCTTAATCTAAATGATACAGAAAATTCAAAATTTTTAATGGACTAAGTTTAGAAAACGATGATTTTAATATAGCATGATAAAATAGATAAAAAGAATAATACTAGGATAAAGAAGAGAGAGTTTAGAAATGAAGCAAAATGATATAGCTGAAGCTATTGCTTTTTATAACAGAAAACCCGAGACTTTGGTACGTCACATTATACCAGGCTTAGATTGTGATTTGGTTGTTTATCATCGTCCTGGAAACGCAAGTAAAGGCCACATTATTTTTTATCATGGAGCTTGTGGCCGTAGTCAGATGTGGGCTCACCAGTATGATGCCTTTGAAGGATTTGACCTCTACTTTGTCAATGTTAGAGGACAGGGTGAATCACCTATGAAAGTTGGCCTACCCGACTTGGAAGGCGCTGTTCAAGATGTAGATGCTATTTTGTCCTATTTCCAGTTGGATAAGGTGATATTGGTCGGACATTCTTGGGGAGGGAATCCACTTCAAGAGTACACTTATCGTCATCCAGATCGAGTTCTAGCCTTAGTCATGGTAGATAGTTGGGGACAGCATCGTTACCTATCAGATAAAGAGAGAAATCGCATAAAATATAGTTCCCTTATGTACAAAACGATTCCTTGGAAGTTGATTGCAGATAAGAACTCAAAAATGTGTACAGATAATCCTATCACAAGAGAATTAGTCAAGACGGCAATCATAGAAACTGGGCGAGATGTTTTCTTGAACCTTGGAATCACAGGTTTCTTGGCAGTTCATGAGATAGAAGGATATAAAGGAAACCCTCCTATGCTATTAGTAAGAGGCGAAAATGATTTTCCCAAACACCTAAAAATGATCTACGATGGTATCATTGCCTTAAATCCCAATGCGCGTCAAGTAACGATTTCAGATAGTAAACACCAACCGATGAATGACCATCCTAAAGAGTTTAATCAGCTTATTGGTGAATTTTTTGAAGAAGTAGTAGGCCCGTAAGATAGGAACTATCCAACTTGTGAAAATCTCTGTAACGTGATAAAATAAAGGATAAGGATTTTTAATAATTCATTATATAGAATGAGTGGATTTCTTTATGAAGAGGATTGAAGTATCTACAGAAATTGGTAGTCTCTCTGTTACTTATCAAAAGCAAAAGAAAATGCTAGTTTGTTTAAGTGGTGCAGGTTTGCTACCAAGTTATGAAAATTTTTCACTTATACTTGAAAAACTTCCTCCTACAATTGGTTATTTGACAATTGATTTTCCGAACACAGGTAGGAGTCCGATTCATGACCAAGCTGGAAAAAATCTAGATAATCTTGCAGATGCGGTTTATGAAGTACTTGAAGAATTAGGGATTTCTGAATATATACTTTGTGTACATAGTTTGAGTGGAATTTTAGCTTGTAAATTGCTCAACAAACCAATTAAGTGTCAGGCTTTAGTAGCAATGGAACCGACAACTAAAAAAGTCATGTTTGCTGATTTTTCAGAAAATCCTTATCCAGAAATGGAAGAGCAGATGAGGCTGATTGACGAGTATGGTCCTGAACTTTATTTTAAGAACTTAACTCAAGCAACATTTAGCCCTGAAATTAATAAAGAAATCTGGAAAATAATGCAAGAAAAAGGTTCAGAGTTGGAAAATCAATATACAGGATTTCAGATATCTGGAGAGATTACTGAGGAAGATTTTGAGAATGTATTTATAGAATCTTATATCCCTGTATTTATTTTTTGTCAGCCTTATAGAGAAAAAGAGTACAGAGAATCAGAATATTGGACTTCCAATACTAAACTCATTTTAGGAGGGAATCACCATTATTTACAATGGTCCGAATCGGAAAAAATTGCGGCTATTATTCGAGAATTGTCAGAATAAGATGGAAAGAAGGAGAGTACAGGAGACAAGATGAACTACTTTAATGTTGGGAAAATCGTCAATACGCAAGGGTTGCAGGGTGAGATGCGAGTCTTGTCTGTGACAGATTTTGCAGAAGAACGGTTTAAAAAAGGGGCTGAGCTGGCTTTGTTTGATGAAAAAGATCAGTTTGTTCAAACGGTGACCATTGCTAGCCACCGTAAACAGAAGAACTTTGACATTATTAAATTCAAAGATATGTACCATATCAATGCTATTGAAAAGTACAAGGGATACAGTCTCAAGGTTGCTGAGGAAGATTTAAATGACCTAGACGATGGTGAATTTTATTATCACGAGATTATCGGTTTGGAAGTCTATGAGGGTGATAACTTGATTGGAACCATCAAAGAAATCCTGCAACCAGGTGCTAACGATGTCTGGGTGGTCAAGCGAAAAGGCAAGCGCGATTTGCTCTTGCCTTATATCCCACCAGTGGTTCTCAATGTTGATATTCCTAATAACCGCGTCGATGTGGAAATCTTAGAAGGGTTAGACGATGAAGATTGATATTTTAACCCTCTTTCCAGAGATGTTTTCTCCACTGGAGCACTCAATTGTTGGAAAGGCTCGAGAAAAAGGGCTCTTGGATATCCAGTATCATAATTTTCGAGAATATGCTGAAAAGGCCCGCCATGTCGACGATGAGCCCTACGGAGGAGGTCAGGGGATGTTGCTCCGAGCCCAACCCATTTTCGATGCCTTTGATGCTATTGAAAAGAAAAATCCGCGCGTCATTCTCCTCGATCCTGCTGGAAAGCAGTTTAATCAGGCTTATGCTGAGGATTTGGCTCAAGAGGAAGAGTTAATCTTTATCTGTGGGCACTATGAGGGTTATGATGAGCGTATTAAGACCTTGGTGACAGATGAGATTTCCCTGGGTGACTATGTCTTAACTGGTGGAGAATTGGCGGCCATGACCATGATTGATGCGACGGTTCGCCTGATTCCAGAAGTGATTGGCAAGGAGTCCAGCCACCAAGATGATAGTTTTTCTTCTGGCCTTCTTGAATATCCTCAGTACACACGTCCCTATGATTATCGAGGTATGGTTGTACCAGATGTATTGATGAGTGGTCACCATGAAAAGATTCGTCAGTGGCGATTGTATGAGAGTTTGAAGAAAACCTATGAACGCAGACCGGATTTGCTTGAACATTATCAACTGACAGCAGAAGAAGAAAAAATGCTGGCAGAAATCAAAGAAAACAAAGAATAAAGGAGAAACCTATGCAAGTAATCAAACGTGATGGAGAAATTGCTGAATTTAATCCAGATAAGATTTACCAAGCTATCTTAAAGGCAGCCCAGACTGTCTATGTATTGACAGATGATTTGCGTCAAAACCTTGCACAAGTCACTAAGAAAGTGGTTTTGGATTTGGAAGAAGCCAAGGTGGAACGTGCTACCATCAGCATGATTCAGTCTTTGGTTGAACATCGTTTATTGGGTGCAGGTTACATTACCATTGCAGAACACTACATTTCCTATCGTCTACAACGTGACTTGGAAAGAAGTGGTTATGGAGATCATATCGCAGTTCATTTACATTTTGAACAAATTCGCTAAGAAAAAAGAGTGGGATGAAGCAACTACATCTCACTCTTTCTTAAATCTATTTTTTTGGGCTGTTTGGACAGTTGAAGGGACAAATCGTAGGCGTTGAATATCGCTTATGCGGATAATACGACTTACATTTTTAGCAAAATTTTTCACGATAATTTGCTGGCGTTGCTGATCGTATTTGATGATGTCACCTGTAAAGCTTGTCTCAGACAAGATAAGGTGAACAGCGGTTTGTTTCTGGATAGCCTCTTCAATAGTGGCTGTAAGGGAGTTGCTTTCAGTCTGGTCAGGTTGGTCATGTCCATTTAAAAAGTCATGTATTTTATCTAGAACTTGCTGGAATTTATGTCTCATAGTGGCCTCCCTTCTTTTATATCAATATTATATAAAATTTTCCTAAAATCTACAAGATTTTACGAATAATCAAATGAAAGCTAAAAAAGGAGAAGAAAATGGCAGAATTTACATTTGAAATCGAAGAGCACTTGTTGACTCTTTCTGAAAACGAAAAAGGTTGGACCAAGGAAATCAACCGTGTGAGCTTTAATGGTGCTCCTGCAAAGTTTGATATTCGTGCTTGGAGTCCAGACCATACTAAAATGGGCAAGGGAATTACTCTCTCAAATGAAGAATTTCAAACAATGGTGGATGCCTTTAAAGGCAACTAAGTTTTCAAAATGAAAGAAAAGGATACTGAGTCATGACAACTCGATATCCTTTTTTAGTTAGCAAAGTAAGCCTGATTTTTAAGGCGTTGAAGTAGTGGACGGCTAATAATACTAATAGCAATAATTTTACCAAGGTCTGGAATGATAAAGGGAAATACCCCCACAACAAGAGCTTTTTCAAATGGCATTCCAGCTAGGAAATGCAAGCTAAGAATCCCGCCGACAAAGACAAGGGCATCACCCAAGAGGTTTGCAAGAAAAATATTGACAATCCCACTCTTGCTGTTGGTTAGAGAGGAAGTAAGTCCAGAGTAAATGAGATAAAACCAAAGATAGCCTGCAGTGGGGCCAACTAAAGCCTGAAAACCAGCTCCACCTCCTGCAAAGACAGGAAGACCGATAGCACCTAGAAGAAGATAGAGTCCAACAGAAAGTACAGCCTCTCTCGGTCTGAAGACAGTAGCAATCAAGCCGATTGCAAAGTTTTGAAGAGTGAAGGGGACGGGTCCAATTGGAAGACTGATTTGTGCCAAAACAGCAATGAGAGCAGCCCCAATAGCAGGGATAGCATAAACGTGAGCTTTTTTCAAAATAGTTAACCTCTTTTCTGATGTATAGTAACTATTATACTCGTAGAGTAATTATTGTCAACCAATTTTTTAATACAAGGTAACAAAAACTGTAACGGCCGATTTGCTGACTAATTAAGTTGGATAATTGTTTTGTTGATTCGAAAATTATCAAAAAAGAAGCAGACACATTTGTATCAGCTTCTTTTGTTTCGATTAACGCATAGTTACAAATTCTTCGGATGCAGTTGGGTGAATCGCCACAGTTGCATCAAAGTCTGCCTTGGTTGCTCCCATTTTGATAGCAACAGCAAATCCTTGAATCATTTCATCAACACCGTATCCAATTCCATGAAGTCCGACAACTTTTTCTTCTGAACCAGCTGTGATCAATTTGAAACGAGTTTCTTGACGGTTGCAAGTGCAAGCAGAGTACATAGACGTAAAGCTTGATTTGTAAACCTTGATTTGGTCTTGACCGTATTCTTTAATAGCTTGCTCTTCTGTCAAGCCAACAGTTCCGATAGCAGGGTGTGAAAAGACAACAGTTGGAATAGTTGAGTAGTCCATTTTTGCAGTTGTTTTTCCGTTAAAGAGACGTTCAGACAAAGTACGTCCAGCTTTGATAGCAACTGGAGTTAGTTCTTTTTCACCTGTTACATCACCTAGAGCGTAGATTCCTTCAACAACAGTATTTTGGTATTTATCCACTTGGATAAAGCCACGTTCATTCAGAGTTACTCCAGCTTTTTCAAGTTGCAAGCTCTTAACGTTTGGACGGCGACCTGTAGCCCAGATAACTTGGCTAGCTGTGTGACTAGTACCATCTTCGAAATGAATGGTAATGCCCTCAGCAGTTTTTTCTAACTTGGCAGGGACTTTGTGAGTATGAAGTGGCAAGTTTGTTCTTTCCATTTCCTTTACCAAACCTTCAACGATGTAAGAATCAAAACCACGTAAAGGACGATCGCGACGAACAAAGAGGTCTGTCTTGACACCAAAAGTGTGGAGTACTCCAGCCAATTCAACGGCAATATAACCAGCACCTAGAATGGCAACTGACTCTGGCAATTCTTCCCAAGCAAATACATCATCAGAAGAGCCACCTAGTTCTGCACCAGGAATATTAGGAATACTTGGATGGGCACCAGTAGCAATCACGATATGTTTAGCACGAATGAGTTCACCATTTACGCTGACAGTATGAGAATCTACAAATTCAGCATGTCCTTCAATCAAGTCTACACCGTTGCGTTTAAAACTGCCATCATAAGAAGAACGAGCGCGATCAATGTAGGCTTCACGATTACGACGTAGTGTTGCAAAGTCAAAGTTAAGATCAGTAGTCTTAAAGCCGTAGTCTTCTCCAAATTGATGGAAAGTCTCAGCGATTTGTGCCCCGTACCACATGATTTTTTTAGGAACACAACCGACGTTGACGCAGGTTCCGCCTAGTTTCTTTTCCTCGATAACGGCTGCTTTAGCTCCGTGTTCACCAGCACGGTTCATGGTAGCAATTCCTCCACTACCTCCACCGATAGCAATGATATCATATTCTCTCATTGAAAACTCCTTTATACTCTTTTAAATAGTAGAGTGTCATTTTTTGATAGTCATATTCTATCTTTTTTTTGATTTGATTGCAAAAATCTGCTACGTTCAAAAAAATTAAAGAAAAGGCTTGCAAAAAAGAAAAATAAAGTGTATTATATAACTAGTACAATGGTGGTAAAAAATAGATTCCGAATAATAATCAAATCCTGAAATGTCATTATTTCGTTCTGAACGGTTATTGTTTATATTTGCTAATTTTTATATAATATTGTTAAGAACTTTAAATCAAAAAGGAGTTTCATTATGAAGAAGAATGGTAAAGCTAAAAAGTGGCAATTGTATGCAGCAATCGGTGCTGCAAGTGTAGTTGTATTAGGTGCTGGGGGGATTTTGCTCTTTAGACAACCATCTCAGACCGCTGTAAAAGATGAGCCTACTCATCTTGTTGTTGCCAAGGAAGGAAGCGTGGCATCCTCTGTTTTATTGTCAGGGACAGTAACAGCAAAAAATGAACAATATGTTTATTTTGATGCTAGTAAGGGAGATTTAGATGAAATCCTTGTTTCTGTGGGTGATAAGGTCAGCGAAGGACAGGCTTTAGTCAAGTACAGTAGTTCAGAAGCCCAGGCGGCCTATGATTCAGCTAGCCGAGCAGTAGCTAAGGCAGATCGTCATATCAATGAACTCAATCAAGCACGAAATGAAGCCGCTTCAGCTCCGGCTCCACAGTTACCAGCACCAGCAGGAGGCGAAGGAGCTGCAGGGCAAACTCCAGCTCCAGTCTCAGGAAATGCAGTTTCATCTATTGATGCACAACTAGGTGATGCCCGTGATGCTCGTGCAGATGCAGAAGCGCAATTAAGTAAGGCTCAAAGTCAGTTGGATGCCATGACGGTTCTCAGTACCCTGGAGGGAACTGTGGTTGAAGTCAACCACAATGTTTCTAAATCTCCAACAGGAGCTAGTCAAGTAGTCGTTCATGTCGTAAGTAATGAAAACTTGCAAGTTAAGGGTGAACTATCTGAATATAACCTTGCCAACCTCTCTGTAGGACAAGAAGTAACCTTTACTTCTAAAGTTTACCAAGATAAGAGCTGGACAGGTAAGATTAGCTATATCTCTGACTATCCTAAAACTAGTGGTGAAGCAGCAAGTGCAGCTACTGCCGCAACAGGTGGTAATTCTGGTTCTAAATATCCATATACCATCGATGTTACAAGTGAAATCGGTGATTTGAAACAAGGATTCTCAGTAAGTGTTGAGGTTAAGAATAAGAGTAAAGCCATTTTGGTTCCTCTAACAAGTGTTGTGACTGAAAATGATAAGAACTATGTCTGGGTGCTTGACGAGCAGAAAAAGGCCAAGAAAGTGGAAGTTGGTTTGGGCAATGCTGATGCAGACAACCAAGAAATCACTTCAGGTCTGACAAATGGAGTCAAGGTCATCAGTAACCCAACGTCTTCTCTAGAGGAAGGAAAAGAGGTGAAGGCTGATGAAGCAACTAATTAGTCTAAAAAATATCTGCAGAAGCTACCGTAACGGTGACCAAGAACTGCAGGTTCTCAAAAATATCAACCTAGAAGTGAATGAGGGTGAATTTGTTGCCATCATGGGACCATCTGGTTCGGGTAAGTCTACTCTCATGAATACGATTGGTATGTTGGATACACCAACCAGTGGAGAATATTATCTTGAAGGCCAAGAAGTAGCTGGACTTGGTGAAAAACAACTAGCCAAGGTCCGCAATCAACAAATCGGTTTTGTCTTTCAGCAGTTTTTTCTTCTATCTAAACTTAACGCTCTGCAAAACGTAGAATTGCCCTTGATTTACGCGGGAGTTTCGGCTTCAAAACGTCGCAAGTTAGCTGAGGAATATCTAGATAAGGTTGAATTGACAGAACGTAGTCACCATTTACCTTCAGAATTATCTGGTGGTCAAAAGCAACGTGTAGCTATTGCGCGTGCCTTGGTAAACAATCCTTCTATTATTCTTGCTGACGAACCGACAGGAGCCTTGGATACTAAAACAGGTAACCAAATCATGCAATTATTAGTTGAACTGAATAATGAAGGAAAAACCATTATCATGGTAACGCATGAGCCTGAAATCGCAGCTTATGCCAAACGCCAGATTGTCATTCGAGATGGGGTCATTTCGTCTGATAGTGCACAGTTAGAAAAGGAGGAAAACTAAGATGCAGAATCTGAAATTTGCCTTTTCATCTATCATGGCCCACAAGATGCGCTCTTTTCTCACTATGATAGGGATTATTATTGGTGTTTCATCAGTTGTTGTGATTATGGCTTTGGGGGATTCCATGTCTCGTCAGGTTAATAAAAACATGACCAAGTCACAGAAGAATATCCATGTCTTTTTCTCACCTATTAAAAGTAAAGACGGTTCTTTTACCCAAAAACAATCAGCATTGACAGTTTCTGGGAAAGAAGAGGATGTTCCTGTGGAACCACCAAAACCACAAGAATCCTGGGTCAAGGAGGCTGCTAAAGTTAAAGGTGTAGATAGTTACTATGTAACCAACTCGACCAATACCACCCTGTCTTATAAAGACAAAAAAGTGGAACGCGCTAGCTTGACAGGTGGAAATATTACTTACATGAAGGCTGTTGAAAATGAAATTGTTGCAGGCCGCAGTTTCATAGCTCAGGATTATAAAGATGTGGCCAGTGTCATTTTGCTAGACCAAGAACTTGCTAATAGCCTGTTTGGATCTGCTCAAGAAGCTGTTAACCAGGTTATAGATGTTGGTGGCTTTAGCTATCGTGTCATTGGTGTCTATACCAGCGATGAGGCCAAGACTGCCAAGACTTTTGGTATTGGTGGACTTCCAATTACGACTAATATTTCTCTTGCCAATAACTTCAATATGGATGAAATTTCTGATATTGTCTTCCGTGTCAATGATACCAGTTTGACACCGACGGTGGGACCAGAATTAGCTAGAAAATTGACCGAGATTGCTGGTCTTCAGCAAGGGGAGTATCAGGTGGCAGATGCGACTGCAGCCTTCCAAGAAGTACAACAACTGTTCGGCTTTATAACTACGATTATTAGTGCCATTGCGGGAATTTCCCTCTTTGTTGGTGGGACTGGTGTTATGAACATCATGCTGGTTTCGGTGACGGAGCGTACGCGTGAGATTGGTCTCCGTAAGGCTTTGGGAGCAACGCGTGCTAATATTTTAATCCAGTTCTTGATTGAATCTATGATTTTGACCTTGCTAGGTGGAGTCATTGGTTTAACCATTGCGACAGGCTTAACCGCTATAGCTGGTTTACTCTTGCAAGGATTGATTGCAGGTATAGAAGTAGGAGTATCAATTCCAGTTGCCCTATTTAGTCTTGCAGTTTCGGCTAGTGTGGGTATGATTTTTGGTGTCTTGCCAGCCAACAAGGCATCGAAACTTGATCCAATTGAAGCTCTTCGTTATGAATAAGATCAACAAGATGGACACTCGTCTATCTTGTTTTTGTATGGATTTCCCTATCGAAAATTATTAAAAATGTGATATAATGAAGTGTTAGAAAAACAGGTTTCATTTGCCTGGAAAGGAAAAATTATGTCTGAAAAGAATTTTTATATTACAACGCCGATTTACTATCCATCTGGTAAACTTCATATCGGATCTGCCTACACAACCATCGCCTGTGATGTCCTAGCACGTTACAAACGCCTGATGGGCTACGATGTCTTTTATCTGACAGGTCTTGATGAGCATGGTCAGAAAATCCAACAAAAAGCGGAAGAAGCTGGCATCACACCTCAAGCCTATGTTGACGGGATGGCAGTTGGAGTCAAAGAACTCTGGCAATTACTAGATATTTCATACGATAAATTTATCCGTACAACGGATGACTACCATGAAAAAGTTGTCGCACAAGTCTTTGAACGCTTGCTTGCTAAAGATGATATTTACTTGGGTGAATACTCTGGTTGGTATTCAGTTTCAGATGAGGAATTCTTTACAGAAAGCCAGCTTGCAGAAGTTTTCCGTGACGAAGCTGGAAATGTAACTGGTGGTATTGCTCCATCAGGTCACGAGGTTGAATGGGTATCTGAAGAATCGTACTTCCTTCGCCTCAGCAAATACCAAGATCGTTTGGTCGAATTTTTCAAAGCTCATCCTGAATTTATCACTCCAGATGGTCGTCTGAATGAAATGCTTCGCAACTTCATTGAGCCTGGTTTAGAGGATTTGGCAGTTTCTCGTACAACCTTTACATGGGGTGTGCCAGTGCCATCTAATCCAAAACACGTTGTCTACGTTTGGATTGATGCCCTTCTTAACTATGCGACAGCTCTTGGATACGGTCAAGATGAACATGGCAACTTTGACAAGTTCTGGAATGGAACAGTCTTCCATATGGTAGGAAAAGATATCCTTCGCTTCCACTCGATTTACTGGCCAATCCTTCTTATGATGTTGGATATCAAATTGCCAGATCGTTTGATTGCTCACGGTTGGTTTGTCATGAAAGACGGCAAAATGTCTAAGTCTAAAGGGAATGTCGTTTACCCTGAAATGTTGGTAGAGCGTTATGGACTAGATCCACTTCGTTACTACCTCATGCGTAGCCTTCCAGTTGGTTCAGACGGAACCTTTACTCCTGAAGACTACGTTGGCCGTATCAACTACGAATTGGCCAATGATCTAGGAAACCTCCTCAATCGTACGGTTTCTATGATTAACAAGTACTTTGATGGACAAATTCCAACCTATGTAGAGGGTGTAACAGAGTTTGACCATGCTCTTGCTGAGGTTGCAGAACAATCAATCGCTGACTACCACACCTACATGGAAGCAGTTGACTACCCACGTGCACTTGAAGCAGTCTGGACCCTTATCTCTCGTACCAACAAATACATCGATGAGACAGCTCCATGGGTCTTGGCAAAGGATGAAGCACTCCGCGATCAATTGGCAAGTGTCATGAGTCACTTGGCAGCTAGCCTTCGTGTCGTAGCTCACATGATTGAGCCATTTATGATGGAAACCAGTAGTGCAGTCTTGACACAACTTGGTTTGGAAGAAGTAGCAAGTCTTGAGAACTTGAGTTTGGCTGACTTCCCAGTAGATGTGACTGTAGTTGCCAAAGGGACACCAATCTTCCCACGTCTCGATATGGAAGAAGAAATCGCCTATATCAAGGAACAAATGGAAGGCAATAAGCCAGCCGTTGAAAAAGAATTGAATCCAGACGAAGTTGAACTCAAACTCAACAAAGAAGAAATCAAATTTGAAGACTTTGACAAGGTTGAAATCCGTGTCGCAGAAGTCAAAGAAGTTTCTAAAGTAGAAGGTTCAGATAAGTTGCTCCAATTCCGCTTGGATGCTGGTGATGGTGAGGATCGTCAAATCCTTTCAGGAATTGCCAAATACTATCCAAATGAACAAGAATTGGTCGGTAAGAAAGTTCAAATCGTTGCCAATCTCAAACCACGCAAAATGATGAAAAAATATGTCAGCCAAGGGATGATCCTCTCAGCTGAACATGATGGACAATTAACTCTTCTTACAGTTGATCCAGCTGTACCAAATGGAAGTGTGATTGGGTAATATTTAAAAGGACCAGTTTGAACTGGTTCTTTTCTTTTGTAAGGTGGTAGTTGATAAAAGTGTTATTCTCCTTTATAATGAATGAAGACGGAGGAAGTTGCCATGAAATACATTACATTTGGTCAAGATGACAAAGAATTATCAGAAATTGTTCTGGGAATGATGAGAATAGAAGATAAGTCTGTAAAAGAAGTTGAAGAGCTTGTAGAGACAGCACTTTCTGTTGGAATCAATGCTTTCGACTTGGCTGATATATATGGTCGTGGTCGTTGTGAAGAACTGTTAGGTCTTGTCCTAAAAAATCGTCCAGATTTAAGAGAAAAGATGTGGATTCAGTCAAAATGTGGAATTCGCATTGAAGAATTTACCTATTTTGATTTTTCTAAGGACTATATTATAAAATCAGTAGACGGTATTTTGCAAAGATTGAAGATTGATCATCTAGATAGCTTGCTTCTTCATCGACCAGATGCTTTGATGGAATCTGACCAAGTAGCAGAAGCCTTTGATCTCCTTTATAAACAAGGTAAGGTTCGAAATTTTGGAGTTTCTAATCAAAATCCTATGATGATGGAGTTGCTTAAAAAAGATGTTAAGCAGCCGTTAGCTGTTAATCAGCTACAATTGAGTGCGGCTTTTACTCCAGGATTCGAATCAGGTTTTCATGTTAATATGGAAGATAGTCAAGCAGCTATTCGAGATGGCAGCATTTTTGAATATTGTAAATTACACGATGTGGTCATTCAAGCATGGTCTGTCTTACAATTTGGCTATTTTAAAGGGAATTTTGTTGGAAATGAGAAGTTCCAACAACTAAACCAAGTCCTAAATCGATTAGCATTAAAATACAGTGTGAATCCATCAGCTATTGCTATCGCTTGGGTGTTACGCTACCCAGCCAAAATGCAAGCAGTGGTAGGTACCACAAATCCTAAGCACTTGAGAGAAGTTAGCCAAGCGACAAACTTTAGCTTAACAAGAAAAGAATGGTATGAAATTTATCTTGCTGCAGGGAATAATTTGCCGTAAGTAGAAGCAGATGTAATAAATCACATTCAAAAAGCCGTGTAAAGCGGTTTTTAACAATAATGATATATGATACGATTGATTGTTTTGATATATTATAGTAAAATGGAATAAAAATGCTAAAGGATGTTAAATATGAAGAAGTTGGTTTATGCGAGTCTAGCCTTTTTATCAGTCTTTACTTTGGTGGCTTGTTCTGGTCATAGGGAAGAAGCAAAAGTTCCAGAAGTAAAAGTGGAACAAAAACAAGCCAAGTTTGATGAAAAGTTGTTTAAAGAAGCTGGTCTATTGCCGTTTAAAAACGAGAAACAACTTGAGCTAGGAGAATTGGATTCTAAAAATCGTGCGACGAGGGCTCATATTCAGCTCAAGGATAGTGATGAACCGACTGATAAGAGAGAAACAAAGTTGACCTATGATCCAGTCGGCTGGCACAATTATAAATTCTTTTATGGGGATGGCCGGGAAGAAGCTTGGTTGATGAGTAGAGGTCATTTGATTGGCTACCAATTTAGTGGTCTGAATGATGAAAAGAGAAATTTAGTTCCTATGACTAACTGGCTCAATGCTGGAAATTATTCTGGGACTGATGAACACAACCAGAGTAGTATGCTTTATTATGAAAATCGATTAGATTCATGGCTCGCTAATCATCCTAACTACTATCTTGATTATAAGGTTACGCCAATTTATCAGAAAGATGAGCTGATTCCAAGACAAATTGAGTTGCAATATGTAGGCATTGATGAAAATGGTAAACTCTTGGAAATTAAATTGGAAACTAGTAAAGAAAAGGTTGATAAGTACTCTGTGACGCATGTCGTTTTAGACAATGTTTCGGCTAATGCAGAAATTAACTATTTGGATGGTACTGCTAAAAACCTAGTTGAAGATGCAAAGGTAAAAGAAGAAAAAGAAAAAGCCAAGAAGGAAGCTGAGGAAAAGGCTAAGAAAGAGGCGGAGGAAAAAGCAGAAGCCGAGAAGAAGGCGAAAGAAGAGGAAGAAAAGGCTCGTCAAGCAGAACAAGAAAAGGAAGAGAGTCAGGAATCAAACACGCAATCAGCAAATTCAGGTGGTTATTTCAAAGATTCCAGAGGAAGATGGCATAAACCAAATGGCAAGTATGCTTCTAAGAAAGAAATTAAAGCAGCTGGATTAACTTGGTAATCATGTAAATGATGGAATAATAGAATAAATCATTGTCAAAAAGCCGTTGCAAAGCGGTTTTTTTGTTATAATGAAGGAAAGAATGTTAGAAATTAAAGGAGAAAACCATGACATTTGAAGAAATGCTGCCTGGATTAAAGGCTAAGAAAAAATATGTTCGTACTGGCTGGGGAGGTGCTGAAAACTATGTCCAACTCTTTGATATGATTGAACAAAACGGGGTTGCACTTGAAGTGACGCCCTACTTTCTAATCAACGTGTCTGGAGAAGGAGAAGGTTTTTCCATGTGGAGCCCGACACCTTGTGATGTTTTGGCGACGGATTGGGTAGAAGTGCATGACTAAACGTGTACTCATTACAGGAGTTAGTTCAGGTATCGGACTAGCTCAGGCTCGACTCTTTTTAGAGAATGACTATCAAGTATACGGAGTGGACCAAGGAGAAAATCCATTCCTACAGGGTGATTTCCACTTTTTACAGAGAGATTTGACCTTGGACTTAGAGCCTATTTTTGACTGGTGTTCTCAGGTGGATGTTTTGTGCAATACTGCTGGAGTTTTGGATGATTACAAACCACTTTTGGAACAGACAGCGCAGGAAATTCAAGAAATTTTTGAAATTAATTATATGACTCCTGTTGAGTTGACTCGCTATTATTTGACACAAATGTTGGAAAATAAAAAGGGAATCATCATCAACATGTGCTCTATAGCTTCTAGTCTAGCAGGTGGAGGTGGTCACGCCTATACTTCATCTAAGCATGCTTTGGCAGGTTTCACCAAGCAATTGGCTTTAGACTATGCTGAAGCTGGAATTCAGGTCTTTGGTATCGCTCCAGGTGCTGTCAAGACAGCTATGACCGCTGCGGATTTTGAGCCAGGTGGCCTAGCAGACTGGGTAGCTAGTGAAACACCAATCAAGCGCTGGATTGAACCAGAGGAAGTGGCAGAAGTTAGTATCTTTTTGGCCAGTGGAAAGGCATCTGCCATGCAGGGACAAATTCTGACAATAGATGGTGGTTGGTCTTTGAAGTAGTAGTGATTGGACGGAAATCAAAAACCACAGAAGAGAGTGCATCGCCATTAGTCTTGAAGGTTAAGTCTGAATTATTAGGATTTCCAGAGCTGGACAAGACTTCTTACATGAATTGGAAGGTGAATGATGAGAAACCAACTTGCCCTTAGTGGAGAAAAAATTCTTGAAAAAGTTTACCCACAACTATTTCATCATGTTGGCATGATTCGTGGGGAATATTTGTTGAGAGAGCTTAATCAAAACATCATATTAGCAAGTTGCCAGGAATTTGTGAAAGATTATCTTGATACTATTTGCTCCCTGTACTCAGGTAAGGAAGTTTGGTATCGTTTTTCTGAATTAACGAATACAGAAGCTAATTGTCTAAAGGGGACTAAAGAGTATTTTGATGAAAATCATCCCTTATTTGGATATAGAGGAACTAGGCGTTTGCTGGCGTGTCCGGATGAATTTCAGGCTGAAGCACATGTCGTTACAGAAGTTTATCAAAACAATCCCAATCTATCTGTTATCTTTCCTTTTGTCAATGATGCTGAGCAGTTAAAGCAAGCTATTAGAGTATTGCGTCAGCATGGTTTTACTGGGAAAGTTGGCACGATGATTGAATTACCGTCAGCGTATTTTGACTTAGACAGCATACTGGAAACGGGTATTTCAAAGATGGTAGTTGGAATGAATGATTTGACTTCTTTTATTTTTGCCACTGTGAGAAACAGTCAATGGCATGATATGGAAAGTCCAATTATGTTAGATATGCTAAGAGATATGCAGGATAAAGCAAGGATGAAAAAGATTGACTTTGCTGTAGCAGGTTATATGAATGATTCTTTCATACAAAAAATGAATCAGTTGGGTATCAAGTGCATTATCCACTATAGTTCTATTCCAGAGATTTTTAATTTAGAGATTGACCATCCAGATCATCTTAAACACATAAAAGAAGAAAGTAAAAAATTACAAAGGAGCACCCATGACACCGCAAGAAATGTGGAATGCCTATAAGCAAATCAATCCTTCTATCGGAGACGAGATAGATGCCTGGGCTTTTGGAGTGGAACCAGACCTTTTAGCGGATTTGGTTTTAAAAGGCGAAAAAACAGCAACAGCTTCAGCCTACGATCTCTACGCACTAGAAGCCGAGTCTCTTCCTCAAGAAGGAACTTTTGATGTCATTTTAGATAGTCAAAATCAGGCTGTCTGTATTGTCGAAATTACAAAGGTTTCTGTCCAGCCCTTCAATAAAGTTTCTGCTCAACATGCCTTTAAGGAAGGTGAAGGTGACAAATCCCTAGTCTATTGGCGCCAGGTTCATGAGGACTTTTTCACAGACTGTTTGGGTCAAGCAGGATTGACTTTTACACCTGACAGTAAGGTTGTTTTAGAAGAATTTCACAAGGTCTACCCACTGTAGACTATTAGAAGGAAGAAAGTTTTGGAAATCGCCGTCCAATCCTTTTTTCTTAAGCAAAACATGATATAATAAGTTTGTTTGAAGAAGAGCTCTAGCTCTTAAACTTAGAATAGGAGAAAACTATGCAAGCAGTTGAACATTTTATTAAGCAATTTGTTCCTGAACATTATGATTTATTTTTAGACTTGAGTCGTGAGACCAAGACTTTTTCTGGAAAGGTGACCATTACTGGTCAAGCACAGAGTGACCGTATTTCCCTCCACCAAAAAGACTTGGAAATCGCCACTGTAGAAGTTGCAGGTCAAGCTCGTCCATTTACAGTTGACCATGACAATGAAGCCCTTCATATTGAACTTGCTGAAGCAGGTCAAGTTGAAGTGGTTATCGCTTTCTCAGGAAAAATTACAGACAACATGACAGGGATTTACCCTTCTTATTACACAGTTGATGGAGTCAAGAAGGAAGTCTTGTCTACTCAATTTGAGAGCCATTTTGCGCGCGAAGCCTTCCCATGTGTGGATGAGCCAGAAGCCAAAGCAACTTTTGACCTCTCTCTACGTTTTGACCAAGCAGAAGGTGAATTGGCCTTGTCTAACATGCCAGAAATCGATGTTGAAAAACGTAAGGAAACAGGTATCTGGAAGTTTGAGACAACACCTCGCATGTCTTCTTACCTGTTAGCCTTTGTTGCGGGTGATTTGCAAGGTGTGACGGCTAAAACTAAAAACGGTACCCTCGTAGGTGTTTATTCAACCAAAGCTCACCAACTATCAAACCTTGATTTCTCACTGGATATCGCTGTTCGCTCTATCGAGTTTTACGAAGATTACTATGGAGTTAAATACCCAATCCCTCAATCTCTCCACATCGCCCTTCCTGACTTCTCAGCTGGAGCTATGGAAAACTGGGGTCTTGTGACCTACCGTGAAGTTTACTTGGTTGTGGATGAGAACTCTACCTTTGCCAGCCGTCAACAAGTTGCCCTTGTTGTGGCCCATGAATTGGCTCACCAATGGTTTGGTAACCTCGTAACGATGAAATGGTGGGATGACCTTTGGCTCAATGAAAGCTTCGCCAATATGATGGAATATGTCTGTGTGGATGCTATTGAACCAAGCTGGAATATCTTTGAAGATTTCCAAACAGGTGGTGTTCCGTCTGCCTTGAAACGTGATGCGACTGATGGTGTTCAGTCTGTTCACGTCGAAGTGAAACATCCAGATGAAATCAATACGCTCTTTGACGGAGCTATCGTCTATGCCAAAGGAAGTCGCCTCATGCACATGCTTCGTCGTTGGCTAGGTGATGCCGATTTTGCCAAAGGTTTGCATGCCTACTTTGAAAAACATCAATACAGCAATACAATTGGTCGTGACCTTTGGGATGCCCTTGGTCACGCGTCTGGACGTGATGTCGCAGCCTTTATGGATTCTTGGTTGGAACAACCTGGTTACCCAGTTCTTACTGTCAAAGTTGAAAATGATGTCTTGAAGATTTCACAAAAACAATTCTTCATCGGTGAGAACGAAGACAAGAACCGTCTCTGGGTTGTGCCACTAAACAGCAACTGGAAAGGCTTGCCTGATACACTCGAAACTGAAAGCATCGAAATTCCAGGCTATGCAGCCCTTCTTGCTGAAAACAAAACAGCACTTCGTCTCAACACTGAAAATACAGCCCACTACATTACCGACTATCAAGGAGATTTGTTGGATGCAGTTCTTGCTGACCTAGTTGAGCTTGATAACACAAGTAAACTGCAAATCGTCCAAGAACGTCGCTTGCTTGCTGAAGCAGGGCACATTTCTTATGCAGACTTGCTTCCAGTCCTTGATAAACTCGCTAAAGAAGAATCTTACCTTGTCGTTTCAGCTGTTTCTCAAGTAATTTCTGCCCTTGAGCGCTTTATCGATGAAGGAACAGAAGCTGAAAGAGCCTTCAAAGCCTTGGTTGCTAAATTGGCTCGTCATAATTATGACCGTCTTGGTTTTGAAGCTAAAGATGGCGAATCAGATGAGGATGAATTGGTTCGTCAGTTGGCTGTTTCTATGATGATTCGCTCAAATGATGCAGAAGCTAGTCAAGTCGCTAGCCAAATCTTCGCGACTCACAAGGAGAATTTTGCAGGACTTCCAGCAGCTATTCGCTCACAAGTTCTGATTAATGAGATGAAACATCATGAGACTAAAGACTTGTTAGCACTTTATCTTGATACTTATACTCACGCAACAGATGCTGTTTTTAAACGTCAGTTGGCAGCAGCTCTTGCCTACAGTACAGATGCGGACAATATCCAAACCTTGATTGCTGCTTGGAAGGACAAATTTGTGGTCAAACCACAAGACTTGTCTGCTTGGTACTTCCAGTTCTTAAGCCATCAAGCAACTCAGGAAACAGCATGGTCTTGGGCTCGTGAAAACTGGGCTTGGATTAAGGCAGCTCTTGGTGGAGATATGAGCTTTGATAGCTTTGTTATCCTTCCTGCTCACGTATTTAAGACTCAGCAACGTTTGGCAGAGTACAAGGAATTCTTTGAGCCACAACTTTCTGACCTTGCTCTTAGCCGTAACATCGGTATGGGAATCAAGGAAATTGCAGCGCGTGTTGACTTGATTAACCGTGAAAAAGCTGCAGTGGAGGCAGTCGTTCTTCGATACGGAAATGCATAAATAAGCCTAAAATAAAAAGAAAACTCAGCTATCTCATGTAAAATGCAGAGAGTTGAGTTTTTTTTAAGGCAAATTTGGTATAATGGTTTTAATAAGGAGGAGTTTCTCATGATAAAAATCTTATTGGTTGAGGATGACCTAGGCCTGTCAAATTCAGTATTTGACTTTTTAGACGATTTTGCGGATGTCATGCAGGTATTTGATGGAGAAGAAGGTCTCTACGAAGCTGAAAGTGGCGTCTATGACTTGATTTTGCTCGATTTAATGTTACCTGAAAAAAATGGCTTCCAAGTCTTGAAAGAATTGCGTGAAAAGGGGATTACGACTCCAGTTCTGATCATGACCGCCAAGGAAAGTTTGGATGACAAGGGACATGGATTTGAACTGGGAGCGGATGATTATCTGACCAAACCTTTCTACCTAGAAGAACTCAAAATGCGGATTCAAGCCCTTCTCAAACGTTCAGGTAAATTTAATGAAAACACCTTGACTTATGGAAATATTGTGGTTAATTTGTCAACTAATACCGTTAAAGTCGAAGATACTCCTGTCGAATTGTTGGGGAAAGAGTTCGATTTATTAGTTTATTTCCTTCAAAATCAAAATGTTATTTTGCCTAAGACTCAGATTTTTGATCGTCTATGGGGATTTGATAGTGATACAACGATTTCGGTTGTCGAAGTCTATGTTTCAAAAGTCCGTAAGAAATTAAAAGGAACCACTTTTGCAGAGAATTTGCAAACCTTGCGCAGTGTTGGGTATATTTTAAAAGATGTTCAGTAAACTAAAAAAAACATGGTATGCGGATGACTTTAGTTATTTTATCCGTAACTTTGGTGTATTCACTCTGATTTTCTCTACCATGACTCTGATTATTTTGCAGGTCATGCACTCGAGTCTCTATACTTCGGTGGATGATAAGCTTCATGGACTAAGTGAAAATCCTCAAGCAGTTATTCAGCTTGCTGTAAATAGGGCAACAGAAGAGATTAAAGATTTAGAGAATGCCGCTACAGATACTAGCAAGACTGAGATAAAACCCAATGTCAGTTCCAACACAGAAGTCATTCTTTTTGATAAGAATTTTACCCAGCTCCTTTCTGGAAATCGATTTTTGGGATTGGATAAGATTAAGTTAGAGAAGAAAGAACTAGGACATATCTATCAGATTCAGGTTTTTAATAGCTATGGACAAGAAGAAATCTATCGTATGATTTTGATGGAAACCAATATCAGTTCGGTTTCAACCAATATCAAGTATGCAGCTGTCTTGATTAATACCAGTCAGTTGGAGCAGGCTAGTCAAAAGCATGAGCAATTGATTGTGATTGTGATGGCTAGTTTCTGGATTTTGTCTTTACTTGCCAGTCTCTATCTAGCTAGGGTCAGTGTTCGGCCCCTGCTTGAGAGCATGCAGAAGCAACAGTCCTTTGTGGAAAATGCCAGTCATGAGTTACGAACTCCACTTGCAGTTTTGCAAAATCGTTTAGAGACCCTTTTTCGTAAGCCAGAAGCAACCATTATGGATGTGAGCGAAAGCATTGCGTCTAGTTTGGAAGAAGTCCGAAATATGCGTTTTTTGACGACAAACTTGCTGAACTTAGCTCGTAGAGATGATGGGATTAAGCCGGAACTTGCAGAAGTTCCAACCAGTTTTTTCAATACGACTTTCACAAACTATGAGATGATTGCTTCTGAAAATGACCGTGTCTTTCGTTTTGAAAATCGGATCCATCGAACGATTGTCACAGATCAACTTCTTTTGAAACAACTGATGACCATCCTATTTGATAATGCCATCAAATATACTGAGGAGGATGGTGAAATTGATTTTCTTATCTCAGCGACTGATCGTAATCTTTATTTGCTAGTTTCCGACAATGGAGTCGGTATTTCAGCAGAAGATAAGAAGAAAATATTTGACCGCTTTTATCGAGTGGATAAGGCTAGAACCCGTCAAAAAGGTGGTTTTGGGTTAGGATTATCCCTAGCCAAGCAAATTGTAGATGCCCTAAAAGGAACCATTACTGTTAAAGATAATAAACCAAAGGGAACAATCTTTGAAGTGAAGATTGCCATCCACACACCATCGAAAAAGAAAAAATAAAAATATCGCTCCAGATGGGGCGATATTTTGGATTTATCTTCTACGTTTTTGTTTGATGATAAAGCGCTGAACTTTTAAGACAAGTAAGCTGGATCCGATTGCTGCGGCAAAGGCAAGAGCAGGTGATAATTTTAATGCTAAAAAGATAAAACTAAAGATAGCAATACAGATACAAAAAACAGCGATATTAACAAAAAATAGGATTTCCTTGAGATTGGCATCAGACTGCGCTTCAGGTGTATAATCTTGATAGCGAGGAACCTGCTGGCTTAATTCTTCTTGATAGTCTACCTCATAGGATTGTAATTTTCTTACGGGCATTATTCTCTCCTTAACAGTACATACCTATTTTATCATTTTTTCAGCAGAGAATTATTACAGAAAGGTTACAATAAGAATAAAGTCCCTTTTCATTTTTAAAGAATGGCTGATTTTTGAGAAATATGGTATAATTTTTCTTATGGAAAAGATTATCATTACAGCAACTGCTGAAAGTATTGAACAAGTTGAACAACTACTCGAAGCTGACGTAGACCGTATCTATGTCGGTGAGAAAGATTTTGGCCTTCGTCTGCCAACAACCTTTAGTCATGACCAATTGCGTGAAATCGCTAAGCTGGTTCATGATGATGGTAAAGAATTGATCGTTGCGGTTAACGCCCTCATGCACCAAGATATGATGGATCGTATCAAGCCTTTCTTAGACTTTTTGGAAGAAATCAAGACAGACTACATTACGATTGGGGATGCAGGTGTCTTTTACGTAGTCAACCGCGATGGTTATTCCTTTAAGACCATCTACGATGCTTCAACCATGGTAACTAGCAGTCGCCAGATTAACTTCTGGGGACAAAAGGCTGGCGCATCTGAGGCTGTTTTGGCGCGTGAAATTCCATCTGCTGAACTCTTCAAAATGCCAGAGATTTTGGAAATTCCTGCTGAAGTTTTGGTTTACGGAGCTAGCGTTATTCACCATTCTAAGCGTCCTCTCTTGCAAAACTATTATAACTTTACACATATCGATGACGAAAAGACTCGCAAGCGTGACCTCTTCTTGGCTGAGCCAAGTGACCCAGAGAGCCACTATTCCATTTTTGAAGACAATCATGGTACCCATATCTTTGCCAATAACGACCTTGATTTGATGACAAAATTGACAGAATTGGTAGAGCATGGTTTCACTCACTGGAAACTAGAAGGGCTCTACACTCCTGGTCAGAACTTTGTTGAGATTGCAAAACTCTTTATTCAAGCGCGTAGCTTGATTCAAGAGGGTAACTTTAGCCATGACCAAGCCTTCTTGCTGGATGAAGAAGTGCGTAAACTTCACCCTAAAAACCGTTTCCTTGATACAGGATTTTATGACTACGATCCTGACATGGTTAAATAAAGTAAATGGATAGTTGAGAGAAGGAAGATGCAAACATTTCTTCTCTCAATTTTTCTTATTCTCCAATATTTTCAAAAAATAAGTAGGCTAGGATGCTCTGTTTACTGGGATTTTTAATACAAGTAACCTTCTTGAGTTTGAAAATTATCCCATGTTTGCAGGTGCCAAATAGCCCTTTTTTTGGTATAATTTTTATAATGAAAACGATTGGTAATCGCTATGTTGTGGTGGATTTAGAGGCAACTAGCACAGGTAGTAAGGCTAAAATTATCCAAGTGGGGATTGTTGTGATTGAGGACGGAAAAATCGTCGATCACTATACGACGGATGTCAATCCACATGAACCCTTGGATGCTCATATCAAAGAACTGACAGGATTGACAGACCAACGTCTGGCGCAAGCACCTGATTTTTCGCAAGTTGCTAGAAAAATCTTTGACTTGGTGGAGGATGGGATTTTTGTAGCACATAATGTTCAGTTTGATGCTAATCTCTTGGCGGAAAATTTATTTTTTGAAGGCTATGAACTAAGAAATCCTCGTGTTGACACGGTCGAATTGGCTCAGGTCTTTTTCCCTGAACTGGAAAAATATAGTTTGCCGATATTGTGTCGAGAATTAGGAATTCCTCTTAAACACGCTCACACAGCCCTTTCAGATGCACACGCTACCGCGGAATTACTCTTATTTCTACGGAAAAAGATGGCCCAGCTTCCTAAAGGACTCTTGGAACGCTTGCTGGAAATGGCTGACGCCCTCTTATATGAGTCCTACCTGGTTATTGAAGAAATTTATCGCGGCCAATCTATCCTTAGTTCTCCAGACTTGGTCGAAGTTCAAGGACTGTATTTCAAGAAAACTGGAGCTCCCCTGGAGCCACGAAAACTATCCCAAGATTTTTCTAAAAACATTTCTCTATTGAACCTTGAAGTGAGGGAGGAACAAGAAAGTTTTGCTAAAGAGGTTGGCTTGCTATTGAAAGATGAGCCTGTCTCTCTGATTCAAGCTCCGACAGGGATTGGTAAAACTTATGGATATCTCTTACCTGCTTTGTCCCAAGTGGAAAATCGTCAGATTGTCCTTAGCGTTCCGACAAAGATTCTTCAAAATCAAATCATGGAAGAAGAAGGTAAACGTCTCAAGGAAGTGTTCCATATAGATATTCATAGTTTAAAGGGACCACACAATTATCTGAAGTTGGATGCCTTTTATCGTTCCTTGCAGGAAAATGATGAAAATCGCTTATTTAGACGCTTTAAAATGCAACTCTTGATCTGGCTGACTGAGACAGAGACAGGAGATTTGGATGAAATCGGGCAACTATACCGTTACCAACATTTTCTAACAGATCTTCGTCATGACGGGAATTTATCATCTCAGAGCTTATTTGTGACGGAAGATTTTTGGAAACGTAGTCAAGAAAGGGCACAAACCTGCAAGCTTTTAGTGACCAATCATGCCTATCTTGTAACCAGACTTGAAGATAATCCTG